>CBFGBH010000004.1:0-114627 GCA_965646995.1 Candidatus Onthoplasma sp.
TATGCAATCTACCAGATAATCAAGCGGTTCATCAAAATAAAGATTGACCGCACGACTAGTGAAGTCATATTCGCTCGCTTCATTATCAAAAGTATCTTTTATATTCATAATTTTTCCTTAATAATTTTTGATATGTCTTACTTCTATACTTGGTATCGTAATTTCGCTTGGTAAGTCAATAAGGTATTTTACGACTTTTGCGACAGCTTGTGGTTTTAACCCTTGCGTTGCCATAACCTCTGCTGGTAGTGCATCATCTGCATTAGAGAATAAATCAGTCTGCATTAATCCCGGACAAACATCAGTTATTTTTATATTGTGTTTTGCTAGGTCACGCTGAATAGATAGTCTATAAGCATAACTTGCATGCTTTGATGTATTATAGATAGGACAAAATTCTTCTCTCTCCACTCCACTCTGTGAATTAATATTAATAATCTGACCTTTATTATTTTTCATCATAAATGGAGCAAATTCTGTAATCATTGCAATAGTTCCGAATGTATTGGTATCAAGGACATATTTAATTCGCTCTAGTGTATTCATTTTAGCAAAATGTTCGCTCTCAAGTTGTGACAATTCGCCTTTGCTCCACACACCTGCACAATTAACCAATACATCTATTTTGCTATTATATAATTTTTCTTTTAAAGCCTTAACTTCATCTATTTTCGTTAGATCGCAAACATTATAGTCGCAATTTAGATTCGTTGCTATTTTCTTCAATTTTTTTTCATCTTTATCTACGAGAATTAGTTTCTCAGTAGATAATAATTTGGCAATTTCTTTGCCTAATCCAGATGCTGCTCCAGTGATTAGAATATTTTTCATACCTTCTCCTATTAACCCATATTGTGTAGCACTTTTGCTACTATCTGCTCGGCTGTGTCAGTGTCGCCAGCACATTCACGAGCAAGTTCGGTCGCTCTATTCTTCGATAGTCCTAATGTCGTCAGTACCGCCACCGCATCCTCTATCGCTTGATTGTTGACCGCAGTATCTTTAATGACACTTTCATTCGGTAAGATATAATCAAATGGTTTAATCTTATCTTTTAGTTCGAGTATTATTCGCTCGGCTATCTTCTTACCTATACCCTTGCAACTCGCGATTACTTTAGTATCTTCATTGATGATACTACTAATAATCGCACTCATTCGCTCGGCAGACAGTATCTGAATTGCGGTCTTGCTACCCACACCGCTCACGGTAATGAGCTGAAGAAACAATTTTTTTTCTTCAGGACTAACGAAACCATATAGTGACATCTCGTCCTCACGTATATGCATATATGTATATATCTTCACTTCCTCATCGAGATTAGGAAGATTGGTCATACAACTATTCGTACAAAGTATCTGAAAACCAACACCACCACATTCAACCGTGATAGTGTCGTAATCTTTATCTCTTAAAATACCTCTAATAAAATTAATCATATTTATCCTTTATTCTTTATTCTTAATAAAATCAACAACAAAGTTAATCATCAAATCTAGTATTTGATATTTTGATTTATATCTCTCTGTTTTATCACGGAAGCCACCCCATTTGCCCTGTTTAGTGACATCTCCAGTATATAAAAGTTGAGCAAATCTATACCCTCGATACCTAGCTACTGCACACCAACTAGCACACTCCATCTCTACACATACTGCACCTTGCTTAAGTCGTTTTTTGATGCAATTTGGAGTCTCTCTAAAAAAAGCATCTGTCGTCCATGTAGTAACGGGCAAAAAGTTTATATTATTTGAGCTTAGATAATCGGCTAATTTTTCTGTCAAAACTTTATCAGTATAAGTATATACGGCTGGTTTTTCGTATTTATAAGAAGAACCTTCGTCTCGAATAGCCCTATTTACCAAAAGAAAATTAGTGCTATCTATTTCAGGATTGATTAGTCCTGCTGAGCCACATGCAAAGAAATTATTAATACCTAGAAAACCCAATTCTTCCATAAGTCCTATCGCTAAAGGTGCACCTATAGGGATATTAACTATAATGAATTTATTATCATAAACATAAATTGGATAATCATAACTTGCCGTCTCGCTCTTATATAATAATTTCATTTTTTTCTTTATATCTTCTGGGAATTCTTTAGGAAAAGCAAATAAAGCTGTATCAATATTCAATTTCTCAATTTCTTCTATAATTTTTGCAAATCTCGTATTGATCTTATGATACACTTCTTTTCCTATTGTGCCTGCGTCTTTATAAAATTCTATTATTGGTGGTCTCATACTTTCTCCTTAAATACTATTATCGCTCATAACACTGCTGGTCTGCATATGGCATAGGGCTACAGCTAGTGCGTCTGCCGCATCGTCTGGCTTAGGCACTGCGGATAGACCTAAAATATTCTTTACCATGAACTGCACTTGCTTTTTCTCCGCTCTACCATTTCCTGTAAGTGCTTGTTTAATCTGTAAGGGCGTATATTCGTACATATTGTCTGTGTATTGTTTACAACCAGTGATAAGCACACCCCTTGCTTCTGCTACCGGAATACCTGTAGTGATATTAGTATTATAAAAAAGTTCTTCAAAAGCCACTTGGTCTGGTTTAAATGTCTCCATTAGTTCACAAGTTGCTTGATATATAGTCATGAGTCTACTGCTAATTTTCATGGTTTTAGGCGTAGTAATAACTCCATAATCTACCACCTTGCAACCATTGGTCTCAATTATGCCATATCCTATAATATTGTAGCCCGGGTCTATACCTAAAATACGCATACGCTCTCCTATGCTATGGTCTGTAATTTATTAATTAAATCATTAACACTTGTATAAAGTTCACTGAAACGAGTGGTATCTTCATCTACCTTATTGCGTTTCACATTATAATCTGAAATTAGTAACTCAATTCTATCTAATATCGCACGAATGAGTTTGACCTGTTGTTTATAGCCTTTTATCACTATTGCAGGAGTATTCTCGTCCATTGTAGCTTTAAATTCTTTGCACAATTCACTTACTGCGTGCTTATATTCTGTCTTAAGTGAACCACATTCTTGCAATGCTAATTTATATTTTTTGCATGAGTTATTGAAATCATTATTCACAGAATTCATTTGTGTATCTATCTTTTTAATCTTGGATTTATTTTTAGTATAAGCCTCTTCTCGCTCGCTCTTCTTGGCACTAGATATGACGAGATTAATAGAATTGATATCATTCTTGAAATCTATCATCTGTTCATAATACGAAGTCAAATCTGCACGATCTTGCTCTGCCATTATTAGAGAAGTATTATATAGTGAAAATAATGCGGACAATTTACTTCTATTGTCTCCTAAGGCTTTAATTATCTCTAGTTGTTTATCTTTAGTTTCCATCATTCTCCTCTAAATTGTGTATTACATCAATGACATCATCACTATCATTGAGTTTATCTATCATTTTATTGAATGTCTCTAACTGGTGTTCGGCAAGAGTAATATAATTCTGCGGAATCATCTCTACACCAGATGAAAGTATAGTGTATCCTGCATCTTCAAAGGCTGATACCAAGTCGTTCACGCTCGTTGCATTAGGCTCAGTGTAAATTGTGAACACTTCATCATCTTCGCAGTCAAGTGCGTCCATATTTATGGCTAACTCCATAGCAGAATCCGAATCGAATTTTTCGTTCTTCTCAACAACCACTACGCCTTTATTATCGAACATATATGACACACATCCTGCCGAACCTAGACTACCGCCAAATTTATCAAACGCATACTTAACATCACTACTAGTACGATTCTTATTATCTGTGAAGCACTTTACAATGACAGCCACCCCGCCTACGCCATAACCTTCATATGTTTGCTCCACAAAATTTGAATTATCGACTTCGCTATTCTTCTTGATAATATTATTAATTCTATCGTTGGGCATATTATATTGACGAGCCTTCGCTATAGCCATCTTTAGTTTGCTATTAGCATCGATATTTGAACCACCCTCTTTGACTGCCACCATTATTTCACGACCGACTTTCGTGAAAATCTTACTACGCTCGGCATCTGATTTCTCTTTTCTACCCTTGATATTATTCCATTTACTATGTCCTGACATATTTATTTACCTCTTATTTCAAAAATTTTTTGCATTATTATGCTACCTGCGACACCCACATTTAAACTCTCTATCTCTTTAGTCATCGGTATAGAGATGATTGTGGTCGCAAGTCTCTTTAACTCGCTAGAAACGCCCTGTCCTTCATTACCTACGACAACTGCTATTCTATTTGTTTTTAATCTTAACTTGGCTAAATTCTCGCCTTGCATGTCTGCCACTAAAATCTCATCTGAATAATGTGTAATATTATTTGTAAATTCAGCATTAGAAACCTTATAAACATTCATTTTCAGAATTGCACCAGCTGACGAACGAATAACTTTGTCCGAATAGGCGTCTGCACTATCTAATAAAATCACATTTTTTATACCAAATGCCAATGCACTTCGTATTAGTGTACCAACATTTCCCGGGTCTTGCACCCTATCTAGTACGAGGCTATCGCCCTTAACAATAGGCGGAGGCTCCTTGACTTTACACACACAGATGACATTCTGTGGTGTAATTGTATTAGAAAGAGTTTTGAAATCTCTCTCATTGACTACACGAATATTAGGATAACCTATTAGATTTTTATCAGCAGTAATTGTATATTGTATGTGAATACCCGCTTTCACTGCGTCGGCACAGAATTTCTCTCCTTCGAGCAAAAATATAGAATTTAGTTGTCTAAATTTTTTATCTTTCAAATTCTTAATTTCTGCCTTGGTTAAATCCATAAAAAAATTATAACAAAGCAAAAAAAATAAGTCAAATTATATAAGTCTATTTTATGAAAACAAATCTTGACTTACACTATATGTTTTGTTATAATTAAGATAATTAGGAGTATGAATGAAAAAAGCTATAGGAATTGTTCGTGAAGTATATCTCCCCGATGAATTAATTGGTGGGGAGCCAGTTCTAGAACTACACAAACATAAAATAGGTTTTATGGTCGAAATTAAAGGTAAAATTATAAAATACGAAGAGCCTCAGAACACAGAAAACGCAAAAATTCATAAAGGCGATAAAGTCGTCCTTCTCTTTGACCTAGCCAAGAGCAAATCACCTGTCAGAATCGAGGTGTATCATGAGTAAGAAATTCGAACTATATCATCACAATCTCGAAGCATATGAAAGTATAAAAGAGGCTTTTGACGAAGGACAAAACATAGCCTCTATCGTACAAGCTACTGGCACAGGGAAAAGTTTCGTGGCTCTCCAACTAGCACTTGATGTTTACCCAGAGAAAATATTATTCGTCGCCCCAACGCTTGCTATTATCGAACATGTAAAGCAGATTATCAAGGAATACGAGCTTGAAGATAAAGTAAATATCGAATTCACTACTTACCAGTCATTCGTAAATAAAAATAGAGATGAGATATCCTCTATAGAATTCAACTATCTAATAGTGGACGAATTTCATCACACTGGTGCACCAATCTGGGGTCAGCGAATTGCTGAGTTGATTGAGACACACGAGAACGCATACGTACTAGGTATGTCTGCCTACACCATTCGAGATAAAGGTACTCATTATGCCATGGATGTAGCACCAACTAGTCTAGTCGAGAAAATGGTAGATGATAGTATTGACGAGAATGAAGAACTTCCAATATTTGCGAACAGTGTGGTATATAGATACGACCTTGCGGACGCACTCATCGACGGCGCACTTAAAGAGCCCAAGTATTATTTCAGTAGAATAAAGCTAAGAGGCTATCTTGCCGAACTAGAAGAAAAAGTCATGAATTCGCATCATACAGCTAAAGAAAAAGAAGAGTATCTAACCGAACTAAAAGCAATAATGGCTAACTTACTAAAATCTGACGACAGCGAGCAATTACTAAGAGAACATGTGAAACCAAATGCAAAATGTATCTACTATGTGCCTATCGGAATGACGGACGGGAAACGAAATATTGAGAATGCTCTAGTCGAGTTAAGAAGAATCTTCCCTGATGCCATCCTCTACTCTACTACTTCTGACGATGAGAATGGACCTATGAATAGACTCGCTTTCTACAACGACCAAGACTTAGAAGGTAACGATGTTTCCGGTAAGTTACGCATTATGGTGGCTATCAACCAGTACAATGAAGGCGTTCATGCGAAAGCTGTGGATACTGTCATCATGGGACGAGCTACACAGTCAGATATAGTATTCTACGAGCAACTCGGTCGTGCACTTTCAGTGTCTAATTCTGCCACTCCTATATGTATCGACCTATCTGGTAATCTCGATTTCATACTCGACCTTAGTGAAGAGATTGGCGACAAAATAAAAGAGTGCTACGAGTCTAACGGCTTACTCGCACGATTAGGTGGTGAGATGCCAAAATTTTCATTTGGTATAAACAAAGATGAAATTGACCTATACTCTCGCCTACAAGCAATAGATGACGCTAGCGAGAATTGGAATATCCGTTTTGAACAACTAAAATTATGGTTGTCAGAGCATAATGGTAGATACCCTAGCACGGAAGACATAAATCGAGATGTTGCAAGGTTGGCAAACTGGGTTGATTGGCAACGCCAACTGTATAAGAAAGGAAAACTTAGTGAAGAACGATTAATTCTACTCAACTCTATAGGATTCATTTGGAGCAAAAAATCAACATGGGAAGGTATGTTTAACGAAATAAAAAAACATATCAGTGAACATAACGGTAAATTCCCTGCACGAAATGATAATGATGAATACACTAATCGTCTAGCAAATTGGGTAATGAACCAGAGAAGTCGCTATATTCATGGTAAATTAAGTAAAGATAAAATGACTTTACTTGATTCAATCGGATTGATTGACTCTAGGCAAGAGTCATGGGAAGAAATATTTGTTAAACTAAAAAAATATCAATCTGAACATGGTGGAGATTATCCTAAACAAACCGACAAAAATGAGGAAATAAAAAGACTCGGAAATTGGGCACAAGCACAAAGAACTGCTTATAGAAAAGGAACACTTAGTGAAGAGAAAATTAGTTTGCTAAAATCTATTAACTTTGTGTTTAAACCATTAGATGAAAAATGGAACGAAATGTTCAATCAATTAAAAACATACTTATCAACAAATAATGGAAATTATCCAACTATAAATAATAATAAAGACATAAATAAACTTACACAATGGTTACAAAAGCAAAGAATTTTATATAAAAATAATTCATTAAGTGACGAACGCATAGCCACACTTAATTCTATCGGTTTTGTGTGGACACCATTCAAAAACTGGAATGATATTTTTGAAGAATTAAAAATATATTTATCTGACCATAATGGTAAATACCCTACAGAAAATAAAAAAGATAACTTTACCGATAGTCTAGCTAGATGGCTTGATACGCAAAGAAGCACATATAAAAAAGGTAAATTAAGTGAAGAACGAATAAATATGCTTAATTCAATCGGTTTTGACTGGACACCTCGTGATAGTTGGGATGAAGTTTATGAACAACTGAAAACTTATTTATCCGAACATAATGGACAATATCCTAACATAAGAGATGAGTCTAACGAAAGTAAAAGATTGCAACGTTGGATAAAAAATCAAAGACTTAAGCATAACAAAGGTTTATTAAGCGATGAATGTGTAAAAAAATTAAATGAAATTCACTTCGTTTGGTCTATCCTCACTGATTGGGACGTTCGTCTAGAACAAGTAAAATCTTATGTTATAAAACATGATGGCAAGTTCCCTACTGCATTTGGTGATGCGATCGAAGAAGAAAAACAACTATATTATTGGCTCAGCATACAAAAGCAAAAATACAAAAGAGGAAAATTAACTGCTGAACAAATTCAAAAACTAGAAGATATCGGTTTTAATTTTAATTCTAAATATATCAATACAGATTTATAAAAAAATTCGGAGTTAATCCGAAATTTTTTGATTGTAATTAACACCAAAATAAAATTTTGTTTTCTTACTATTATTATTAATTTTATTTTTTAGAGAAAACCGTATTGTTTAAGTTTAGTCTAATGTAGTAGTCTTGTCATCACTATCTTCTATTGTGGTCTCTGTATGTTTATTATCTTCTACTTTTGCTCTATTTTCAAGTTCTACTGCCTTGCTCTGCTCAGCGTGATACTCGTGGAAAATGTCTAGCTCTTTTGACTCAACTTTATTAATCTCTCGCTGTAAATTCATGCTGTCTTTCTCATATTTATCAGATTTTACTATACTCAATATAGAAGGTATTATTGCAGTAGCACCCACTATAGCTAGTATAGTGTGACGCAAAAGCCAACCACCTGTAAATATAGGGAAAAAGCAAAAACCAACGCAAAATCCCATTATGCAGAAAGCAATTCTACCTACCATTCTCCAGATTGATTTTTTCTTATTGATCTTATATAATTTATCTGTCAGAACTTGTAATGGTTCAGTCGTCTCTAAATCATTAAATATTTGTTTATTCTTTTTCATATTTTCTCCTTAAAAATAATAATTTATATTTCTAAAGAATTATCGTCAGAAGCTTCGTAAATATCTTCGTAATCTTTTGTTGATTCGTTGGTTTCTATCTGCTCAACTGATGTCTTACTATCGCATTTCTTAACCATTTCGACTGCTTTTCTATATTCTTCTTCATTTTTATTTTTTATTGTTTTTTCTATTTTTTCCATTTTTGAAAAATACAAATCAATTGGAATATTTATAATTGCACCCGAACATAACAAGGCTAAAGAAGCAACTAACAGCGGAATTGAGCCCAAAAATAAATTTGTTATAACGCCTACTATACCCAATCCTACAACGACGAGTCCGGTAATGCCCAAGTTTCGTTGTCTTTTTTTGCATATAGATTTCATCTCTAACAATTCTTCATGAGAGAATTTATTTAAATCAATTTTCTTTTTTTTCATACCTACTCCCTTTTAATTTCTTTATTTAGTCAATTGTCAAGTAGTCTATTGCTTCGTTGTCAATATCAGTCGTGTTTTCTGCCATAGTATTATTAGAATTTTCGATTGTAGTTTATTTTTCAAATTTTTTATAAGAAACATACTCTTCTGTCAATTTTAAGCCTTCTTTCGCTAATATGCGGCTAGTAATTTTAGTGTTCAGAATCGTTATGCTGACGAGACATCTCTAATGCTTGAGTTGTAGTTGCAATACATGTCGTCGCAATTAAAAACCAAGCAACTAAAGGTGAGGACATAAAAACAAGTGAGAGTATAAAACCTACTATGGTCAAACTCGTCATTAACCCCTCACTAATGAGCATACGAAGTGATTTCTTATGTAGTTTATCTCTTTTCATTTTTAACTGTTCATTAGATAGTTTCATTAAATCTTCTTCACTTTTCTTATTCTTTCTCTTCATTTCTATTTCCTTGTAAGTATTATACCACAGATAAGAGATATTGTCAATACCACCCACCACCCTATACTTTTTACAAAAAAGTTGAATAGCAAAAATAAAATATATGGTTCTAATTTAATAAAATTAGAAAAAGCCGATGTAAAATTAGACTACTTAGGAATAATAAATATAAAAAAATGACCTGTTATGGTCATTATAATTATTTAGCTTTTTTAGCTGTGTCTACAAGTTTCGCAAATGCTACTTTGTCAGTAACTGCTAGGTCTGCTAATACTTTACGATTAAGGTCTACATTAGCCTTCTTAAGTCCATTGATGAACACGCTATATGATACTCCGTTCTCACGGCATGCAGCATTGATACGAGTAATCCAAAGTGAACGCATATCACGCTTCCTAAGTTTACGACCAATATATGCGTACTGACCAGATTTCATCACAGCCTGACGAGCTACTCTATATAATTTAGACTTAGCTCCACGATAGCCTTTAGCTTGCTTTAATATAGCACGACGCTTCTTAACGCCATTAACTCCACGCTTAATTCTCATCTGTCGCCTCCTATATCATTTCCTTAATGTTCTTAGCATACTGCTTAGAAACATATCCGGTCTTTCTTAAATTTCTCTTTCTCTTTCTCGACTTTTTAGTCAAAATGTGACCCTTACCATCGTGCATCATTTTGATTTTGCCAGTGCCTGTCTCAGTGAAACGCTTAGCAACGGCTTTCCTAGTTTTCATTTTTGGCATAATTCTCTCCTTATAAATTTAATATTAGTAAAAGTGTAGTTATTTCTTAGCGATAGGGCTCAAGAACATAAAGATATTTCGTCCAGTAATCTCAGGCTGTTTATCAATCTGACCATTGGTCGCACACATCTCAGCGAAGCGATTCATAATCTCGATACCTATCTGTGGGCGGACTTGTATTCTACCCTTCATAAGTATCTTCACTTTGACCTTGCAACCCTCATCTAAAAATTTGCAAACTTGTTTCGCTTTAATCTCCAAATCATGGTCGCTAATGGTCATGCTAAGTGACATTTCCTTTAATTTAGCTACCTTTTGATTTTTCTTCTGGTCTTTGAGTTTCTTCAGCTCATCAAAGCGAAATTTACCGTAATCCATTACCTTGCACACTGGTGGCTTAGCATCTGGTGCTATTAGGACTAGGTCTAGGTCGTACGAATGCGCTATCTCTAGTGCTTTCTCGCTGGATACGATACCTAGTTGCTCAGAAGCAGGTCCAATAAGACGCACTTCTGGCAAAACAATTTGTTCATTTTTAAGTGATTCTTTCAAATTTCCTCCCAACCCAAGAAAAATGGGTTTCTTTATGTAAAAGATACCCACTATCAATAGAAATCTATTGTCTCAAAATAGCGTATTCGCTATAATCTCGAATCTAAACCATTGTCGCGCTTGCTCCAAGGTGAGAAGTGGTACTCCTACTTTTACAAGTTCATTTTAACACAATAAAAAGTGTATGTCAATAGTTTTTATAAGATTTATAGATTTTAATATTTAAAATTTTTATTGTTCATTAGAATTATTTATCTCGTTGTCATTAACTAAATTGTAGTCTAATCCATCAGTTTTAGCTGAAGTAATTTTATTCTCTATAGATTGTATTTTTATATAATAATCATCAATATTATTTAAATAATTTAAAACAAAATCGTTAATATTAGTATCATCTGTTTTTTCTACTGATACATAATTGTTAGTATAATACCTATTTGTATCCGTGTGGACTTGTGAGATTAAAGCCATACCACTACCTGTATATATAGGTATCATCGTAGTGTAAGATGTAGTTTTATGCGTAGCTACACTAATATCAAATGTAATGGAATCGCCTTGTACAAAATACCCATTAATAACACCATAGTCAAAAGTATACTCATCTGGCTTGGACATAGCAGTCTGTGTATAAGTCATATCATTTAAAATTGAAATAATATCTGAAGTAGTTTCAGTTATTTGATATTTAATACGATAGTCATCAATACAAGTAGATAAATATTTAATTGCTTCTGAATAATCTTTATATTCAGATAGCGTCAAATCTGCTTTGACAAAATACGGAGTTTCATCCTTCTGTGCAACGATATAGACAGAATAATCATATTTTTCTTCTGCTTTTTCTGCTGAAATGTTCCTAAATTTTGCGTTAGAAAAATCTACTTCTTCATCCAAATTGATAGTCTCAATAACTTTATCTGCTAAAGATTGCTCATATGGAGTCAAATCTTCATTTGAACACGCAGCAAGACCTACTGTAGAACTAGCAGCTATTATAAGAGCTGACAACTTAACCAAAAGATTTTTAAATTTTCCCTTTATACTTCTATGTCTTTTTATTAAACTCATAATTCCCTCCTAACAAAAAACAAGACTATTTGAAAAGTCTTGTTTATGCTATCGCATTTCATAAAGCGGGTTTAACACCGTGCTGACGCCTATGAACAGGAAACTACTCCCCTTTCTATGTTATTATATTATCATATATTTTTTATAATGTCAACAATTTTTATTAATTTTCTTCAAGAGTTGTTTTTATCTCGTCCTCAGCCTCGTAATACGCCTTCTCTTCAGCTTTTCGTCTAATATAAGTTTTACAATCCTCCTCATATTGTTCGCCAAAGAGTTCTTTCATATAAGAACGATATGCTTTATTAAATTCGGCTATTTCATGGAAATGATATGAATCTATACATTCAAAGTCATTAAATATAGTTTTCCCCTCGTCAACTGCATATTCATCTTTAAGTGTTGTAATAAATCGATGTTGACATTTCGTTTCTACACATAATATCAACTCCACATTATCCGAATCATCAACGAAAGCTACATTATTAACACGGTTGTCTTCACTATTATAGATATTAACATATGTATAAATCCCTTTATTATAAGGTATTTCAATTAAAACCTTTTTCATTATATTATTTATAAAGTCTTCCTTAATACTCTCATCATCAAATAAATAACTTAATCTTTCTAAATACATTTTTCTCTCCTAACTTATAATTATAAGTATAAATACTTTCTTTAAATTGTCAATACCAAATTTTAATTTATTCTAAAATATTTATACCTTTTGCTAGATAGCAACTAGATTGAGCTTAGATACTAATCGTTTAAGTATTTAATTCTGTCATCTGGACTCATCATGTCTATATCAGGATTGTATCTAGTGATAGTGCTATCCTTTCGCTCTTCGGTATAAAGATACAGAGCCTTAGCATAACTTTCTCCAAAAAGTTCTAGCATATATTGTCGGTAAAAATTTGTAATATGACGAGCGAAATCGCCAAAATATGGATAAATATAGTTACCTTGATGTTTCCATGTAGCACTATCGTCATAGCATTCAAAGTCGTTTAATTCGATAGCAATTGTAAGAGTTTCTCCTAGTATTGCCTCGTTATAATCTTTCATTTTACAAACAAAACGCAAATATTGTCCTTGAACCTGATTATCTTCATGAATCTCAATTACCTTACTGACACTTTTGTAAAATAAACCCGTTAATTTATTTTCGAAAATAGCATTTTCAATAGCTTTTTTTAGTACATGTTTCACAAAATCTTTTCTATTCTCATTGCTTGTTAAAATGTCATATAATTTCTTTGTATACATTATTTTCTCCTAATAAAAATAATATATCATATTTAATCCTTCTTGTCAATATAGAAAAAACAAGGTCTAGCCTTGTTTCCTTTTTCTAATCCATTTCTTAAGATTGTCAAATAGATAGAATATATATCCCAATGCCACAAATATACATATTAATCCTATTACCCAGCCAAAGAATCCGCCCCAGCCAAGATTATCTATATTTAAGAAGAAATATGTATATTTGACTCCTGTATAGTTGGCTCCTAAAATCAGGGCGCGCACGACAATGAATATGACATAAATCAAAGGCATTATCACGCACAACAGTGGATAATACCACCTAGTTTTACCATGCTCGTAGAATAGTATCCAATGAACGACGAACATTATAGGAAGAATTAGATGGTTACAGAAATTTGATATTGCTAAGCAGTACTCTCCGAATGAATTATAATCGTCCTTTGCTAGTAAAAAATTATAAACTAGACAAGTAACCAATATCATAATGATACACATAAAATAAAACTTAGGGGCTGTATTTACATAACCGTCTTCCTTCTTCAATGAAGCTTTAATCGTACTGACAAAACACGCGACCATCATCCCTACACAAATGTAATTAGAGAGATTGGTGTACCAAAGATAGAATTCATTATTGAAAGATGCTTTGAAATAGCCCAAACTACCAATAATGCCTATAAAACCTAGTACTAAGTATACTGTTTGAAATATTATTTGAGAAGTCCTATTTTTTATCATATGTATTGCTCCCGTTGTGTGATTTTAATATCGAGAAAGCGAGTAGGAACTCCGCTGGATAGTATGTAGCAAGACACAAATACCCCACCACTGGTAGATGACCGAAAACATTTAATAATAACATTAAGTCTGAGAAGAAGAATAAACAACTGCCTATAAGCACAATAACATTAAGTAGAGATTTATCTCTAATAAGGTTAGCTACAGCCTTCCCAACCATTAATGAAATGATAAGTGCATACACTACACATACGATCTCCATTAATATCCCACCGAAGTTGAATATTGGAGCAAGTGTAATCAATAATACCGAAGGTATAAAGATAATAATACCTGCGATTAAATCCTTCCAATCAAAACGCTTAATAAAGCAGTATGACACGAAGAAGAATATATGACCTATCGCAAATAATATCGCTCCAGAGATAAAATGAATCTCTAAGATAACGTCACCTAAGAAAGCGAAGATTAATCCTACGAGCATAAAAATCGGAAATAGTCTATTTTTAGCTTTTAATTTAAAAATATATACTAAGTTAATAATACCCAATGCCACGAATAATGCACTTGTTATAGCCTTAAAATATAATGCATCATAGACCATATATAATATATCGCCTATAATAATTGAAAATAAAAATATTAAGTTTAAATAATCGATTTTTTTCATATTAACTCCTTATCTTAGAAAGAACTTAATTAAAGTTTCTTTGAATTTATTGAATGGTTGATATCTCATAGGCAAATCCAACCAATTAGCTTTATGTACAATACTTTTATAATGAGTGAAAGTATCAAATCCATATTTACCATGATATGCCCCAATCCCACTCTGTTTAAGTCCGCCAAATGCCAGATTATGATTCGCAATGTGCATGATAGTATCATTGATACATCCACCACCGAAATCACATTTATTCATCACTTCACTTTGATTTTGCTTTGAATTAGAGAACAAATATAGTGCTAATGGTTTATTTAATATATTGACAATTTCTATCGCTTCATTAATGTCTTTGAATGTCAGTACTGGTAGAATTGGTCCAAAAATCTCATCTCTCATGACTTCGTCCTCTAAACTGGCATTGACAAGTGTCGGCTCTATCTTTATACTCGATTCATCATATTTACCACCAAATATAATATTTTTCGATGAAATATATCTCTTCATAACGTTGAATTGCTTAGCATTAATCATTTTTGGATAACTATCATTATGAATTGGGTCGACAGAGTATTGCAATACTATCTGTCTAGAAATCTCTTTTATTAATTCGTCCTTTACTCTTTCATGACACAATAAATAATCAGGTGCTACGCATGTTTGCCCTGCGTTTAAAAATTTACCAAATACTATTCGCTTCGCTGTAAGGCGAATATTCGCAGTATCGTCTACAATACACGGACTTTTGCCACCCATTTCAAGAGTTACTGGTGTGAAGTGCTCAGCTGCTTTCTTCATCACTATCTCGCCTACTCTAGTACTGCCTGTATAGAATATATAGTCTAAGTCTTGATCTAAAAGGAACGTACATTCTTCCACCGCTCCTTGTACTACTGCTACATGACCTTTGTCAAAAGTCATATTGATGAGTTTCTCTATAACTACACTAGTATTCGGAGATAATTCACTCGGTTTAATTATCACTGAATTGCCCGCTGCTATAGCATCTACTAATGGCTCTATTGCTAACATGAACGGATAATTCCATGGACTAATAATTAAAACTATACCATATGCACAAGGTAAGGAATAACTTTTTGCCGGGAAATTAGATATTGGTGTACCTGCCATCTGTGGATTTGAAAAGGTTTTGACATGTTTAAGCATATAACTTATTTCATCGAGAACCAGTCCTATCTCGGTCATATAACTCTCAGTAGCACTCTTATTTAAATCTGACTTTAATGCCTGCTCTATCTCTAGACGAAGTAATTTGATATTATTATATAATTTCTTTAAAGCTTTCTTTCTATTACGATAATCAAGCATAGGATTTTCTTTTAAATATGCTCGTTCTGTAGCAATGATATTGATAATCTTCTCTTTATACATTCATCACCTCGTGATATACAGACTCTAATTGTTTTGCTGTATATAAAACTGGGACTGGGTATAGCGGATTCGCTTCACGCTCTGCAGTGTGTGAAAGAGTCTTAATATCTGCTAACTGTATTCCGTCTAATTTAGTAGGAATATTCATATTTTCATTCATTTTTTCAATCTTCTCTATGAAAATTTTAGCACCCACTTCTTTTGGTGTATTAGAGTCGAATAAATTAGCATATATTCCTAATCGCCATAATTTTCTATAGATTGATTTACCATATTTTTTCAATACATATGGCATAAGTACAGCATTAGCTAGCCCATGTGGAGTGTTATATTTCCCGCCTAACGAATGAGCTATCGCATGTATATAACCTACATATGATTTCGTAAATGCCACACCCGCCAAATACGCTGCGTGAAGCATATTCTCTCGTGCAGTCATATTATGACCATCATTATATGCGGTTTCGAGATTCTCGAAGATTAATTTAGTGGCTTGAAGAGCGCATTCTCTAGTCTTCTTTGTAGTGCTTCTACCTATATAAGCTTCTACAGCATGAGTAAGCGCATCCATACCTGTAGTGGCTGTTACAAATTTCGGTAAACCAAGTGTAAGCTCTGCATCAAGTAAGGCATAGTGCGGAATCAAAGGAAAATCATTAATTGCGTATTTATGGCGAGTTTCACTGTCCGTAATAACCGCAGCAAGTGTGGTCTCACTACCAGTACCGGCAGTCGTCGGTATCGCGAATAATGGTGGGAGCTTCTTCCCTACTTTTAGTACTCCTTTCATTTGATTAAGAGTTTTCTTGGGTCTAGCCACTTTGACTCCAACTGCCTTAGCACAATCCATCGCAGAGCCACCACCAAAGGCTATAATGCCTTCGCAAGAATTAACCTTATATATACTAAGTGCTTCGTCAACATTATCAGTAGTAGGATTTGGAACCGTACCATCATATATGTATAAATCAATTTTTGCTTTGGTAATCTCATCTTCTAATCTTTTTGTTAATCCAAGTGACCTAATACTTTTATCAGTGACTAATAAAATATTCTTTATATTCAAGTCTTTTAATTTAGAAATCAGAGCAACATTATTCTCTAATAATTTTGGTTCACGATATGGCAAAATCGGTATAGCCAGTTTGAATATCGTCTGATATATTCTACAATATGCTTTTTTAAAAAAATTCATATTAATCTCCTTTATTCTCTATTTATAAGTGTAAAATTTCATTACTAAATCGTCAACCAAATTTTGTAAAAACGCAAAATTATACCAGATTTATTAATAATTATGAACAGATTATCTAAAAGTGTTGAGATTACAAAAATTACATATGTTTATTAAGTTGACAAAAATGTTTGGCATAATATAGAATAATAATGGAGTATAATATGAGAAAAGTAAAAGATGAATGGGAAGAATTCTTAAAAACCCGTGAAAAAGAAAAAATTGAGGAAGAAAAAGAATTAGAAAAATTACTTCGTCATGATGAAAATGAAAGATATGAAGAGACTAAACCATATCATGAACTATACCCTTCTAAGAAAAACGATAATGTTGACGAATCAGATATAGAAGATGATGAATTAGATGAAGATTGTGATGATGATAAGTTTGACGATGAAGATGATGATGTTGACATCAATGATGAAGATTTAGAAAATGATGAAGTATTTGAAAATAAAATAGACGAACTTGTCAACGAAGTAACAAAAAAAAGAGAAGAACTAAATAAATTAAATAATACGATTAATAATTATAATAAATCTAGTCAGTCACAACCTAAAAGTAAAGCACCAGCAATAATTATCTTTACTATATTAGGTATATTCTTACTGAACTTAATGATAGGAATATTCGTTCAATATGTTCCTTTGATAATTATTGGTTTTTTAGGATTCTTTTTTAGTATTGTTATCATGGGTATTATATCTAGTGCAATAGAAAAGAAACGCTCTGCTAAGATAGGTTCACTCTCTCGTGCTTATGGCACTATAGTATCTTGTAAAGTGTTTGATAAAGATGAAGACGGAACAATCTATGAGACACAAGTCCAAGTTGGTAAAAAAGTCTATAATATTTTCACCGATAAATTCTATAAAGAAAAAACTACAGTGCCTGTGTTTATCAATTATCAACAAGGTTTATGTGATATTGTTGATTAAAAAATGACCTATCTAGGTCATTTTTTATATGTTACGGTTAGAAATTTTTTCTAAAACCTCATTTTCAAATTCTTTATATAATTTAGTAACCGTATCCTTAGAGCCTCGCACACGCACAGCAACTGTATTATCTGCTGTCTCCTTATCTCCTAAGACTAAAATATATGGAGATTTCTCGAGAACTGCTGAGCGAATTTTCTTACCTACACTTTCATTTGACAGATCAAGAGATACGCGGATATTCTTTGAACGCAATTTATTTGCAACTAATTTAGCGTATTCATCATTCTTCTCACTGACTGTGATAATCTTCACCTGTACTGGACTTAACCAAACTGGAAGTAAACCCTTAGTCTCCTCTATTATAAACGCGATAGAACGCTCTAGTGATCCAAATACTGCACGATGAATAACTACCGGACGACTTCTACCATCATTTTCATCTACATACTCTAATTCAAATCGCTCAGGCAACTGATAGTCCAACTGAATAGTAGACAGTGTTATGTCGTGACCAATAGCGGATTTTACTTGCACATCGATTTTAGGTCCATAGAAAGCAGCCTCTCCCTCTGCCTCATAATACTCTGCTCCGCTTGCTTTTAATATCTCTCGAAGAGCAGTTTCACTCTTCTCCCATAAATCATCATTACCAAAATATTTTTCGGTATTATTTTTGTCTCGTAAAGATAAGCGGAATTTATAATTTTTTAAACCAAAATCTTTGTACACATCCAAAATTAGATTAATAACACTCTCCACTTCGGATTTAATTTGGTCAGGACGACAGAAAATATGTGAATCGTTTTGAGTGAACGCACGAGTACGCTCAATTCCGCATAATGCCCCGCTTGCCTCGAAACGGAAATCATTAGCTATCTCTGCGATACGAAGTGGCAAATCCCTATAAGAGTGTTTGAAATTCTTATATATCATCATATGATGCGGACAGTTCATAGGACGAAGGACATATGCCTCGTCATCTAGTTTCATAGCTGGGAACATATCATCTTTATAGTGATCCCAATGCCCTGAGGTCTTATATAGATTGACATTACCAAGAGATGGGGTCATCACGTGTTGATACCCAAGTGCTAATTCTTTATTAATAATATAATCACTTAATTCACGACGTACAATATATCCATTGGGTAACCAAACTGGTAAACCTTTACCGATAAGGTCGTTGTACATAAAAATACCGAGTTCTTTACCTAATTTCCGATGGTCACGTTCTTTCGCCTCTTCCTCTAGTCTTAAGCATTCTTTCAAATCATCTTTATTAAGGAAGCCATATACATAGATACGAGTGAGCATTTTATTCTTTTCGCAACCACGCCAGTATGCACCATTTACCCTATTCATCTTGAAACTAAAGCCACGAAGAAACTTAGTATTCTCTACATGTGGCCCACGACAAAGATCGTAGAAATCACTGCCAGTATGATACACTGAAATAGTCGCATCATCTGGCAATTCTTTAATAAGTTCGGTCTTATAAGGCTCGGCTGCAAATAATTTAAGAGCCTCCGCTCTACTGACTTCGCTACGAGTAAAATCTTCGTTACGTGCTATAATCTCACGCATTTTCTCTTCAATCTTGCCTAAATCGTCTTGCGAGATGTTGAGATTATCAAAATCGTAGTAAAAACCATTGTCAATCGCAGGACCAATAGCGAGCTTGACATTCGGATATAATTCTTTCACCGCCTTGGCTAGCACGTGGCTCATACTGTGGCGATACATCTCTTGTTTCTTTAAATCTAATTCTTCCATAATTTTTCCTTTTATTTAACATATTGTAATAATTCTTTAAATTCTGTATATCCTGAATCTGCATTAAAATGTCCAGAAGTATCAGAAATTACTTTTTTAGCATCTAATTTCTCTGCAAACTCAGATAATTTATCATATCTAACATACGGGTCATTAGTTGCATAATAACATATTCTATCTTTACAAAGCTTCTTAAATTCCTCTAGTCTATTAGTATACATAGTACAGTTGACATCGTCATATTCTTCATTCAATCCTAAGTACTGGTTGAAACCGGACACTAATATCGCCCTACCAATCTTAAGGTTATTCTTTATACAATATTTAACCAAGAAAATACACGAAATTGAATGGCAGAAGAATACGCTATCTTCGTTGATAAAGCGTTTAACAGAGTTAAGTACCATTTCCCAATTTGAATAAGTCTGATGATTGTATCCGACTGGGAAATCTAAGTTGAAAACTCTACCCTCACCCATCGATGTTATTTCACTCTCAAGCCAAGGGAACCAGTTATTCTGGCTTGAACCGAAACTACCATGAATAATAAAATAATTTCTCATAAATCCTCCTAAATAATATTGATGTAATAAAAAATCCCTACGCAAAAATCTTGCATAGGGACGATAATGACATACCGCGGTTCCACCCTGATTGACGTCGTAGCACAAACTATTGGTAATTGTATCACTTTGTTCACAATTGTAGCCCTTTTGTTAGGCTACTCCTTTCCTTTCAAAACATATGTTTTGTGTGATGCCAATAATATGCTGTTAGACAGACCACTTAATTTTCGAGAATTCACTCGCCTTGACCTAGTCGGTGGTTTCGTTTCATAGTATATTGCGTCAATCTCAGCCAGCAGACGCTCTCTGTAAACCTTAACTATAAAACTACTTGTCCAACCAATAGTCTATTTAACTATTTTTATTGTAACACCTTAAAAATCTATTGTCAAGAATAAAAATTAATTTCTCATATAAATTTTGAGCCTATTTGAAAATATATTACTAAGAAATTTTACAGCTTCGTGCGATTCATCCGAATTAACATAGATGTCTATATAATTTGGACATGAATTTAATACATTGGTTATCAAATCTAGATCGTTATTACATTCGGCTATTTTTTTGATTTTAGCATTTTTATTTTTCATATTATAAACGCTAAAATTCTCTTTATTGCACACTATTTTGACTTTATACACATTATTATCCATGGAATTAATCAAAAATCTAATCACATCTATGAATGTACCAGAATTAAATAATGTCATATTATCGCTACTAAGTTCGGCGAGATTGTCCCAATGTTTTTTTAGTGGAGATAGACGAAATTCTATAAAACTATCTAAAAAGAAAGTCTGGTTAAACAGAATAATTTTATTAAGAGCAGTTTCATCTGTCGACTTATCAAAAAGTGCTAATACCTTAATATAAGCATTAAATGTCATCCTATCACAAAGTGGATTTTTAATTTTTGATTTTAAATAATCAATTTTATAATTGGTTTCAATATAATCTATAATTATGTCGCGTAAAATAGCTTCACATGGCTCAATATAAGTCTCATCAAATGCAAATAACAAATATATAAAATTATCATCTGCATAATTCGTGATAATATGTTTGCAAAAATCTATTTTTGAACCAAGATTGGCATGCAAAAATTCGATAATATCTTTATTCCTTACCGTAGTCGCTAAGGCTATCTCTCGCATATATACCTCTAAACTATCATATGCAGAAAGATTAATTTTACTCTTGAAAAAAATGGCAGAAAATATAATTATTTGCTATCTAGGTCAAGTCACAATATTTATCGTTTCGCCATAGGCTGAAATAAGGAGTAAAATATGTGTTATTTCTTTTACCGAACTGGGTGTTATGATTGTGTTCGAGTGTCAAATCTATCTTTTTTCAATTTTGATGCAGAATCATTCTGTAATTATATTCCAGCTAACTGTTCGTGTCATACTTTTAATGACCCGAATTTAATATATCTTAACGACTTTAATAACTTTAATAACATTAATAACTTCATATTTAACTAAAAAGACACTTCATGTGCCTTTTTTAATCATTATTAACATTCACAAGTGGAAAATCTCTATCAAATGCTTCAATGAAATGCTGTATACCACCGGCAGTATGTAAATGTGTACGGATTAATTCTATATCTGTGCCCGGTACGCGAGAAGCAAACTTATACATCCATTCAGCATCATTACACTCGATAATAGCCTGCTGGAATTTAACTATATCTACCTTAATAGAGCTATCTAACATCATTGATACATAGCGATATATAAAATATGGATTTTTAGTCTCTATTATTTTATCTTCAAATATTGGTAGAGATTTTCGCATATCACAGGCATATTCAATAATATTATTAACAATATTGAAACAAATATGATGATTTGATTTAATCAACTCATCCATTTTTTTTGTCTTTAAAAAGTCTATAAACTTCTCTACGTTCATTTTTGATGAAAACTTTGACATGATTTGCTCCTAAATATTTTTAGTACTATATAAGATATAATAACCTTTATCTCTCGATATAATCTCACAATTACCAAACATTGACATAATATGCTTCTTCAAACTCTCCATCCCATGATCTTTTCGAATAACTAAAACCAGTTGGCCATTAGTTTTAAGATGAGTAATTGCATCTGCCATTAGCTGAAATAATAATTTTTTACCCGTTTTGATAGGTGGATTGGTTACTATAAAATCGAATTCGGATTTAACATTATTAAATCCATCACTATAATACGCAATGGCTGAACGCTGAACATTATTCTTCATTAAATTCTCTTTAGTGAGTTTGACAGCCGTATTATTTACATCAATCATGTCCATAAAGACACCATATTTTTTTATCAATGCTATACCTATCACGCCTAGACCACAGCCTAAATCAAGACCATGACCATTTAAAGTAACATGTTTATCTATCGCATTCAGAAGAGCCCGAGTGCCATCATCTATCTTGTTTTTAGAAAAAATGCTGTCGCAACTGCGAAAGCATAAATCTAATCCTAATACACTATCTCGGAACTCAAAATAGTCAGCATCTAAATGCTCTTTGTCTATAAAATAATGTTGCATATGCTCCTTATGCTCTATAGAAAGTATCTGGAATATCTAATGCAAAAGCTATAATCATACCGATCAATAATAGACATATACCCACAATTAATAGAGATAAGTATAATTTGTCATTCTTATTCAATTCAGATGTATGGCGTTTAGCAAGCGTAATTTTCTTCGCTGACATAATAAGTGCCACACCTATAATCATAACTACTACACCTGTGATAACGGTGTATCTAAGTAAGAATTCTAATGGACTATCAAATGATAAAATTGTGCTCATATTTACTCTCCTATAATTATAATAACACTAAATATAATATTTGTCAATACTTATTTTTTAGACTTAAACAAATTAGTTCTCTTGATTATATATACTATTCTATATATTACCGATACTACACAAGTCAAAATTATCGCTATCATACCAATATTTGCTATCATGTTATAGAAAATCACAAATGTAAAGGCTACCAAAGTGACAATTTCAAATAAAGTATAACAGAAATCAACTGCATCTATTGC
Organism: Candidatus Onthoplasma sp.; assembly: GCA_965646995.1. Lineage (GTDB taxonomy): Bacteria > Bacillota > Clostridia > Christensenellales > UBA1242 > Onthoplasma. Next base: position 23,401 of record CBFGBH010000004.1, read on the forward strand.
CTCTGGCATAGTGTATTTAAACGTAACTAATTTCAATACATTCATGAAAAGTATTAAAAGCATTGTCACAATACCTAGTACTAAGGATATAGCGCCTGTAACCATGAATAAAGTAATTAACACCGACATCACGAATATATTATTAATTGTCATAATTACCGCATGACTAATCAAAGTCTTATCTTTAAACAATTCTAGCCAAATTTTAACAAGTAATATACATGCTATAAATATTCCCACCGACCATGATGTCATAAAGAACCATGAAAATATTGTAAGTGGCAATAAAGCCAATTCAATTGCAAATAAAATCTTAAAAAACAAGTCATTCTTTCTCATAATACTAAGTATTCTATCAAATAATATTATTTTTGCCAAGTATTTTAATGTAAAAACAATAATTTTTATTAATTGAATAATGTTTGAACATATTTGCTCTCTCGTCATAAAATGAAATATGGAAGAATTAAACCACTATAAACCTTCCTAAAGGAGAATGAATGAAAAAACTTTCAATTTTATTAGTTATTTTTATGAGTGCATTCACTATATTACTTACCGGTTGCACAAATAAAAATGATAACAAAATTCGTATCAGCGAAGTAACTCATTCTGTGTTCTACGCCCCACTATATGTAGCTGTAAATAATGGTTATTTTAAAGATGAAGGCTTGGAGATAGAAATTACTAATGCTGGTGGCAGTAATACTGTTATGTCATCCTTATTGTCTAATAATGCAGATATCGGTCTAATGGGACCTGAAGCTGTCGTATATGTTAGAAATAATGGTATGCAAAATGCACCTATGATTTTCGCCCAATTAACTGCATGTGATGGTTCATTCCTAGTCGGCAGAAATGACGAGAGTGAGACTTTCACTTGGGAAAACTTAAAAGGTAAGCACATCATAGGAGGAAGACCGGGTGGCATGCCTGCTATGACATTACAATACATCTTAGAAAACAAAGGATTACATCCCGGTGCTGAACTAAGCGATGATGTAGACACTATAATCGACACTTCTATCGAATTCAACTTGAACGCACCTACTTTTATTGCAGGTACAGGTGATTATTGCACAATGTTCGAACCTGTAGCTAGCCAATGTGAATTAGATAACACAGGCTATATTGTTGCAGCTCTCGGCGAAGAAGTGAGCGACATCCCATATACTTGCTTCACTGCTACTAATGGTTACCTAAATAAAAATGGTGACAAAATAGAAAAATTTATGAACGCTTTAAAGAAAGGATATGATTATTTAATCAAAGCTGACGACACTCAAATCATCAGTTCATTGAAACCTTCTTTCAAGGAAACTAAAGATGAATTAATTATCTCTAGCGTTAAAAATTATATTCGTATTGGTGCATATGCTGATAGTTTTGTACTAAAAGAGTCTTCATGGAATACTATGCTTGATATCCTTGATAATGCAGGTACACTGACTTCTAGAGTTGCTTGGAATGACGCTGTAAATACTAGTTTCGCTACAAAAGTAAAAGGATAATTATTGATGGAAAAATTAGTTGAAATTAAAAATTTGAACTTAATTTATCAAAGTATAGACAGTGAAACTAAAGCACTAGAAGACATCAATCTAGATATTCAAAAAGAAGAATTTATATCTATCGTAGGCCCATCAGGCTGCGGTAAAACCACCATCTTATCTATTGTAGCAGGATTATTATCTGCCACTAGTGGTAGTGTATTAGTTGATGGTAACACACCAAATACAAAAGATGATTTATGTGGTTATATGTTTCAACGAGACAATCTACTACCTTGGCGCAGTATTGAAAAAAATATATATTTCGGTCTTGAATTAAAACACATATCCAGTAAAGAACGAAAAGAGTATGCTATCTCTTTAGCAGAAAAATATGGTTTAAAAGATTTTTTGAAAAAGCACCCTAGCGAACTAAGCGGTGGTATGCGACAACGTGTAGCTTTGATACGTACACTCGCATTAAAACCCGAACTCTTACTACTAGATGAACCATTCTCTGCCCTTGATTATCAGACAAGATTGGAGCTATGTGACCATATCTTCGAGATAATAAAAAAAGAAAAAAAGACAGCAATCTTAGTCACTCATGATATATCTGAAGCGATAAGCATGTCGGATAGAATTGTAGTGTTATCTGCAAGGCCAGGTAAAATTAAAGCCATTCATGAGCTTAATTTCGACCCTAATATGACTCCGTTTGACAGACGAAAAACAGACGATGCTAAACAATTATTTGATATAATCTGGCAGGAAATACAAAATGAAAAATGTGAAAAAATTCAGTAAATCACACTATGATTATTTAAGACGATACCACACAAAAAATATACTAATATTTTTAACTCAAATCTCTGTATTACTCATTTTCTTGCTTGCTTGGGAGATTTTAGCTAACAAAGGAATAATTAGTTCATTCTTCTTTTCTAGCCCGTCTCGAATAATGAAAACAATGAGCGAATTGTGGACTAATGGACAGTTAGTCTACCATGCTCAAATTACCCTATCTGAAACCTTAATTGGCTTCTCAATAGCGACAGGTATTGGCTTCTTGGTAGCGTTTATATTGTGGTATAGCAACTTCTTAAGGAGAGTCAGCGAACCCTATTTAGTTGTATTGAATTCGTTACCAAAAATTGCACTTGGTCCAATCATAATTATATGGTTTGGCGCAGGCAGTAAAGCTATAATATTCATGTGTGTTCTGATAGTTATAATTGTGACTATTATGAATATCTTAAATTCATTCACTAGCTGTGACAAACAATTAATCGCACTAGCTAAATCACTCGGTGCCAATAAAATCCAAATATTTATAAAACTTATTCTCCCTAATTCCCTTAAAGATATTGTTGCGACCTTAAAAATTAATGTAGGTCTTAGTTGGATAGGCGCTATTATGGGTGAGTACTTAGTTAGTAAAGCAGGACTTGGCTATCTATTAATTTATGGCGGTCAAGTATTCAATCTCAATCTAGTGATGACAGCTACCGTAATATTATGTATACTAGCATCTCTCATGTACTTTGCAGTAGCTTTATTTGAAAAGTTGATGAGTAAAATATATAAATAAAAATAGAGAACTTGCTTCTCTATTTTTATTTTAATCTTTACTTTCTCAGTTTACGAAGAAAAGGTGGTAAATCATCATCGTCTAAGAAAGGTTTTTTACTCTTGATTGAAATATCTTCTACGGTGTCTATTGTCTGCGGTTCAAATCTGTCTTCTTCTAAGTCATCACCTATGATAGTTTCTTCTGTAACTTCCTCTTGAACTGGCTCTACGAATGGTTTAAAATCCGCTCTATTATCCTTAAACTCTGGCACTTCGGCATTTTTTACTTCATTGCCCCCGCCAAAACCTGTAGCAATAACTGTAATAGCCGTCTCTCCACTAGCGTCATTGTTAATTCTAGCACCGAATATGATATTACAATCCTTATCTGCAACATCACGAACTAGGTCTACAGCTTCATATACTTCAGAAAGAGTCAAATCTCTACCGCCAGTGATATTAATCAGAATACCTGTAGCTCCTTCAATACTAGTTTCTAGTAACTGACTAGTAACTGCCTGGCGGACAGCCTCGATAGTTTTGTTCGCGCCACGACCTTTACCGATACCCATATGAGCGATACCCTTATCTTTCATAATGGTAGATACATCGGCGAAGTCTAGATTGATTAATCCCGGTACTGCAATTAGTTCGCTGACTCCCTGTATAGCTTGACGCAATACATCATCGGCGTACCTAAATGCATCCATGAATGGAACATCTTTTTTCAAAATCGAATAAAGTTTCTCATTAGGTATAATAACAAGAGAATCGACATATTTTCTCATCTCTTGAATGCCTTTATCCGCATTAGCTGCACGCTTAGGACCTTCAAAACGGAAAGGTTTAGTAACTACACCGATAGTTAAAATTCCCATTTCTTTAGCTAACTTTGCGATGACAGGAGCAGCACCATTACCAGTACCACCACCTAATCCTGTAGTGATAAATAAGAGATTAGTGCCTTGAAGCATACGGATTAATTCGTCCTTGCTCTCTTCTGCCGCAGCTTTGCCCACTTCTGGATTCGCTCCAGCACCAAGACCTTTGGTCAATACCTTACCTATCTGAATGGTCTCATCAGCATTAGATGTCAATAAATCTTGCATATCTGTATTGACTGCAACAAAATGAACACCAGTGATACCTGCTGCTACCATTCTATTGATAGCGTTATTACCGCCTCCGCCTACACCTACGACCTTAATATCACAAATATTTCTTAATATATCCATAATGAACTCCTTATATAACTATCTCCGCTAATCTTATCAATCCCTCTACTGAAGTTTGATATTTATCTTTCGAATTATCAAATTGATTTTTGTATTCGTATACATTTAGACCAGTCGCTTTTTTCAAGATATTTTTAGCACCTTTAAAATTCGTTATGCCATCGCCTGTGAGGTAAATGTCTATATCTTTGAAAACTTCATCTATACTCAATATCTCTGCTATTATTTTTGCTATGCTCTCGATTCTACTCTTCACTATTTGATTAGTAATATTAATAGGAGCTTTAATTAAACTACCTTTCGAGCATACTTCATAATATTCATTTTTATCCGATTCGACTGTAAGTATCGCCTTTCGTTTAATTAGCTCAGCATCTTTAAAAGATAAACCCAACACTTGCATAATATCTGATGATATGTGTCCACCACCCATGGAGAATGAACTAAGCAGAGCCAAACCTTCGCCTTTATATACACACACACTAGTAGATATGTGTCCGACATCAACTATTGCCATTGGTTTATGTGAATCAATAATTTTATCACATTGCATTGCTTGACCAAGTGCGGAAGATATAAATTCTATATTGGCTATCCCTAAAGAATTTAATTTCGTCATGATATTATCAATAAACGATTTTTTAGCCAAGATATAACTCGCATCTAGAATTAAACTCTGCGTACGTTTCCCTATTGGAGACAATGTCTTAACATTATCGTCCAACACATATTGCATAGGACTATAATTGATGACCGCATATTCTTCACTATCACCAAAACCGGCATTCTTTGAATACAATTCTGTAATATCTACATTAGTAATTTTATGTAAATCAACAAATTTCCTAGATATTCGCTTGCACACGCAAATACAAAATTCGCTAGGTACTCCGACGACTATTGAATCTATAGATTTACGCATCTTATTAGACATTCGCTCAATTAATTGAGAGAGTGTAGAATCAAGGTCTTCTAGAGATAAAAATTCACCATCCATATAACCATCATATAAAATATCTTCTCTAGTGACTAACCTTAATCTACCACAAAACCGAGATGCAGCTATAAGACTAATTTTAGATGAACCAATATCTAAGATATATTTCAATCTAGTAACCACTTAACCCCCATTAAATCTAACTTAATTATACAAAATAGACATATTTCAGTCAAATATTTTAATAGATAATTAAATGATTTTACGAGTTTTTACGCTACTTTTTATAAAAAAAAATATAACACCACTAGATATTGCGGTGTTATCTAAAAAAATACACTATGAATTAGAAGCCTGATAGCCTTTTAATTCATTTCCGTCCTTATCGTAGATAAATTTAATGCTACCTTTGCTTCTCTGTTCGTCTGAAAGTGCGTTATATGTCGCAAAACATACATTAACTTTACGCTGTAAATCAACCTGTGGGTCTGCTATAATAATTCTTACACCAGCAGTAGTAGATAATATCATTGTAGGATAACTGCCATTGAGCGTATAACCTGTACCAAATTCAATATTTTCCAATAATGCACGAATTTCTGCTCTATCTACATAGTGAGAATGCGAATCGTCATCTTTAATCTTCACTGTATTGTGCATAGCTGTGAACAAATTGTACATCACATTTTTATAAAAATTATTACCTACAAAGTCGCAAGGTTTAGTATTATTCGTAATACCCAAGTCATTAATACTGGTATCTCCTTTTTTAGTAGTCAGCTGAATCAAATCTCTATCATGCACGGTCTCGGCACTTTCGACTACATTCAATACTTTCAAATCTTCATCTAAGAAGAAATATTTATGATTATGGAAAACATAGTACATAGCTTCTCTTGAACGAACTCTAATCTCGATACTCATTGCACCAGTAGTCTTTATCTGAACAACTTTAACATAAGGATAAGCTTGCTCAACTCTAGCAATAGCTTTATCTTTATTAATAAATAAAATAGGTTGTCCACGCTTTAGCCCTGCTACTGTAATAATCTCTTCATTAGTAACAGAAAGAGTCGAGCCATCTACAATCACTACACTCTGACTGCGTAGACAAAAAACAGACGCGAATACAATAATAGTCGCAAGTAATACCGCCGATATTACAGAGAAAATAATAATCTTTTTCTTACTCATATCCTTTCTATAACTGCACCTAGTTTAGTGAGCATATTTTCAAAATGCTCATAACCCCTATCTATAAAATGTACATTGCTAATCATCGTCTCCCCGTTTGCCATTAAGCCAGCCAGCACAAGTCCCGCTCCACCTCGCAAATCTCTAGCAGAGATTTTACTACCATATAATGAATCTTTACCTAAAACTTCTACTTCTCGATTGGAGATTTTCGAAATGTCAGCACCCATCTTAATCAAATCTGGAACTATCAAAAATCGATTTTCAAACACAGATTCAATTATACTACTTTTTCCACTTGATATGCAAGACAAAGTAAGCATAATTGACTGCATGTCTGTCGGAAAATCTGGGTAATAGCCTGTGGTAATATCAGTTAGTGAATTTAAGCATCCTAAACTAGATATCTTAATTATATCACTTTTAACTTCTATTTGACAACCCATTAAGCGTAGTTTATCTATTAAATTTTGAATATGTCTAGCTTTTATATTCTTTAAAGTCAACTCTCCACCGCAACCAGCGACCGCACACATCAATGTGCCTGCTACTATTCTGTCTCCTATCGCCGTATATTCTGTGCCATGTAATCGCTCTACTCCGTATATAGTAAGAGTAGATGTACCTACTCCTAAAATTTTTGCTCCCATATAGGATAAAAAATCACACAAGTCCACCACTTCAGGCTCTAACGCACAATTTTTAATAACAGTCTTGCCTTTTAGAGTTGATGCAAAAATAACTAGATTTTCTGTAGCTCCCACACTAGGTAGTTTCAGCTCTAATGTTCGAGCTTTTGCTTTACTTGCATCAAATAATAGATAATCGCCCATTTCTTCTACATTGACACCTAATCGTCTCATACTTGAAACATGTATATCAATGGGACGCTTCCCTATATCACAACCGCCCGGAGATGAGATTGATGCAGTCCTAAATTTAGCAAGTATTGCACCAAGCAAAAAGATAGATGAGCGCATGGTCTTGCTCAATTCACAATCTATCTCTATATTTGATATGGTGCTTGGGTCGATAATAAGAGTCATATTGTGCCAATGCACTTTAGCCCCCATCCTTCGCAATATCCTAATCATATTATGTACATCTAGTAAATCTGGGCAATTATGTAATTGTACTACTCCACTAGATAGTATACTCGATGCCATGATAGGCAAAATAGCATTTTTGGAGGTCTGAACATGGACTAAACCATTCAGTCTATGTCCACCTTCGATAATAAACTTATCATTAACGTTATATTTCATATAATAATCTATGATTAAGTTAGATTAAACGCTAATATTTTATCAAATTAGACAATCTGAAAAATTTGCATACCTTCAAATAAAAAATACATTCGTGAAAATACAACCCACAAATGTATTACTTAATTTTACTATTATAAATCTTTTTCTGCCATGAAATAGTAGACACAGATTCTATAATTCGAATAACCATACAATACATCAAGACCAGTAAATGTATAACTTAAAAAAGCATCTTTGAATCTATTTTGTTTAAAATACGCTGTAGCCATATCGCACAAAATTGAAGCGATTTTCTTCTTTCTATGACTATGTTTTACTACTGTACAGCCAAGTGTCCCCATTCTGTCTCTATCTGTACCAATATTTACTATTACTGCACCAACGACTTTATCTTGATCTTTTGCTATTAGGACTTTGTTTTTTGATTGTTCATTATAAAGATTTTTATTTTTATAATGAATAACAAATGATTCATGTGCATCAGTAGCACATACTATTATATCATCTAAATCTTTGATTGTTGCCCAATCATACTGGATTCCGTTAACAGTATCGCCAATATTATATTCTCTTGGTTTATATGTGCTTAATTTTTGATACATATCAAAACAATTACAGTCAACCCATGAATGTTTATATTCACGCTTCTCAAAAAATTCAACTGCTTTATTGTCAATTTTCTTAAAAAGTTTTGGAGGTTTTAAATTTTCAGCATATGGTACTTTATTAGTAGGTACACCCGGAGTAAGATAATCTTCTCCTACACCTACATTAACCTTTAAATAGCCATTCTCTTTAATATATCTTTCACATTTATCAAGTAGAAAACTACCTAAACCTTTATTCCTATACTTTTTATCAACACATAAGAGATAAATTGTATTTTTATTTACAACAGCTACACCGATCAGCTCTCCTTTAGAATTTCTTCGCTCAAAGATTTTATTATTTTTGTCTGATAGTAATGCTTTAACTGTCGTCTCTCTTCTAACTATATTCGGGAAATTTCTCTTAAATATTTGATATAATTCTTCCATATTTTTATTATAACAAAGCGATAAAAAAATGTATACTAAAAAGTATGCTTTTTATTTAAGTTGTGTTTTAGCTGTATTTTTGTCTACATTTAAAACTACGCCGATAGCGGACATGAATACAAAGAGTGAAGTCGAGCCTGCGCTGATGAATGGGAGTGGCAGTCCTGTAGGCGGAATTGAGCCTGAGACCACCGCAATATTTAATATCACTTGGATACTAATTATCGCAGCTATACCGAAGCATAAAAAGGCCGAAAATTTATTACTAGCACGCATACCCACTCTAAAGATTGTCACTATTAAAATTATAAAAATGATACACAATACTACACAGCCAAATAAACCTAATTCTTCTGCTATTATCGAGAAGATAAAATCACTCTCGCTAAATGGCAAGAACAACTCTGCCTGTCTACTTTTAAATAGCCCAACTCCCCATAGTCCGCCACTACCTATAGCGTACAGTGACTGAATGAGTTGATAGCCTTCGTCTAGTGGATTTTGCCATGGGTCAATGAATGCTATAATTCTACTGAGTCTATATGGCTCTATCAATATCAATACAACTACGAGTGCTAGTGCTGGTACTACCATTATACCAAATACTTTTAGTCGCATGCCACCTATAAACATCATGAAAATTAAAGTAAAAGCGACACACATTGTAATAGACATATTAGGCTCTAACATAATGAGCAGACAATAGATACCCCCAAGTGTAAGAACTATTAAAATATGTTTCCATTTCGCAAGTTTATCTCCATCGGCAAGATAGCCGGACAAAAAGAACACAAGACAGAACTTCGCTATTTCACTCGGTTGAATAGTGAACGAACCTATGCCTATCCACCTGGTTGCACCATAGCTCGTCCTACTGATACCCGGTATAAACACTAAAATTAAGGCTACAATGCCGACTATATAGAAAATCCAATAAAATTTTTTATACACTCTATGATTGATAAAGCTACATATCAATAATCCAACAAATCCTATCGCTACACCTATTATCTGCTTCTTCAGATAGAAGAATTGGTCATGATAGTTCACATTAGCCGAATACTTACTGGCGCTATATACCATTATACAGCCAAATATAGTGAGTATTAAGGTACATATGATGATAATGATACTACTTTTTCTTAAACCTATTCTCATACGCCCTTACCTTAGAATTAAACATATTACCACGCTCTATATAGCTATTAAACTGGTCATAACTCGCACTCGCAGGAGATAATAATATGTTATCACTTCGCATTGCAACCGATACTGCCTCATCGAATGCTTGTGATAATGTATCACATTTCTTAATATCAAAGTCTGTGTTAGACATTATTAAATCATCAGCTATCTCTCCGTAAACAAATATTTTCTTCACTCTCTTAGATAATTTAGCAAACAATTTCGTATAATCAAGTGCTTTCTTTGAACCGCCTAGTAATAATATTATCGCCCCTTTTGTCGCATTCACACATGCGAGTGTGGAAGCTATATTTGTAGATTTGCTATCATTGATAAATTTTATTCCGTTAATACTAGCTACTTCTTCCATCCTAAATTGATCTGGAGTAAACGATAAAAGTACTTTTCTGATTTTGTCTATAGACACCTTGTAAATATAGGCAAAACATATTGCACACATTACATTTGAAATATTGTGCTTACCTTTTAACTTTAGCTCGTTAAGTGCAATAATTTGATTCTCGTGTAGATATATGTAACCATCCTTGATATAGACATCTGCTAATCTTTTTAATGAATATGTCACACTTAAATGTTCGCATGTAGGATGAATATTCATGTCCAGATTAATTACTGCATAATCTGTAGGTTTGAGATTCTTGAATATACTCATTTTCAGATTCGTATACTCTATCATGGTCTTATGCCTTATCAAATGATCTGGTTCAATATTTAATATACTGACAGCATGTGGAGAAAAATCTAACGAATTCTCCAACATGAAGCTGCTGACTTCCACTACTTTTAATTCACTCTTATTATTTAAAACAGCTCTAGAAAGCGGATAACCATTATTGCCACATGCTATTGTCTTCGTCTTTTCATTTAGAATTCGTGCAACTAACTCTACAGTAGTAGTTTTGCCATTCGTACCTGTTATCGCAATGAAATCTTTACAAAACTGACTAGCAAACTCTACTTCGCTAAATATTCGAATACTATGATTTCTAGCAAGAACCAAGTACTCATTATCTTTCTCTACAGCTGGAGACACGACTATAAAATCAAATTCTATTATCTGCGTTTCATTCAGAGCGTTGACTAAAAAACAATTTTGGAAAGGTCTATTCTTTAATTTTGCACAATCATCATCGTATAGATATACATTGGCTTTTAGTTTTAATAATAACTTACTAACCCATTCACCAGAACTTGACATACCATAAACTAAGACATTCTTATTTTTTACTTTCATATATCACCTGTTTAATTTTATTAAATAAACTAATATTTATTACAAAAGGTAAAAAATAATACAAATAATGCCAATAGATAGAGTTATAGCGGAATATATAGCAACCACTTTTGGCTCACTTAGTCCTGACATCTGTAAATGATGATGGAAAGGTGCCATCTTGAAAATACGCTTCTTTTTAATCTTAAATACTGCCACCTGCAAAATAACCGATATTGCTGAAAATACAAAGCAAAAACCAAGTATAGGAAGCAATAATTCCATACCTAATATACAAGCACTAGCGCCTATATACCCACCTAGACAGAGTGAACCTACATCCCCCATAAATATACTAGCCTTACTGGTATTAAACATTAAAAAGCCTAAGATTGAACCCGCAAATAACATTGATAAAATATTGATATTAGCTATATCTGTTAAGATTATACCTGTGTCGCCAGATGAATATATTGAATATCCTAATAGGCTGGTAATTATAGTAAACATGAATAGATATACTATGCTGACAGAACCAGCCAACCCGTCTAGCCCATCCGTAAGATTGACACTATTAGTAGTCGCAATCATTACTAAAATAACCAATGGTATTACCCAAAATTTGATATCAAAAATCATAGTACTAAAAGGTACAAATATATGCCCTTTAGTAGAAAAATATACAAATATAGCAAATATAATCGAGATACCTACTTGTCCAATTATCTTTTGGTACGGGCGCAGTCCTAGATTTTGCTTATGCTTAATCTTAATATGGTCATCCATAAATCCCAGTACACCAAAAAATACACTTACAATGAGACATACGAACCATGAGTTATCATATCGTAGAAATACGAATGCAAGAACAAGTGTAGTTAATATAAATACTACACCACCCATTGTCAATGTTCCATTTTTTTCTTTATGATTCTCTACATAACCCAGTATCGTCTGAGAGGCACTCTTTTTCTTAAAAAATCTAATAATTAACGGCATTAATATCAAAGACAAAGCAAAGCTTGATAAAAATGCTAAGAGAGTTTTTATCATAGACTATTCTCTTGATACTCCGAATATTTAAAATAATTATCTACTGTTTCATAGTCACTATAGTGATATTTCACACCTTTAATCTCTTGATAGGTTTCAGCGCCTTTACCAAGTATCGCTACGACATCATTATCCCGAGCAATACTTAGTGCATACTCTATAGCCGACTTTCGTTCTGTGATACGACACATATCTTTGCTATCAATGTTGCGAACGATATCATCAATAATTAAATCAGGATTCTCATCTCGTGGATTGTCACTCGTGACTACAACATAATCACTATTCTCTAATGCCACCTTACCCATCTCTTCACGCTTGGTCTTATCTCTATTACCACCGCAACCGAATACTGTGATTAGTCTTGAAATAGGCAATTTTTTGATAGTACTTAAAATATTCTTAATTCCATCTGGCGTATGAGCGTAGTCAATAATAACATTAAATTTGGCATTGACATTAAGCACATTGAATCTACCAGGCACAAAAACTTCATTGTTTTTTAATACTTTAATAATATCAGTAATATTATATCCTAATTTAATCAAACACGCCATAGCCATCATCACATTAGATACATTATATTCGCCCATAAGGTTGGTATGACAGGCGTATTCTTTACCTTCATATTCTAGCTTAAAGTCGCTTCCTTTCAAAGTCTCTGACATCTTGACTAATTTTAAGTTCGCATCTTTACCTATAGTGAATATATCTATATTTGATTTCTTAGCTATCTCTTTAGAATATTTTGCATCCATATTAATTACACCCTGCTTAGCATGGCGATAGTCAAATAAACTGGCTTTGCATTTCATGTAATTATCCATACTGATAAAGAAGTCAAGGTGGTCTTTGGTAATATTGCTAAGACCAACCACATCATAATAAATATTATCAATTTTATTTAGCGCTATAGCGTGTGCACTGACTTCCATTATACAATACTCACAGCCATTATTATCCATATCTCGTATCAATTTGTGCAATTCAATAGGGTCTGGAGTGGTCAAGTGTGATGGCAAAAGTAAGCTATTGATGTATGTGCCTTCTGTACCTATTAATCCGACTTTCTTATCTAAAAGCGTCAAAATCTCACGAATCAAAAAGGTCGTTGTAGTCTTGCCATTAGTACCTGTAATACCGATAAACTTCATCTTTGATTTATAAGTCTCAAAAAATATTGAACTAATATATGACATACTACTTCTAACATTCTCCACTAAAACTTGTGGTACGGCTATATCTAAAAATCTCTCTACGACAAGACACACTGCACCATTAGATATTGCCTGCTCTGCAAAATCATGCCCATCAGCTTTTAATCCCTTGATACAGAAATAAATGCCATTGTTCACTTTTTCTTTGCTGTCACATGTAAGTGAATCAATATTAACATCTTGATAATATTTGATACCTATGAATTTAAGATTTGAGATAATATCATATAATTTCATTTTTAACCCCTTAAAGAGAATTTAGCACTAAAATGTTAAAATATATTTACCTTAACAAAAATAGACAAAAAGTTTTAATTTGTGATTAAATAAACTATTTCTCCCACATATAGAAGAGTACCTTTTGGCGGTAATTGTTCTATAATATGACTCCCTTCTCCGTCAAATAGACTAATTAATCCTAATTTCTTTAGCTCTGCGCAAGCGTTTGCAATAGACATACCTACTACATACGGCATCTCAATCTGTGGTTTATTATTTAATTGACTAGCATCTGTCGGTGTCACTGCTTTGACAGAAAATATTGATTCAAATACACGCTGTCCTACTGGCTTCGCTACTACTCCGCCATAATAAACACCATTAGATGGCTCATTTACACATATGACCAAAATATACTTTGGAGCACTCGCTGGATATGTCCCTATATAACTAGATATGTATTTGCCGGTCGCAATCTTGCCATTCTCGTCATATTTCTGTGCTGTACCTGTCTTACCACCGACATCATAGCCTGATACAAAGGTTAACTTTCCTTCACTATTGACATTATTACTAAGCATTATATTGACTGATTTAATCACTTCATCTTTTAATTTTATCTTAGTTTTTGTAGGTTTATTCTCATATAGCATTTTCCCCTCATGCGAGAGAGATGATAAAATATGCGGTGTAATATTATAGCCAGTAGTGATTTTCGCATAGATTGATGCCATCTGTAATTGTGTAACTGCTACCGCATGTCCGAAACCTATACGAGCGAGGTCTACATTCCTAACGCTCTCTTTTGGCATCACTATACCGCTAGATTCGCTAGATATATCGACTCCTGTCTTGCTACCAACTCCAAAATAGTCTAGATATTCATAATATTTATCTATTCCCAATCTCAAAGCTAAATTAACAAATACGCAGTTACAACTATTTTTAAACGCTTCTACTAGATTTAGACTACCATGTCCGACTGTACGCCAACATTTAATGGTCTCTCCATCTACAGTTGTCCTACCACCACAGAAGAATTGCTCGTCTAATCTAGTCAATCCTTCATTCAATGCAGCAGCAAGCGTTATTAGTTTGAATGTACTACCCGGTTCGTATACATCTACCACAGCGGTATTCTTGCTCATATTCTGTAATTTCGTTATATCATTTCTAGGTACATTATTAAGGTCAAAACTAGGTAAGCAACTCATCGACTTTATTCCGCCTGTCTCTGCATCTAAAATAATACCACTGACACTTAATGCCTTATGCTCTTGATATGCTATATTTAATTCACGCTCTAAAATAGACTGCATCTGTACATCTATAGTGGTAGTCATATCCGCACCTGGCACACTTGGAATATAATATCCGAGCGAATTCTCTATCTCTTTGCCCTGTGCGTTGGTCTGAGTAAGAGATTTTCCATCCACACCTTTTAGATATTTATCATAATAACTCTCAAGCCCTGCCTGTCCAATATTATCAATAGTGCAATATCCTAATACTTGAGTGAGTAAATTTGAATAAGGATATACTCTAGCTACATTCTGAGATAGATAAACTCCATCAAAAGTTGTTAACTGAAGTGCTAGTTGCTCATCTACCTGCATTTTTACTAAAATTTCGCTTAGTTTGATATTCGTGACTTTTTTATACGCCGTATCATAATCAATATCTAATAGTTCATTTAATTTATTAGCTAGCGCTACAGGGTCGGTCACATTCCTAGCACGCACATATACATCATAGGTAGTAATAGTCGTAGCAAGGCTAACTCCAGAACTATCCAATATCTCGCCTCTCTTACTACTGAGAGGAAGGTCACGAAGCCATTCATCTGAGGCTAAGATTTGTAATCTTTTCCCATCAATTATCTGTAAATAAAACATTCTACAGAATAATGCAAAAAATAAAATAACTATAATAAGTAAGCTAACAATAAATCTTCGCTCTAATGAATATATATTGTAAAAGGTCTTGAATTTACTATTTCTCATATGTTAACTTATTCGAATCATACAAACTAAATGATATTAAACAAAAAAAAGACCATATAAATGGTCTAATTAACTAAATAAATTCCTAAATAATATAGTAATCTTATCCATCCAAGTGAGTTCTTTAGTATCATCACTATAATCTCTTGGTTCATTTAATGTAACATTAATTACGCCACTTGGATTTGGTTCTTCTCCCGGAATGCTCTCTAGGATAGTCACTTGCTCCGACTTCGACTGAATGGTATTCGCATTCGAATTAATATCTCTAGTAAGGAGTACTTGCGTAATAGCATTCGCACCTACTAATGTGAATAATAATGCTGCAACCGCAATATATACACCAGTTAAGAGTTTGAATCTTCGTTTGAAAAATGCTTTTTTCTCATCTTCTTTGCGCTTAAATACTTTATTCTCACTTAAAGTATCTTCCTGAACTTTCTCTAATCCCTTTAATTCCGGAGCTTGTTTTATCTCCTGCTCACTCTTTAATAAATCTTCTAAGCGTGGCAAACTATCGAGCAAGTTTTCATTGGTAGTCTTGGTATCTTGCTCTACTAATGTAATAGTAGACGACTCTTTTTTTTCTAATTCATCCATAACTATATCTTCTCTGCAATTCTTAATTTCGCACTCGCAGAACGAGAATTCGACTTTAGTTCGTCCTCACTAGGTGCTATTGGATGCCTAGTAATTAGTCGAATATCAGCCTTATGTCCACATATACATTTCGGTATTCTAGGTGGACAGACACAATCTATAGAGTGCAATTTGAATGCAGTCTTTACAATCCTATCTTCTAACGGATGGAATGTAATTATACATAGTCTACCATCTTTTTTCAGTTTTGACAACATTTTTTCGACAGAATCTGTCAAATCATTAAGTTCATTATTGACTTCTATTCGTATCGCTTGAAAGGCTTTGTTACATAAACTACCTTTATTTTGAAATTTTGGCGGATAACTAGAAACTATTATATCTCTTAATTCAAAAGTGGTTTTAATAGGTTGTTTTTCACGCAGTTTACAAATCTTTCGTGCTATTTGGCGTGCATTTCGCTCTTCACCATACATATATAAAATTTTAGATAAATCCTGCTCGCTATAATTATTAATGACGTACTCAGCATCTAAAGTCTGACTCTTATTCATACGCATATCTAGTCTAGCATTTTCTCGAAAACTGAATCCACGCTCAGCGGTATCCAACTGAAAACTACTAACTCCTAAATCCGCAAGTATACCATCTACACTATCAATATTTAAATTATGTAAAACCATATCGATATTTGCAAAGTTGTCATTAACAAATGTAATCTTGTCTAGGTAATCGTGTAATTTCACTTCGGCAGCTAAGAGAGCGTCAGTATCCTTATCAATGCAAATAAGTCTACCAGTATTTAATTGTTTCGCAATTTCGAATGAATGTCCGCCACCTCCAGTGGTACAGTCCACATAAATACCGTCGGGCTTGATATTAAGTCCGATGATAGATTCATCTTTAAGTACTGAGATATGTTTAAATTCCATTTTAATTTATCTTAACTAATGTATTTTTTAAGGCGTCACAACTAGTTAGATAGTATTTGACACCATTGATTTCATTATACAGCATTTTTTGATTAATATATCCATGAAGATGTCCGAATACTACGCTGTCTACATCGTATTCTTCTAATTTCTTAGTATACTCGCTAGGCTCTATTTTATTATTAAAAGGCGGATAATGCGTAACGAAAATGATTTTTTCGTCATTGGTCTGAAGCTTTTTCGCTGATTGCAAGGACAGCTCTAATCTGATAAGCTCACGCGCATAGATTTTTTTATTCTCATCTGTCATATATTTTCCTTCCGGAATTAGCCAACCACGATTGCCACAGAATATGTATTCTCCTACTTTGACTGCATCATTCTGCAACGCATAGGTATTTGGTGGCAATTGCTCTCTTACTCTACTGACACTGCTCCACCAAAAATCATGATTGCCACGAATTATGATTTTTTTCCCCGGTAGAGTACTTAAGAATTCAAAGTCCGGCACTACATCTTCGAGTTTCATAGCCCATGAATAGTCGCCTGCTAGAATGACCACATCTTCATCTGTGACTTTCTCGCGCCAATCGGTAGTTATCTTATCTAAATGATTGCGCCAAACAGGGCCAAATATATCCATTGGCTTAGTGTTATTAATGTCTAAATGTAAATCACTGATAGAAAATATATTCATTATCTTTATTTTAAATATTTTTATTGAATTTGTCAAATTTTATTTTTCTCTATTTTCCGTTCGTTTCTTCGGTACAACATTATTAGTTTCGGTCTATTATATCTCTGAACTATGACAGGCAATATATTGATAATCTGATTTAATATCACTAATGGCAGGGCTACCAACAATGCCAACTGTAGATTAATAAAAATTATTAGCGTACCTAATAGCGCACTGAAAGAGTGCATAAGTTCCGCATACAAAGTCTCTTGCAAAAACTTGTAAATATATTCATTATCATTCGGATTATCTATTGTTCGTTTATCAAAGTTAGCGAGCGTTTTCCCTAGCTCCGGAATTCTATCCTTCCAAACTCGCACACCTATTGCGATATAGAACTTCTGTTCCCATTTGTGTACTGTATATATTTTAGCGAACGGATTGAGCCATTTCTTTGGAATATGATTACGGACTATAAGAGCAATGACAATATTAATAATTAAAAGTGTAAGTATCATATAAAATAATGTTTTAAATACTTCGCCATCTGTCACGCTATACATAGGCACACCCACAAAAACACCAAGCACACACGAAATAATTAAAAACACTACTGTCAGAATCGCAAATAACATATTTCCCTACTATATTTAAAGTACTGAAAGTTTTTGATTTTGTCAAGTTTTTAAAATAAATTCATAAAACTCACAGATTTTAACAAAAATCACATTTGAAGAATAAAATATATTGTAACATTTAGGAGGTTTAATAAAATGTCTTTTTACACAGACTCTAGACCCGGTATTTTCCCAGGTCAGACAAACAATGTCATGAATGGTCTATGTGAGAGAATCTGCATTCAAGCTACCAAAGTTTTTGACGCATGTATGAATCAATCTCATATTGAAAACTATTCATTGACTCTAACTAATTTCAATCCAGCCGACCCTACTACTCCTCTAACATTCGTTAGCGGAAATTCGAATGGCTCTACTGCCACAGTGACTGGACTCACTATCACAAGGTTTGAAGATAGACCTAATTTCGCACGAGTACAAGCGAATATCAACATCCCAGTGAAAGTTACATACACTGATGCTAACAATACACCTGGCACTGCTGACGGCACTGTAACTATTGCGCAAGATGTAGTATTGTATGTACCTCAGCCATCTCTGACACCTATTGATGTAATCGCTTTTGGTAGTGCTGTACTTACTAATGGCACCTACAATCCAACTACTAACGGATTTAATGTAGATGGTTGCGTGACTACTATACTTAAAGTAGTAGCTGTAGTAGATGTATTAGTACCTAGTTATGGATATTGTCCTATCCCACCATGCACACCTTTCACTACTGAAGATGTATGCCCTGGTGTATTCGATTTACCACTATATCCAACTGCGGTCTCTGTTCAATCTCAAAATGCTAGATAAAAAAGTTCCCACTAACGTGGGAATTTTTTATATCTTAGCCTTGTATGTCACTACACCCATTTTACATGTTGGCACAAATCCTGATGGTGCTTTCATTACATCTGGAATACGATTCACAGCTGTAGCACATGTCATCTCTACAGTGGCAGGTTTGTTTACTACAACTGTAGTAGTAGGCTCACCTACTACCGACCATTCGTTTGAGTCAAACTCATCCGGTGCGTACACCTTACCTATACACTGGGTCTCTAATGTAATACCCTCTTTAGTAGTAGTGGTAACTACAGCACTCATACCAGAACAATAGCCTTTTTTAATAGTCATCTTAAGTGTGGATGAATTTAGGTTTGTTTTCGCTTTCTGCGGAATACATTTTTGAGTCTGATTGACAACTGTGAGCCCCAAATAATCACATAACCAACCATTCACATTCCACATATATGATGGCAAAAATTCACCTTTTGATATCATCTCTTTTCGTACTTCATCGCTGACATTATCTGCTGATGCTATCTCGGTCATAAAGTCTTTTGTGGATAAACCAGCACCATGCACTTTCGCTAATGCAATACCATAATCTTCTACATTGTAACTGCTCTTACCTGTGATTTTGGTAATCTTATGAGTAGTACCAGCAAGAGCTGTCACTAAACTACCCCAACTCACATCTTGATAACCTGTACCTGTAATAGTGCAATTATTAGCCTTAGCTACTCTATCAAGTGCGTTTGTAAGTTTCTTCGAACTGTTGGCAGGATAGAAAGCTTCTTCACAGATAGTGATAGCATTTACTCCGCATTTAGCACAAATCATTAAGACATCGTACACATCTTTAAGTAGGCTCATAGTGGTAACAATCGCTACATCTGGCTTTAGATTCTTTAATCTCTCTTCCAACTCTACGACATCAAAAATCTGCACGCCGTATTCCTCCTTACCGCCTAGTACACACTTGATATCTTTACCAATGCGTCTCTTATTCACATCAAAGCCAGCTAGTATTTTGCCACCTTTGTCCATAACATAACGCATGGTATATTTACTCATCTTACCACAACCAATCTGCACAACTTTAGTTTGTTTCATAATTTCCCCCTTATTATTCTTTATAATTCTATACAAAATAATACAATTTTGCAAATAATTTTATTTATTTATTATAAATTGCTCCAAAACTTTTATAAGTTCGGTAGTGCCGACCTTTTTCAAAACACTAGTAGGAATTATTCGCTCTCTACTAAACCGCAAATCTTTTGAAATCTTATTAATATTAAGATTAAGTTCACTTCGTGAAATTTTATCTATCTTAGTCATAACTAAAACCACCGGAATCTCTAAGTTGGCTAGATAGTCTACCATCTCAATATCTAAGGCTGTTGGATTATGTCTACTATCGAGAAGAAGTAGGACGACTTTCAGATTTTCATTATCCACAAAATAGTCGTTCATTACTTTGTCCCAAGCGCTAGTCATGCCTTTGCTTGCTTTTGCATAGCCGTAGCCCGGCAGGTCTACTAAATAAAACTCATTATTAACATTAAAATAATTGACCAAGCGAGTACGTCCTGGTGTGCTACTAGTCTTAGCCATTTTACTATTATTCGTGAGCATATTGATTAGACTACTCTTACCTACATTACTCCTACCCACTATCGCAATCTGCGGAAGAGAGTCGACGATAAATTCAGACTTTTGGCTCGCTGATTTGATAAAATTGACATTAATAAATCTCATATAAATATTCTATCATACTATAAATTGTAATGTCAAATTAAGACAAATAAAAAAGTGAATTTAATTCACTCTTAAATAATAGTATTATGCCCATTAATTAAATAATTTGCCATAACATCTGCTTGAACTAAAATACTATCTATGCTATCCGCCACCATTTTGATAGAGTCTAGTCCGCTATAATTAAATGTCAAATTAAAGGAGTCATCATCAAGCGAATAGTTGATATAAATTTCCCAATCTGACTGCTTTAATAAATCAGCTATGTTAGACAAATTCTCTAAATCTTTAACATTAAAATTAGATTTAGAAAAAACCTGCTCAAATTTGGCACATAAGCTATCTACACTATTACATTTGTGATAACATTTCTCTTTTCTATTCTTATCTTCTAGTGCGATATAAAAACTCTCAAAATAGTCTTCACTACCAAAATAAATGTGTAGTCTATCGCCTGATTTTAAAAATTTCTCTAAACATAAGTATTTCATAATTTCTTCTTAAGTCTCCATAACATAATAATTTTTGGTTTCTAAAATATTGCTCGCTATCTTCTCTAATTTATTCAATACTTCTAATACATCCGCTCCGTATAGAAAACTCTGTGGTTGCCACGGCATAGCGACATTTAATTCAATAGCACGAACTAAATTGTCTCTATCTTGCAGTTCATTAGGGTCACGAGCATTTATTAATTTGTGTAATTTTTTATTATATACCTTCTTGCATTCCCTGATTGTCAACACCCAATCATCTAATATTAACATGTCAATATTACTATCTGGTTTAGCTTCTCCCAAGTAATACTCTGAAGCATATTGTTTCGCTTTAATCCCACCTGACAAATAATCTTTTGAAGCATCTTCTAGTGCAGGAAAAAGTGAAATATTTTCGCCATAGGCATGTGTAGCTAATATTTTATTGCTCTTAACTTTAATAACCTTTACTGCTCGTAGTACATTATGTGCTCGATTGATTATTATAGTATCTCCTTTTCTGACTGCTCTATCTAAGCCTAAAACATCTATATTTATATCCATATCTTGATTATATCATAAATTTATATAATGTCAAGATGTAAATTTTTTATTGAAATATTTAGTTCTATATGATATAATTGCCATATGAAAATTGAAAAATATAATAAAATGTCTGATATAAGTTTCAGTATGGGGGCGTATCCTACCTATGAATTATTGAAAAACAAGAGTGACTATGCCTTATGCGTATACATACATTCTAAAGCAATATTTACCGATGAATTAAATCGCCTAGTAGCTATGTGCAAAACTAAAAATATCGAGATAATTCATGACGATAAGGTCATCAATAAAATCAGCGATAAAGAAAATTGTTTTGTACTAGGGGTATTCAAAAAATATAATTCTACACTTATCGATAATAAGCAAATAGTACTATCTAATCCTAGTGATATGGGTAATCTCGGTACTATTATGCGTACTATAGTGGGCTTTGGCTATACCGATTTAGTCATCATTAAGCCTGCGGTAGATTATTTCAATCCTAAAGTCGTGCGTGCTAGTATGGGAGCGATATTCATGTTAAATATTGTAGAATTTGATAGTATGGACGAGTATTTAGCTAGTAATTCTTATCAAAAATATCTCTTCATGCTAGGCGGAAATACCCTATTAGGCGAATTTAAAACGCCAAAAGATAATTACTCACTCATATTCGGTAATGAAGCACATGGCATAGATAAAAAGTATGCAAAATCCGGTACTAGTGTACTAATCAAACATAGCGACAAAATCGACAGCCTTAATCTTCCTATCAGCGTAGGCATGACTGTATATGAATTTAATAAAAAGTAGCCCTTAGTCACTCAATTTTGAAACTAGCGGAATAATAAAAGAAAAACATAGACAAAAACAGCCTATGTTTTCTTTTTACTCCTAACTCTCTCTTAACTGCAAAATAAAGCGAATGCTTCTGCCGTTGTCATAGGTTGTCGTTCAAATAACAATTCTAACAATCATAAGACACTCGCCTTGACCTTGACAACAAAGAGTATTCGTTTACACTAGAAAAATAGAGAGAAGAAAACAAAAAGCAAAAGAGCGGTCTGCGTTACGCTCTGCCAGCAACCGCTCTTTTACAAACAAAATTGAGTTATAGGCGTGTGCTTGTCTGCTGGAGCGAAGCGACAGCACTTGTATAAGACAAGCACACGCCTAAGTGCCAAATTATATTTTTTTTATAAATTTTAATACAAATTAATAAGTTTCATGTTATAATATTTTTATAAGGAGTAAATATGGATAAAGTTATAATGCTAGGCACTGGAAATGGCGGAACGATGGATTTATATAATACTTGCTTTGTTATTCAAAATGGGAAAGGGAATTTTTTGGTTGATACTGGTGGAAGTATTGAGATTATTAGACAATTGAAAATTGTTAATATTGATTATCGCACATTACGACATATCTTTATTTCTCATAGCCACACAGACCATATATTAGGGTTATTTTGGCTTTTTAAGAAAATAAGCAGAGATGCAATGCATGGAGATATAAAAGACAAAATAAATATATATTGTAATGATGTTGTTCTTGAAACAATTAAAGAAGTATCAAAACATATTTTACCAGAAAAACTTATGGATGCAATTTACAAGGTTGTTGATTTCAAAATATTACAAGATGGAGATAAATACATCATCAATAGCATTGAATATACATTTTGGGATATGCAAGCAAAAGGAACAAAGTTGTTTGGGTTCGAGTGTAAATTGAATGATAAAAAACTTGCATTTTTGGGTGATGAAACCTTAAATCCAAAACTTTATGATAGAATCAGAAATTTTGATTATGTTATGCACGAGGCTTTTTGTTTAGAGAGTGAAGAAAATATTTTTCACGCATATGAGAAAAACCATGCAACAACAAAATATGTTAGTGAGATTATGAATAATTTGAATATAAAAAACTTAATTTTGTATCATACAGAAGACTCACATAAAGAGCAACGTAAAACTTTATACACAAATGAGGCACAAGAATTTTTTAAAGGAAATGTTATTGTTCCAAATGATTTAGAAATTATTGAAATTTAAAAAAGACGATTATAAAATATCGTCTTTTTGCTAGTTTCAAAATTTATAGACCTTGGGGTTGTTTTTTTATTTATGGGCTTGACATTATCGAACATATGTTCTATAATTAAGTAAAGGAGTCTAGTATGGATAGTAAGCGAGTTATTTTCCACATTGATATGAATAATTTCTATGCTTCGGTCGAATGTCTACTCAATCCCAGCCTGAAGAATTATGCTGTGGCTGTGGCTGGCGACCCTAATAAGCGCACGGGTGTGGTGCTAGCTAAAAACTATATTGCTAAAGTGTATGGAGTCAAGACTGGCGATGTGATATGGGAAGCAAAGCAGAAATGCCCTACTCTAATCTGTGTCGCTCCACACCACGACAAATACCAAGAGTACAGCGAGCGAGCGCATGAGATATATTATCAGTATACCGATTTGATTGAGCCTTTTGGGATTGATGAGTGTTGGCTAGATGTGACGGACAGTCTGACTTATTTTAACTGCACTGCCCTTGAGCTCGCTAAACGAATACAAAACCATATCAAAGACAAACTGGGACTATCGGTGTCTATCGGTATCTCGTGCGGAAAGACACTCGCTAAGCTCGGTAGTGATATGAAAAAGCCTATGGGGCTGACTGTCATTGACGAGACGAACCATATTGACATAATAAAGAGTCTTAAGATTGACGATATGATAATGATAGGTAGACACACCGCTAAAAAACTGCGTAAGATGAACATCAATACCCTATACGACCTATATCTACAGAAGAGTGAATTCTTATGTCAGCATTTCGGTATCATTGGCGAATATCTACATAATGCTGTCAGCGGTGTCAATGATGATAGATTGATTACCCCACGAGATGAAGATACTAAAAGTGTGGGCAACGGCTCGACTGCAATTCGTGATATGACGCGCATAGATGAGATACAAGACTTCTTGCATGATTTGGCTATGAAGGTGTCTAAGCGTTTGCGTACACATGGATTCTCTGCTAAGACTATTCATCTCACTATCAAGTATGCCGACTTTACCTACTCTGCAGCTCAACACACAATGCCACAATATTTCAGCAATGAACAGGACATATATCGATTTGCTTATGACATTTTCCTAAGTCTAGCAGGAGAGCGATTTTCGCCAGTACGAGCGCTAAGAATCACTACTTCTATGCTAATATCAAAAGCGGATGCTAGGCAAGTAAATATTTTCACTAATGTAAAGAACGAACAATTATGTGGTACTATAGATAGTCTAAAAGACAAATTCGGCGAAAACATAATATCATTAGCCAAAGATTATAGATTATTTTGATAATTTAGTTTTCTATTACTCAAAAGTGAGCATAATATAACTATGAAAAAAACTGTCATACTAATTCTCTTATGCTCAATATTCACTGTAGGATTTGCTGGTTATAAACTATTATTAGCACTCGCCCACCCTATAAAATATAACGAGCAAATAATCGAATCAGCGAACAAATTTGATATAGATGCGGGCATCATAGCCAGTGTAATAAATGTAGAGAGCTCATATAGAACAAATGCTAAATCTAATAAAGACGCTATTGGACTAATGCAAATAAAATATTCTACCGCAGAGTATTTGATTGATTATTATAAACTTGACATTGCTATTACAGAAAAAGACTTATATGATGCAAATATTAATATATATCTAGGATGCTTATATATCAAATATCTAAATAATAAATTTAATAACATCTGGACAACTCTCATAGCCTACAATGCTGGCGAGACAAGAGTGAGAAGTTGGCTAAAAGATAGTCAATATTCTTTAGATAATGTGACAATATATAATATACCTTTTTCGGAGACTAAAAATTATATAGATAGGATTAAAGAGAATCTAAAGTTCTATTCAAAAGTATATAATAAATAATTTATTTCGATTTTAATCTTATATTTTCGACATTTTTTGATATTTTTAGGATATCTTTCTTATTCTTAATACTATTTTTTATTTCTTTTTTTAATTTAAACTGAATTAATTTGATTATCATTAAGATAATTAGTATGATTACAAATATACCACTAAAGATGCCAGAGACTACATATAGATATTTCACAATGAATGCGTAACCCACATTAGATAATAATAAATTAAATAATACTATCATTATAGATGCAAATATTGATTTTTTATTCTTAATTAATATAGTCTGCATATTGTAACTACATATCATAAGTGTTGAGAACAGAGCAAGTATTAGTGTCGCAAAATATATGTAATAAAATGCAGGGCTAACATTCGCACTCAACTCAAACATTGGCATATCCGTACTGAAAACATTGCATGCGAAAACTAAAATATTAAGCAAAATAATAATACAGATACTAAAGATAACGAAGAGTTTACCTTTCGATTTTAATTTCGTTTCAAATAATACAGGCAGAGCTGCCACAAAGTTATTAACGCCAAACAATAGTCCATAGTAAACTGCCATCATCGAATTTTTAACCGTGATGTCCATGTGAACATTCTGCGGATTGATATTACCTATTGAATTGATTACTATAGCAGCTATCATTACCGGAATAATAAAATTAGCTACACCCTTGATTTTATTAATTCCACCTAGTAAGAGAAGCAAGGTAATTACAGTTAGAATTGTCGAAGGTATCTTATACCCTATATTAAAGAATGTGGAGAAAAGGTAGTCTGCTCCAGCTAGCATTCCTGCACAAGTGATAGCAAAGTTAATGAGCAGTACAATATTGGAAAGAATAGATAATTTACCAAAAATTTTAGCATTAAATTCATTGTATGAATGGAGTGCTAACTTTCGTCGAACATATTCTATTACAAAGAAAAGATAAATATATAATAATCCGAACGAAATTAAACCTATAATAGACGCTCCGCCAAAATCAAAGAAGAACACACATATCTCTTTGCCTGAAGCAAAGCCTACACCTATAATGGCGCTCAATATTAAAAAATAGTCCACGATAGTGGACCATATCTTACCACTCTTCATACTAGTATATATGAAAAGCAAATAAAAATCATTACATGTTTTTAAATTTTATCAAACATTATTATTCTGCTACAATGCTCGCATGGAAGCATTTTTTTAGTCTTTAATTTCTCAACGAAATTAAGCGGCAACTCTACTTTGCACCCGCCACAGTATTGGTCTTCAAGCGGAACAAATACTGGAAACAGACCATTCTCTTTCATTTGTTTATATTTTGAGTATTTCTCTTTGTCTTCTACCTTAGGCTCTAGCGAGGCAATCTTCTTCTCTATCTCTGCTATTTTAGGAGCTACCTCCTGTCGTTTCGCTTCAATTTTTGCCTTAATAGTAGTTGAACGCATTTTAGCTTCTGTTAGTTTATTAGAAAGTTCAGAACTCTTTCTAACTATCTCTTCTGACTTCCTAACCAAATCTTCTACACGCCTATTCTCTTCACTCAACTCTCCGACTAAACTATTCGCGTCGCTGATGAGCGCAGACACATTGTCTAGACTGATATTCTCTACATTGCGTTTACGGACAATTTCACTATTTCCTTTACATTTAGAATATCTAGTAAGCGCGTTATTATAACTCTTGATAATCTCATTCGCCTGTGCCTCGAGTTGTTCAAAACGAGTGCGACCTTCTTGCAATATTTTCTTATAATTCTTGAAGTCTATACTTGCAGGACATTTATCTACCTCGCGTTCTAAAGCACGAATATGACTATCTAATCTCTGTATTTCTAAAATTGTTTTCATTATTTCTCCCTTTTATTTTTTGCCGTCTTTATCATCTTCTTCTAAAATATCATCACGCAATTTCTTGAGTTTAGATGGATGACGAAGTTTCCTAAGCGCTTTCGCCTCAATCTGTCGTATACGCTCACGCGTCACTGAGAACTCTCGTCCAACTTCTTCTAGTGTACGAGGATGTGCATCATCTAGTCCGTAACGAAGTCGTATAACTTTCTGCTCACGCGGTGTCAAGGTCTCAAGTACGCTCATTAACTGCTCTTTTAACATATTCTGTTGTGCAATATCTTGTGGAGAAAGTGCATTTTCATCTGGAATAATATCTCCGATTTTGCTATCTTCCTCGTGTCCCATTTTCGACTCTAATGAGATAGGGTCTTGAGATATTCGCTGTACTTCGATAACTTTCTCAATAGTAGTGCCTAATCTCTCTGCTATCTCACTGACAGTTGGATCACGACCTAACTCTTGAAGTAACTCTTTGACTGCACGATTATGTTTCAATATAGTCTCCACCATATGAACAGGCACACGCATAAGTCTAGCTTGATCTGATATAGCTCTAGTTATTGACTGTCTAATCCACCAAGTACCATATGTAGAAAATTTAAATCCTTTGGAATAATCGAATTTCTCCACTGCTTTAATAAGACCTAAATTACCCTCCTGAATCAAATCCAAGAATGGCATATTATGTTTATTCTGATAGTGTTTCGCAATACTAACTACTAGACGCAAATTAGATTCGGTCAGTTTATTCCTAGCGTACTCACTATGTTCTTCTATTAACTGACGGCTCAATTCACGCTCTTCATCCGCACTGAGAAGCGGAATATTGCCTATCTCCTTTAAATACATCTTGATAGGGTCATTTACATTAATCTGACTGATGATATTCTCAAATTCCTTATCATCTACCGGAATATCGCTGACAGTATCTGTGATAGTGATACCATTTTCCTTCAAAACCGCTTTAACCTGCTCAACTTCACTTAAATCAATCTCACTATATTTTTCCACTAATTTTCTGCACAAATTATCGTCCGAAATAGATTTCTGATGATTGTCTTTAAACTGTTGAAGTAATTTCTGCCCTATTTCTTCTACATTAACCATTCTCTCTCTCCTTAAATTCATCTTTGATACGCCTGCCCACCCAGTAGACAATGTAATCTTTTAAATCTATATTGCTATTAATTTCATATTTCTCAACTGCATCCATTAATCCGATACTTGCTGTCTGCACTAGATCTTGAAGATCTATATCTTTATGTAACGATTTATAATTAAGACACGCTAGTAATACATCTTTCAGTTGAGAATTAATGATATGTTCTCTTAACTCTTTATCTTGTGTTTCTACATATTTTTTCAACAAGGTCTTTAACTCTTTACTGCTAATCTTCTTTAACTTCCTAATATCCACATAATAATCAAGCACCTTCTCTAATTCACTCTCATCTATATCGTTAGTAAGGCTAGGCTCAAAATCAGCTCTGAAATAGGCTTGAATATCTGTTCGTTTAATACGACCATTCTTCGCAAGCTCGATATATAGATTATCAATATCATCCACACCTAATGCTAGTAGATATTTATATAGTGCATCGTTTTTATCTATATTAATCACTTTTTCTCCTTATTAAATCTATCTGTCAACTCTTTAATCTTAACTAGATAACCCATTCTCTCTTCATCAGAATTGGATTCTAACATTGCTCGCTTCAATTTCTCCCTTTGCTCTTGAATCTCATATAATTTAACGCGCCTAATAGTGTCTTTTAAAAATTCTGGATATACACTCTCGTCTGGAAAATCATAATTAATCACTCTATCAATCAAAGAATTGCTATTAATATCAAAACTATCAAAGAGCGAAGAAATATTATATTCTTTATTTTCCTTTATTTTCTCTTTTAAATAGTTATAAAGTTCGGATAATTCATCTTCTCCCTTAAATAAAATCTCAACATCTTCCAAATTGTTGATCTTCTTATAAAGAATAGAAGAAAGTAACATTATTTTGCTCTCTATTATATAATTATCATTTAATGTCTCTTGTACCATATTCTCTTTTTGAATGTGCATATTAGCGCCTAAATTATCTTTTGCTTTATTCGATTTAGTACTATCAATAGCATTCAAACTTTTCCTAAGAGCATCTAGTGGTACTTTAACTAGTTGTTGTACAAAGGATAGATAAATCTCTTGCTCTGCTGGGGTAGAAAACTTAGATATATATGATATTGCTTCATTCACATATTTTGTCTTATCAGCATTTGAATTAAAGTCATATTTATTAGATAAATCTGTCAATATAAAATCAACGCAATTAATCGCGCTATTAAGTTTGTCTAGAAAAACGTCTTTCCCATATTTCTTGATAAATTCATCAGGGTCTTTAGCTCCAGACAAACGTACTACTCTGACATTAAGACCTATATCTTTCAAGACATCTATCGCTTTATAGGTGGCATTCGCACCAGCGCTATCTCCATCTAAACATAAGATTACGTTATCTACGAGTTGTTTAATCTTACGAGCATGCTGAGTAGTTAATGCTGTACCCATACATCCTATAGTATTAGTAATACCGACCTGATGACAAGAGATAACATCTATATGTCCCTCGACTATCACTATTGTATCTAGACCCATATTTTGTTTTTTCAAGTCACGCACAAAATTAAGTCCAAATAAAATATCACTTTTGTTAAACACGGCTGTCTGAAAAGTATTCTTATACTTTGTGTGATTAGGGTTGTCCTCTACGCTCCTACCCGAATATGCTACAACATCTCCAAAACCATTGAAGATAGGGAATATAAGTCTCTTGCCATAGAAGTCATATAAGCCATACTCTCCCTTGCCTATAACCCCTGCTAGCGACATGTCTTCGTATTTGAAACCAAGTTTTGATAAATGCTTAGGTAAATCGTCAAAGTTAAGTGAAGCACCTATCTGGAATTTCTCTATCATTTCTGGGCTAATACCACGTTTCATTAGGTATTGTGATTGAAGTGAGTTTGGATTATTTAGCAAATTCTGATGATAGAAATCTGTGGTCGCTCGTAACACACGATATGCAATATCTCGTTCACGCTTTCGTTTCGCCATTTCTAAATTATCTGTTTCTGTAGGCATATTAAGACCTGCCGATTTAGCAAGTATCTCCACCGCTGAATAGAAATCTAAATTCTCCATCTTCATAACGAGAGTAATCACATTTCCACTCTCTCCGCATCCGAAGCATTTATAGAACTGACCTTCTTGTTTAATTGAAAATGATGGGGTTTTTTCGTTATGGAATGGACAGCACGCCCAAAAATTACCCCCACGACGAGTGAGAGTTAAGTATTTACTGGCTATATCAACTATGTCATTCTTCGACCTAACTTCGTCCAAAAATTCACTAGACAAACTTCCTCTCGTCATTAGTTAAAACTCCAATTACTTACAAAATACAACGCGAAAAACCCTTTTCCTAAAAAAATATTTAATTAAACTAATTTTGTGAAAGGACTAGCCTTTCAACCCCTCTCACTAACTAAATACAACGCTAAATCCAAAATCCCTAAATTAAATTATATATTTTTACTTGACTTAGATAGCGATTATCTTATACTTACTATAAGGAGATAATATGAAAGATAGATATATTAAGTTGAAAAATGGCAATAGCGAACTAGTAGTAGATATTTTGGGAGCACAAATCGTAAGTTATAAAGTAGATGGGGTGGAAGTAATGTATCAAGGTGCACTTAATCCCGAAAATTCTAAATGGAAGTTCAGTAGTAAAAACCTATTCCCCAATCCAGGACCTGTGGGCACTAGCAATGAGAATGGTGAACTTAACACTGCAGAATACCATGTACGAGACGGCGTAGTAGAAAAGCATGTAGAATACACTCATAATGGTGGTATATATCACATGGGTCAACACGGACCTATTCAACATAAAAAATTCACCATAAATGGAAAAACTAAAGACAGTTGCGTTCTATCGGTCAGAAGTGATGATTACACTTATAATGAATATCCTTATGATTTTATTTATTACATGGTATTGGGACTAGAGAAAGATGGCAGCTTGTCATATAAAACTATAGCACAGAATAATGACACAAAACCAATGTTGGCAGGTATGGGTTGGCACCCTGCTTTCGCTCTGCATAAAAATCCTAGCAAATATACTATTATATTTAAAAATCTAAATGCTAAACCTGATGCTAAAATTACTCGTACAGTAAGCCAGAATGGCACAGCGACAAAAGTAAGTGAACCTTTGAAAGCAGATACAGAATATACCATAGACGAAAACATCGTTATGAATGGAAAATCTGAACAAATCACAGGAATTGAATCCGCTGACATTGTGTTATTATACGAAAATGAACACGGAGAAAAGATACCATATATCACTATGCACACCGAAGAGCCTGTATTGATTTTGTGGTCTAGACCGAAAGACAATGTTTCGCAAGAAGATTTCTTATGTATTGAGCCATGGAACACTACTCCGCGACAAATCAACAAACTTATTACTCAGGATAAAACTCGTGAGTTAAAAAAGACAGGAGCAGTCATAATTGAACCTAATGAACAAAGCGAATTAAATGCCTCAGTATATATCAATCCAGAATTTTTAAAAGTGTTAGAATTGGAAAACAATTCATCTATTCAATGTTAATATTAAAAATACGGACAATTTAGTCCGTATTTTTATTCGCTTATTGATAAGGATATCATATTCTCCGTAATAGGCTCTAAGTCAATGTCTATATCGTAATAACCTTCTTTAAAATTTTCGATAAAATTATTAGGAGAAATTGGTCTAGGAGTATATTCGCTATACAAACCTATTCCTTGTTCCCTATTGTATTCAGCTATCGCCCTTGCTCGACCGCCAGGAATTTTTGCACCGCTAGTATAAATATTGCCATAATTAATCATATCATTAATATTTTCGGTGAGTAGACATAAACCTACACTACACGCTTCGGCTAAGATAGTAGCATCCATGTATGAATTTGACTTTCTTCTAGATCTAACATAATTCTTCTCGATATAATTTCTAGCACGAGTCTTATTAAGAAGGCTGATTTCTTCAAAATCTAGGCTCGGAACTCTATAACAATACTGAGTGATAAAATCAAATTCTTTGGCATTAATCTTCTCACAAATCTCGGTAAGAACTGTAGGCGTAATCACTAATTTCAATCTACCTTTTAGTACTAGACGCTTGATGTCTCGTAGAATCTGATGGTAGCCTTGCTCGCTTTTCTTAGCTAAATAATTCTCATCCACCTTAACTATATCTATAAATGCACATGTGTCTATTGCTATTATAGATTGTTGTACTACTCTAGAGTTGATCGTTTGCGATGTATGAGATATCATTCTCCTCTGTTTCGATTTACTTACATAACTGCTACTAGCGTGTTTCTTCCCCATATGTTCTCCTATATATATTAAATATATTATAAACACAATTCTATCTTTTGTAAATAGGCAAATCAAAAAAAATCAGCGATATACTGATTTTTTTTATTAAATCAAATAATTAAATTATTTATTAAACATGATGCGTTCGCTTTTAAACATTTTGGTCAGTAATAATATTAACAAGAATGATACAACTAGATTTGAGATTATAGACAAGGCTACCCCGAGTCCGCTAGCTGTAAGAGACATTATAGATGACATGGCAAGAGCACTACCGAGTAGTGGTATCAAATGTAGCCATACCGATGTGGACCCACTAAAGAACATTGCCCCCATTCCTAAAAGAATAATCACTATCATGAGTGGTGTAATAATCGAACCCGCTTCTTTCACACTCTTCGCAAAAGCTGAAAGTACCGCGAATGCTGAAATAATAACCAATACTACTGAGATAATGATTCCGAATATCATTAAATAGTCGAGTACTGAGTAAGTGGCTACCATATTCCCACTTATTAGTCCTCCTGATAGTTTAGGCAAGGATAAGATTACACCTAAAAAACTAGATATTCCACTAAGAAGAGCAAAACATGTGAGACTCACTATCTTGCCAAGTGCTAGTTCGCTTCGTTTGATAGGTGTGATGAGAATTGTGGACATTGTGCCACGCTCCTTCTCCCCTGCTATCGACTCTGGCGCTACTGCCATACATCCAGAAGCGAGTAATGAGAACATGAGCATAGGTACTAGTGTCGAAATCATCTGAACTGCAAAATTTTGCTCTTTGGCTAAATCAAATTTATCCTCTGATGAATTAATGCTGAAAGAAAATGTATGTGTATTGACTAGTTCTAATACTCCACTCAGCATAGAATAGGCATAAGTAGAAGTGTTATGCTCTGAATTGTAATATATCTTCACTTCCGGAGGAGTGTTAATTTCTCCTGAAATAGCTTCATCAAAATTAGTCGGAAAGAATACCACAATATCCAGTGAACCTGAATTAATCTTATCTATTGCTTCTGTCTCTGACGATATTACAACCGAAAATTTAGTTTTGAGTGCAGAACTGACTATTTCATTAGTCGGTGCATTGAATACAGCTACTGTAGGCTTATAATTATCGTCAATTTTATTCATGTTTCCAAACACATTACCCATTAGTGAATACATGATATATATCAATATGCCAGGTAAAAATACTGTGATAACCATTCGTCTATCTTTAAAGAATCTAGCAAATTCTTTTTTTACTATTGTAAAAATGTTTTTCATTATTACGCCTCCCCTATCTGAGAGTACAAGTCAAAGAATACATCTTCTATATTCTTGTCTTTAGTTAAATTCGCTAATGTGTCTATAGCAACTAACTTTCCATTAATGATAATACACACTCTATCACACAATTTTTCTACTAGGCTAAAAATATGTGTGGATAGAATAATGGTCTTCCCACTAGCTCGTAATTCTAGCAAAAAATCTGTAACTACTTTTGCAGTTATTACATCGAGACCATTGGTTGGCTCGTCAAAGATAATGAGTTCTGGATCATGAGCGATAGAAACGACTAATGAAACTTTTTGTTTCATACCCGTAGAGAGATTGCTAATCTTAACTTCCGCAAATTTATCTATACCGAATTTTTGGAATAACTCGTGTTTTCTCCTATCTCTGATAGTACGCTCTACTCCATATAACTCGCTGAAGAAATCATATATATAATTAGGAGTAAAAAATTCTTCTAATTTCAATTCACTAGTGAGAAAACCTATCTTCTTCCTTACCTCGTTCTCTTCTCTGATAATACTCTTACCATCTATAAAGGCATCGCCTTTATCTGGTTTAATGAGAGTGGCGAGCATTCTAAGTGTAGTAGTTTTGCCTGCTCCATTTGGCCCAAGTAAACCAAAGATTTCTCCACGATATGCCGTAAATGTTAAATCATTGACTGCTACTTTAATAGATTCTTCGGTCTTCTCTATTCTCTGCTGTTTTTTAGAAAGTTTGAAGGACTTAGTAAGCCCTTCAACTTTTAAAATCTCTTTCATTTTCTCTCCTGAATATATAAATTATTTATTTTTTCTAGGATTTCTAATATTTGCCTGAGCGGCAGCGCGTCACAACTCGCCTTTTTGTTAGATTGCTTTCGCAATCATAACTTTTTGGCGGTTGCTCCTTTCCTCCATTTCGAAGCAAGTTCTCATGGGGTCCCCAAAGCGTCTGTCTGCCTTATTTTGCTTTGCGTGGATTTTTTATATTTGCTTGAGCGGCAGCCAAACGAGCGATTGGAACACGGAATGGAGAGCAAGAAACATAGTCTAGTCCTACCTTGTGGCAGAACTCTATACTAGAAGGGTCTCCGCCATGTTCGCCACAGATACCAGCATGAAGTTCTGGACGAGTCTTTCGTCCTGCTTTCACTGCCATCTCAACTAATTTGCCAACACCTGTAGTGTCAAGCCTAGCGAATGGGTCTGACTCGTAAATTTTATTAGAATAATAGTAAGGTAAGAATTTACCAGCGTCATCTCTACTGAAACCGAATGTCATCTGAGTAAGGTCATTAGTACCGAAACTAAAGAATTCTGCCTCACTCGCTATTTGGTCAGCTGTAAGTGCTGCACGAGGAATCTCTATCATGGTACCAACTTTGAACTTCAAGTTCGACTTAGCAGATTTAATCACAGCATTGGCTGTATCAACTACTACTTTCTTCACAAATTTTAATTCTTTAATCTCGCCTACGAGCGGAATCATAATCTCTGGAGTAACTTTCCAAGTCTTATGTCTGCGCTGTACTGCGATAGCAGCTTTGATAACAGCTTTGGTCTGCATAACTGCAATCTCTGGATATGTCACTGCAAGACGGCAACCGCGATGTCCCATCATTGGGTTAAACTCGTGTAGGTCTGCAATTAATTGTTTAATCTGAGCAACTGTCTTACCGTGAGTTTTGGCAAGAGCCTTAATATCTTCTTCCGCAGTAGGTACGAACTCGTGTAGTGGTGGATCTAAGAAACGTATAGTAACAGGTTTTCCCTGCAATGCCTCCATTAATCCCTCGAAGTCTGCTTGCTGCATTGGCTCAATTTTAGCTAGAGCGGCCTCACGCTCTTCTACTGTATCAGAACATATCATTTCACGGAATGCACCGATTCTAGCCGGATCAAAGAACATATGCTCGGTACGGCAAAGACCGATACCCTCTGCTCCTAGTTCAACTGCACGCTTAGCGTCTGCCGGCGTATCTGCATTGGTACGAACGCCTAATGCTTTGTATTTATCAGCCAGTTTCATGATTCTACCAAAATAACCGCTATTAGGGTCGGCTGGGACTGTTTTAATCAAACAATTATAAATATTACCTGTAGAGCCGTCAAGTGACAATACATCGCCCTCTTTATATGTTTTGCCTGCTAGAGTGAAGCGTTTTTTCTCTTCATCCATCTTAATGTCGCCACAACCAGACACACAGCAAGTACCCATACCACGAGCGACTACAGCTGCGTGTGAAGTCTGACCACCACGAACTGTGAGGATTCCTTGAGCATACTTCATACCCTCAATATCTTCTGGACTAGTCTCTAGACGAACTAGGATGACTTTTTTACCTTTCTTGCCCTCTGCAACTGCGTCTTCTGCAGTGAAAACGATAGTACCAGCGGCAGCACCCGGACTAGCTGCGATACCTTTGCCTACTACATTATTTTTATCAGCATTCTTAAGTGCTGTAGCATCAAATGTAGGATGTAATAACATATCGAGCGTCTTAGCATCAATCTGCATCAGAGCTTCCTCTTCTGTAATCATCTTTTCATCTATCAAATCACAAGCAATCTTAATAGCAGCGGCAGCTGTACGCTTACCATTACGAGTCTGTAGCATATAGAGTTTCTTATCCTCGATAGTGAACTCCATATCTTGCATATCACGATAATGATTCTCAAGTGTCTTACAGATGTCTTGGAATTGTTTGTAGCAAGCTGGCATAACTTCTTTCATCTTCTCAATAGGCATAGGTGTGCGCACACCTGCTACAACGTCTTCGCCCTGTGCATTCATCAAGAACTCACCCATGAGACCTTTTTCACCTGTGGCTGGATTTCGAGTGAAGGCAACGCCAGTACCAGATGTCTCACCCATATTACCGAATGCCATCATCTGAACGTTAACCGCTGTACCCCATGAATAAGGAATATCATGATCCATACGATATATATTTGCTCTAGGATTATCCCATGAGCGGAATACCGCCTTAATAGCCTCGAATAATTGTTCTTTAGGGTCGGTTGGGAATGGTTTACCAATCTGTTTCTTGTATTCAGCCTTAAACTGAGTAGCGAGCTCTTTCAAATCATCTGCCGTCAAATCAACGTCATAGACAACATGTTTCTTCTCTTTCATCTGGTCGATAAGTTTCTCGAAATATTTCTTACCTACTTCCATAACGACATCAGAAAACATCTGAATAAATCTTCTGTAGCAGTCCCATGCCCAACGTGGATTGCCACTCTTCTTCGCTAGAGTCTCTACCACATCTTCGTTAAGACCTAAGTTTAGAATTGTGTCCATCATTCCTGGCATACTTGCCCTAGCACCCGAACGAACGGAAACTAGTAATGGATTGGTCTTATCACCAAATTTCTTGCCAGTTACTTTCTCCATCTTCTCGATATTCTTCATGATTTGTGCCTGGATATCATCGTTAATCTTCTTACCGTCCTCATAGTACTGTGTGCAGGCTTCAGTTGAAATAGTGAAACCCTGTGGAACTGGTAAACCGAGATTGGTCATCTCTGCCAAATTTGCACCTTTACCACCTAATAGGTTACGCATTGTCGCATTACCCTCGCTAAACATATATACATATTTTTTAGCCATATACTTTCTCCTTTTATTTTGTACGATATAAGAATAAAAAAATCAAAGAAAAAAAGCAAGTGAATTGCACTGATAATTTAAATTTGTATATTGACAAAGTAAAATAATATATTATACTATACTCAATTAAAAATAAAGGAGAGATATTATGAAATACGAAGGAATAGATAAGGCCATTAAGGAAGGATATAAACTACACGTCTTCCTATCTGGTGGTGGACTGAGAGTCTGTCGACTTGAGAACTATAAGGGAGAGTACAAAAATCGTAATTATGTTAAAAATGAGTTAATAGCTTATGGTGAACATATCAACCTTAAACCAGCACTAGAGAAAGTAAATAAGAACTATTACGAGCGTGCTGAATATAAGACCGAATATTATACTGGTAACTCTAACCCAGACAGCGAATTAGATAAAATGGTGCTACGAGGTTATGACATAGATATTGTTCCAGCCGTAGAGGCAAATACTCTTAAAGTACTTAAAGTAGTCAAGGCGGGTGATGTATTAGGTGATAGGACAGTCATTGAAAAGGCAGTAACTATTATAGTCAGAGGATGTAGTGAAGAATTTATACGAATAATTGCTTCTAATGTGGATGAAGCTTTAGCGAGTGCAGAACAAGCAGCTAAATTCATCAATGAAAGTACTATCTCCCCTGTATAGTAAAATTAAATGAGCGGTAGCTCATTTTTTGATTAAAAAACCTAGAAAAAATTCTTTTTTATGCGAAAAATCAGTCATATAAATATATAAGAAAATATTTAATTTTTGTCAAAATAATAGTTGACAACATACATTTATTATGATATATTATCGTCGCTAAAAGGAAATATTATGAATTACACACAAATTGAACACGCACTTAATCATGGTTATATAGTAACTATATTTAAAACACCTAAGAATCTTCGCGCTATAGTATGCACTGATGACGACAACAATATCCGTGCTATCTCGAAGCATAGAACGCTAGAAGAATCGTTAAAAGAATTTGGCACAGACTATCGTAATCGTGCTTATAATGCTTTCATCGAAAATTACGCAAAACATCGCATCGGTAGCACTGACTCACAGGGAGAGATAGACCGACTCATCATGGCAGGCTACGCTATCACTATGAGACTACATAAGCGAATAGTACAGAATGCTCAAGCACATGAACTTAAAATGGGAGACGAAATTTTTAGAGAAGAGATTGAGCCTGAATATAGGAATATGTACAAATTAAATGTATTATTAAGTATTGATGGCTACTCTATCATGGAGAAAATGGATACGAATATTGATAAGTTAATCGAGCGAACTGAACTGGATGTTGACTATATTATCAATAGCAATCTTATCGCAGACTTGTAAAAAAAAACGAGCAGTTAGCTCGTTTTTTAAATAAATTCAAATGATTTAACATCAATGTCAAATTTGATGTAAAGTATATTATGTAGTAATTTGAGTACTTTTTTTAATGTCGATAGATTAAAATCGAAGTATTGATTTTCATTAATACTTTTAAGAGTCAAATAAACTTTCTTATCTATCTCGACTGAGTTTGGCTGTCTTACGCTTACAAACTCGCCAGAGTCAGTATCTAAATAGATATGTGACAAATCAATGAAACTAACCTGCATACCTGAAAACGAGATAAATTTAAGTATAAAATCAGCTGTCGCGACATATTCATTATTCTCCTCTATATTCTTAAGAGATGAAAGTGTCAGCAAGAATAAGTCCTGCTCTACCTTGCCTACTGGCACAATAGACTTGATAATATCAAGAATAATATAGCCACAAATAGTTTTATTATAGTCCGACATAATATTAAAGAAATTATCCAAGACATCCGCACTAGTCACTATGTGGAGTCCACCTTTTGTATTTAAAGTAAATTCAGCTAGAACAAAGGGCTGAGCTGCTGATTTTAACTTTGCCTTATCCTTTTTGACACCTGTGAATTTGGCCGTGATGATACCCTCTTCTAATGTAAAAATGGAGGCTAGTTTATCTGCCTCTTTATAGTCTGATAATTTAAGTACTAATCCTTTGTATTTATTATCCATTTCGTTAAAAATTCTAGATATTTCGACAAACTTAACTTTACTTATCAACAATGAAGAATTATAAAATAAGTATGAGTCAATTTGAGTTGAACGACTAGAATCAAAGTGAGTAATTCTAAAAGTGGTTAAAGTGTAGTCAAGAATCTATAATGATAATTCCTCTTCATTCTTATTCTCATCTAAAAGTATAGGAGTGAGGGTCTTTTCTATTGATTTAGCTGCCATGAAAAACTCAATACGACCAGTTAAATAAAATAGCCTTTGATAACTCTTAATCATTATTTTCGCTTCTTTATCCATAATCACTCCTTTTAATTATTATATCTATTTTATGATATTAAGTCAAAATTATTCTTCTACTTTCAATCCAAAATCCATAATTGCTCGTTCGTCATTTCTCCAGTTTGGTCTAACTTTTACGAAAATCTCAAGGTTAACCCTGACTCCTACAAGTCGCTCTATTGACTGTCTTGACTTCGTGGAAATCTCTTTTATCATACTGCCATTTTTGCCTAATATAATTGCCTTATGGGAGTCACGCTCACAATAGAGGTCTGCGTTGATTTGCACTGGAGATTCATGCTCTCTATAATCCGTAACTACGACCTGTACGCCATGCGGAATCTCATCGTCTAGTAGCAACAATGCCTTTTCTCTAATAATCTCGGCACACATATGTCGAAGATTTTTATCAGTATATTCGTCAATAGGATAATATCTCATCTCATGGTCGAAAGTGGGCAGATACTTTTTAATCATGTCTATAAGCACATCACAATTTTTGCCTTTAAGCGCAGAGATAGGTAAAATCTCGTCCACCTTTGCTACCGCGGACAATTTGGCAAGTTCAGGATACAACTTTTCATACTTGACTTCGTCAATCTTGTTGATTAGTAAAATCTTTTTAGCATTTGCAGTCACTCGTCTATCTAAGCTCTCGTACTGCTCTACTAACGGTTTTTTCGCACTGATTAGCATTAAAACAATCTCGGTGTCAGCCTGAGCTAATGCGATTTGCTCGTCCATAGCGTCATCAACCTTATTATTTCGTTTATGATAACCCGGAGTATCTACGAACACTATCTGAGTATTATCGTCATTATATATACCTGTGATATTCTCTCGAGTGGTCTGAGTCTTAGGACTGACTATGGCTACTTTCTCTTCTACTAGACTATTAATAAGAGTACTTTTACCAACATTAGTGTCTCCTATAATCGTGACAAAGCCACTCTTAAACAATATATCTCGCGTAATATTGAGTTTATTTAACACTTTTTCTTGCATGGATGTCATCAACTCTTCATCAGACTGCTTCATATGGTCATATCCGCATAAATGTAACATTCCATGACAAAACAAGAAACATATCTCTCGTCTTAGGCTATGGCCATACTCTTTCGCCTGCTCGTTCGCCCTATCTATGCAAATATATATGTCTCCTATTGTGAGTTTGTTGTCTGCTGGGTCAATATATGGACTGTAGTCTAATATATCTAATATTTCTCCTACCTTTAAATCAATATATGGATATGATAGTACATCCGTGACTCTATCAATATTACGCGTGGTTTTATTTAATTCTTGGATATGTGCTTTATCTACAAAATTCAAATTGACTTTGATATTCTTCGGCAAAGAAAGAAGATGGACTATCTCAGAATAGATTTCATTGAGTGAGTTCTTAATCTCCTTATCAATATTGCCGTAAAATTTAATCATTAATTAAACCTCGTACAGTTATAGTAGTACAAGCGTACATTGTGTCATTAATTGTAGTAAGCTCTGTCTTTTCGTCTTTTTTAGTCGAATTTGGTGGAATTTTAGACCTAGCATTGTCTACACTGCGAGCGATTAAGGAGTCTTTCTCAATAGAGAAATCGTGTGTAATCTCACTAGTAGCTAGTTCGTAATAGGTCACTACATCTCGACTAAACGGCACTAAGTCGCTTATATACTCATTATAGCTTACAGTCTCGAAAAGAGCAAATGAATTTCTCTTCATGCCTGAAAATATTGAGAAATTGAACAATTTATAATGATATTCGTTCATTTTTTTGCCAGTGCGTAAAAGTACTGTCTCCACTTTACTCATCTGCTCTTTCGCTACTATAAAAATCTCCGCCTCAATCTCTGCGAATGGCTTGACACTCACTTTCTCTCCATTGGCGTTGACATTAAATGGTAGTACCAATACATCGCCTACATTGACATAATCGCCCACTTTCACATTGACAGTGCCCGTGACGACATTAATATGTGTGATAATACCATTATATTTGGCACATATTGGAGTGAATTCTTCCTCGTTGTATACCAATTTCTCACTCAGATTAATAATAATGGAGGTTCCCTTCCTAATAACTGATACTTGAGCTATTCTATCGTAATTATTGAGTAAGATATACTCTATCTCTTCGCTTGTTTGATGATTAATTTTGCCTATTCTGATATTATTCTCGCTTAATACTCCTATGATTTCCTTTTCTGACAATGCTTCTATCCCATATATTCGTATCTGCCATGTGTAGTTGCTCGCAAAAATCAAAAAAATCAAACCGAAAAAGACGCTTAAAATAATCCCTAAATTAGCAAGCATGAATTTAGGTAGGCGTTTCACTCTACTGAGTGTTTTAACTACTCTGAAATTTGCTATGTAGCGCTTGACTTTATTATAATCAGAGTCTTTTATTTCAAACGATACTTTATCATGGC
Source organism: Candidatus Onthoplasma sp. (assembly GCA_965646995.1). Lineage (GTDB taxonomy): Bacteria > Bacillota > Clostridia > Christensenellales > UBA1242 > Onthoplasma. Next base: position 66,341 of record CBFGBH010000004.1, read on the forward strand.
TTGTCCGAGTGACATTTAAAAGTGTGACTTTTTTTAGATACAATTTCTTAAGCAAATTATCTATATCATACCCTGTCAAATCAAATCTCATCTGACACCTACCGATAATATCTCTCCCTCGAGAACGCAAGTCGTTTTGTCTAAATATTTGATTTTAAGTGAAATGCCTGCGACTATTAACAACTGCTTTTTCAACTGAAATTGCATCTCGTCCGTACCGAAACTAACTACTGAACGAATTCCTTCAATGTATAAATATTTACCGCCCAGATTGATAGTGCGGTAACTCATAGAAATATTAGTATCGGACATGAATTTCTCTATCTCATCCATCATGCTCATAATAAAATATATGAATAAGATTAAAAAAAAAGACTTATACAAGTCTATCATCTGCTATTGTTTGCTGTGCCATGTATAAACCAAAGCTATACGCTCTAAGCATTACTTTCTCACAATCATCATCTCTCAAAGCGAAAATTGCATCTATTATTCTGTCTTTGTACATTTTAAGTAAATTCTCATTACCTTTCAAAAGGTCAATGAGTTCTTCTCTAATACATCAAAGTCTTTCATCCTTGAAAATATTTTATTTACTTCTTCTTCCCCACTTGGCTGATGAAACATTTTGTAAAAATAATTGAGTAAATAACCAGAATTATGCATACTAACCCCCTTTTCCATATAAATATAATCAATATAAATATCAAAGTCAAACGATTAGACCTATGTATCGAAAATTTATTTTTAATTTTGATACATAGGGTAACATCTAATCAATGATTACCTTTAGTGATAGATTAGATTATTTAATAAAAGAAAACAATCATACACCACAGACATTAATTGAAAAATTAGAATTAAACCATGTGGGCATTGTTTATTCTTGGCTAAATCAAGGTGTTATTCCAAAAATAGATAATGTTATAAAACTATCAAATTTGTTTCAATGTTCGATTGAATATCTACTAGGTAGGAGTGAAAATAATGATTTTTTACCAGCCAAACAAGTTCCACCACTTGATGAAGCAATAAATAAAGCATTAACAAAGAAAAATTTGTCGAAATTTTCACTCAAAAAGAACAAAATTGTTTCATCTGGATTACTTTACTCAATATTTAATCTTAAATATACTTCATACACTGAAAATATAATTAAGATTGCAGACTATCTTAAAATATCAATCGATGAATTAGTAGGTAGAGTGTAAAAAATTATTAAACTACACCTTAACCCCATTTTGTAACCATTACTCATGGAGACATAGTTGTTATGAGTAGTATGACAAGTAAACAAATAAAATTATACAATGAACATTAGTTTATTTTTTCTTTTTCAGGTGCATTTTCTTTCTTTTTTATATAGACATCGCCTCTTTCAACTATTGACTGTAATATTACTCGTTTATATTCTTCCACTGCAATCAATAAATCTCGAGTCGCATATCTCACTCTATCTAACATTGCACTTGGACGAAAATTTTGATTGACACAAGCTTCTAATTCTTCAAATGTTATGGGGGTTATTTTCTCATTTTTCATATAATTAATATAAAGAATATTAGTTTTTATGTCAAGCAGATACTATACACTACTTTGAATTTTACCTAAATTTTTAAATAATAGCACATCATACTTTCATGAATATAATAAATGATTTATTGAATGATAATAATAAAACTGTTGATGATTTGGCTATTTACTTAAACTTAAAAATTCCTACTAAAATATATAATTGGAAAAATAACTTATATGACCCTAATATAGAAGCTTTAATTAAAGTAGCAGATTATTTTGGTTGTAGTTTGGATTATTTACTATGTCGAACTGAAAATAACGAAGAAATAAAAACCAAAAAACTACTTCCTTTTGGCACTAATCTAAAAAAGTTAATAAACTCTAAGCATAAAACAATTTTCCATGTTGCGAAAGACCTACGCTTAAACGAACATAGGTTGCGAAAACATATAAAAGAAAATAAATATTTTAAAACCGCAACATTAATCAAACTGGCGGATTATCTTGGCGTCTCTTTAGATGAACTAGTAGGTAGAATGTAAAAAAGATTATTTTACAAGTAGCCCAATGTCGACCATGATTTATGGAGATTTCGTAGCTCTTAATATTATGATTATTGAACAATTTTTTATAAAAAAAGACTAGTGTTACTTAGTCTTTTTTAGTTGAGTCTCGACATAGGTCTCATAGTCGGTTTCGCTGTCATATTCTACTGTCTTATTGATTCGGATGATACGATTAGCAACAGTCGATATTATCTCTTCATCATGAGTCGAGAATATCATACAACCATCAAAGCGCTCCATTCCTTTATTAAGCGCAGTAATTGACTCAAGGTCTAAGTGGTTGGTAGGCTCGTCAAGAAGCAAGAAATTGCCAGACTGTAGCATCATCCGAGCGAGCATACAGCGGACTTTCTCTCCACCTGATAGGACTTTCGCTCTCTTCTCTGCCTCTTCTCCACTAAATAACATTCTACCTAGCCATGAGCGTAAGAATGTAGCGTCATTCTCTTTTGTGAACTGACCTATCCATTCGACTAAAGTCAAATCGCACGACTCAAAATAATCATTATTATTCTGAGGTAGATATGTAGGAGTAATCGTCTTACCCCACTTAATCTCGCCTTTATAGTTCGAATCTTTGCCTGACAATATATCAAATAATGCGGTCACGACATTGCTATTATCTGACATGATAGCTATCTTATTGTCTGGACGAACTGTGAATGATACATTCTCAAATAGTCCGGGTTTAGTGAGATTCTTCACAAACAAAATATCGTTGCCGATACGCTGTTCAAACTTGAAATCAATGTATGGATATTTTCTACTACTTGGCTTAATATCTTCGATGGTTAGACGCTCGAGTTCCTTTTTTCTACTCGTAGCCTGCTTTGATTTCGAAGCATTAGCGGCAAAGCGAGCGATGAAGTCCTGTAATTCTTTAGCACGCTGTTCGGCTTTTTTATTCTGCTCTTTCTGTTGCTTTAGAGCTAGTTGGCTAGACTCATACCAGAAGTCATAGTTACCGAGATATAGATTAATCTTACCATAATCAATATCACACACGTGAGTACAGACTTTATTTAAGAAATGACGATTGTGACTGACTATAATAATGGTGTTCTCAAAATTCAATATAAAGTCCTCTAACCAGCGAATAGTCTTGACGTCTAGATTGTTGGTCGGCTCGTCGAGAATTAGATTGTCAGGGTTCGAGAAAAGTGCTTGAGCGAGCAGGACTTTTACCTTAATCTTGCTGTCTACATTAGCCATAAGTTCGTTGTGTAGTTCTTTTGGAATCTCGAGCGAATTAAGCAAGGTCTCTGCATCACTCTCTGCGTCCCAACCATTCAGCTCCATGAATTCTGCCTCGAGTTCGCCGAGCTTCACGCCATCTTCCTCTGTAAAATCAGCTTTTTGATAATAGACCTCTTTCTCATCCATGATTTCAACTAGGCGTTTATGCCCCATGAGTACGGTACGAAGTACGGTGTAATCATTATATTTCTCTTGATTCTGCTCGAGGACAGATAGTCTCTCTTTCGCTGGAATGCTGACATCTCCCTTACTAGCCTCTAGTTCGCCTGACAATACTTTCATGAAAGTGGATTTGCCTGCACCATTCGCACCTATGACGCCATAGCAATTACCTTTAGTAAACTTTAGATTTACTTCATCGAATAATTTTCTACTGCCGAATTGGACTGCAACATTATTAACTGTAATCATTTTTTCTCCTTAATTTTGATAGTTTAGCATAAATATTTGCTTTTGGCAAGGTTAGTTGATGTCTATTTTGCTTTTCTTTATGGTCATGAGTAAATTAAATATAGAAATTGAGACAATAGTCACTGCTAAACCTATACAACAACCTGCTATGACATCACTAAGATAATGCACTCCTAGATATATACGACTAAAACCTATAGCCAATATTAAAATTACCAATACACTAGAAATGACTACTTTTAATGGGAGATTTTTTAATCTCGTACACACAAAATATATAATCATACCGAAGATTAGCAAACTAAGCATAGCATGTGCGGACGGAAAACTAAAACCTATCTCGTCAATTATCATTAAATCACTTGGTCGCGGTCTGCGTACTATATATTTAATAACTACATTAATAATCGATGCTAATGCTAGTCCAAATAATGTAGATAGACCGATATGTTTTTGTTTCAATACAATTAGCATAATTAGCACTACTATTACTAGAAAATAGAATTCGCCTAAATAGGTGAATATTTTAAAAAAACCTGTCCAAAAGGCAGTTCTATGATTTGCCACCACAACATTGAAATAATCAATATTAAATCTGTATTTTGAAATGACCAACATAGCAATAACTAAAAAAACTACTATACTAAGACTAAGTATGATAGTAGATAGAATAAATCTAGAATTTTTCTTTTTCATATTATTATTATAAACGAATAAATCAAAAAATCCAAACACCTATTGACAAATATTCAATATATGTTATAATTTCAACAAATTATTAACTAATTCGGAGGAAAAATGAAAAGCAGTATTGAAATGGTAAGAATATCATATGAAGATTATTATCCGTCTAGTGCTGATGAATATGAAATACGTCTAACCCTAGTGAATAATGAAAAAGTGACTTTTAAGTTAAAATTCTCGAGCGAAAAAGAATGTAGTGAATTTGTCAAAAATTGCACTTGTAATAAAGAAAGTGGTCAACCTACTTTCAGCATCACTCAAAATGATAAAATCGCAATCATCAATCGTACAGAGATAGAATCAGATTTTGCTGTATTGTTTATCGCTAGTGACGACATAAATCTCTTGATTAACCTAAGAAAGCAGTACGAGAGCCAACTAAAAAATAAAATTACAAGCAAACACCAACTAGAATATGGTGACTCTGGCTATGACCCATACGAAAATACTATGGAGTATGAAATTAGATAAGATATACAAAAAGACCGATTAATTCGGTCTTTTTCCTATTTTATCTATTAATAAAACGTCTAATACCGTCGAAACTATCGCAATCGGTATGCTGGATGTAGTACACTAGGCAAGCCATAGTATTAATCTCTATCAAGACATCGAGTGCTATCTTCACGATATCCTTAGTGCTAATCTCCTGCTTCTGTAATCCTAGTAATCTAGACTCTATACTAGCCACAATAGCGTCAACACTCATAGAGTTATCTACACAATATGTAGCATATTGAATACTCTCAGCTAATTTCTCAGACTTGAACGGCTCACGTACATTATCTACATTGGTAACAACCATAGGATTGGTCTCTACTGTCTCGTATGTAGTGAATCTCTTACCACAACGGAGACACTCTCTACGCCTACGAATGCTGGTGTCCTTAAGATACCTACTATCTACTACCTTACTCTCGCTGTTACCACAAAATATACATTTCATACTCTATCCCCTTAATAAAACTTCAATTCTATTATGGCATATTTCGACAAAAATAACAAACGATTTGATTAAGTTTTTTGATTTTTGGATTAAATTTATGATTGTTCTCTATTACTATAAGCTATCACATTCTCTCTACCACGCTCATGTTTTGGCTTCGGTGGCTTTTTATGACAACTATCATCAATATATAATTCTACTAGTATAACATCCACACCAATTTTGCATATACAATCGAACGGAATAAATATATCTTTTCCACTCTTAAATAATCCCCAAAAACCAGAGTTTGGTTGAGGTACAATAAATCCAAGTGTGCAAGCGTTAACGGCGTCAAAAATGATGTCTGTGATGTGACCTAGACATTTCCCATCCACAGTATTAATAACTTGTTTACATTTTAGTTCTAGGAATGAGACTTCCATATTATCTATTTATGTAACAATATGATAGAAAATGTCAAAATGCTACTAATTTAAATATAATCCTATAGCTTTTAATTCTATATCTTTTTCTTCCGTAAGAGCTTTACATGGAGTAGTACGACTTTGGATTGGTATATCATTGACATCTACAGAGAAAATTTCTTCTTTTGATTGTAGCACTATCTCTCCTGTAACGATCGGAGATATTGCTCCGAATATCTCTTCTTTACCTGTAATAATCTTCAAACCTTTCCTATTCCTAACACCAACTGCCAATTCATTTAGACTGAATTTTTTAGCACAACCATTTTTCGTTACCACCAACACTCTATCTAGAGTATTGACAAAGCTAGCAAAAATTACTTTTGCTTTATTATTTAGATTCATGCCTATGACACCACCACTATTTCTCTTAGTAATCGGAACTGTATCATACTCCATGTTTACAGCCATTCCATCACTACTTACCATTAATACAGATGGCAGACCATCATTAATCTGCACATTCACTACTCTATCAAAATCTTTTAGTTTGAGTGCTAAACTTCCAGATTTTACCTTTTCGAACTCACTGGTTTCAATTCGTTTAATGAAACCATCACGAGTCATCATTATAAGTTCTTTTGATTCGTTCATTTCTTCGACTGAGAATGCAGCGACAATAGCCTCTTTAGACTCACAGTGCAATATATGTCCAAGAGCTGTTCCTTTCTGTGAGAACTTAGCATTCGGAATTTCTCCTACATTTAGTCTAAAGAAATTTCCGAAATTGGTAAATAAGCATATGCTTCCATTTGTGCTAGTATGTACAATGGTCTTATACAGTGCATTGATATTCTCGTAGTCATACTGTGGTTTGGCATTCTGAATCTGCTTGACGTCTAGCACTTTTATTCTTAGTCCATCATTTGAAACCGCCACAGCACACTCGGTGTCAAGCAATTTCTCTATTGGTGTAATATTATAAGTATCAAGTTCGTTCACTATTTTAGTTTTTCTCGGTGTAGCATATTTAGTTTTCAATTCATTTAATTCTCGTTTTATCACACCGAACTGCAAATCACGACTATTCAAAATTGCTGTCAATTCTGCTATAGTTTTCCTTAATTCCTCTAATTCTTGCTTTAATTTCTCCACTTCGAGATTAGTGAGTCTGCTTAGTCGCATATCAAGAATAGCCTGTGTTTGTATCTCGGTAAGGTGGAATCTCGCCATTAATCTATTCTTTGCATCACTAGTGGAGGCTGAGGTCTTGATTATCTTAATAACTTCATCTATATTTTGAATTGCTACACATAGACCTTCGACTATATGAGCACGCGCTTTAGCTTTCTCTAAATCATATTTAGTACGGCGTACTATTACATCCAACTGGAATTTGATATAGTACGACAAATAATCAAGTAACCCCAGCTGTCTAGGACTGCCGTTTGCTATCGCTACTATATTATAGTTAAAGTTAAGTTGCATATCAGTATGTTTGAGTAAAATACCAATAATATTATCGACATCTGCATCTTTTTTCAGTGTGATTACGGCACGAATACCCGTCTTGTCTGATTCGTCTGTGATGTCTGTAATATCTACAAGTTCGTCCTTCATCTTTTCTTTTAATTCGCCTACTGATTTTAAAAATTCAGCTTTATTGACCTGATATGGTAGTTCTGTGATGACAATATTCGTCTTGCCATTACGTTCATCTTCTAGATGGAATATAGCTCGCATGACAACTTTTCCACGACCAGTAGCATATGCCTCTCTCATCTCGTTCGACACACAAATCATACCACCAGTCGGGAAATCTGGACCTTTGATAATACTAAGCATCTCGTCTAGTGTAATATTGGGGTTATCAATATAGGCAATACAACCATCTATCATCTCGCCTAAATTATGAGTAGGAATATTAGTAGCAAGTCCTACCGCAATTCCTGATGCACCATTGACGAATAAGTTTGGAAATCTGCCTGTCAAATAATCTGGCTCTTTTAGTGTATCATCGAAGTTAAACGAGTATGTGACAGTGTCTTTATCCAAATCTTTCATAAGTTCTAATGCGAGCGGACTAAGTCTAACTTCGGTATAACGCATAGCAGCTGCGCCGTCTCCATCTATTGAACCGAAATTTCCCTGACCTTCGACTAGACATTCAGCCATGACAAAATCTTGTGCCATTCTGACCATTGCACCATATACTGAACTATCTCCATGCGGATGAAATTTACCTAGAGTATCACCTACAATACGAGCAGATTTCTTGAATGGCTTGTCTGGCGTAACACCTAGTTCTATCATGTCAAAAAGAATTCTTCTCTGTACTGGTTTTAATCCATCCTCCACTCTAGGTAGTGCCCTATCCATGATGACATACTCACTATATGGTAGCATTGACGTGGCCATTACATCTTCTACCGTCTTCTCAAAAAGATGACCAACTGGCACGATACTTTTAATCTTATCTGATTTATCTCTATTATTTTTATCCATTAGTTTTCCTCGCCATTCTTTGGTTTTTCAAAATTGTCTAATTTATTAAAATTAGCATTCTTGTTAATATATTCCTTTCTTGGACCAACATCATCTCCCATCCACATGGTTATCTCTCTATCTGCCATGACAGCATCTTCTAATGTCACTCTTATCATGCTTCGCTTAGCTGGATCCATAGTGGTAGTCCATAATTGCTCTGCACTCATCTCTCCTAGACCTTTATATCTCTGGAGATTATAATTCTTAAGACCTTTAGTGATTTCTGCCAACTCTTCGTCTGTATAGCAGTACCATTCGCTATCTTTAGCGCTGACTTTATACAATGGTGGCATACCTACATATATATTTCCATTCGTGATTAGCGGACGCATGTATCTAAAGAAGAAGGTTAGCAAAATACAGCGAATGTGCATACCATCTTGGTCAGCATCGCTTAGTATTATTATCTTATTATATTTCAAATTATCTAGTTTGAAGTCTTCGCCTATGCCTGTGCCTATCGCTCCAATAATCGTTCTAATCTCTTCGTTGGCTAGAACTTGGTCTATTCGCTTTTTTTCACTATTAAGTGGTTTACCACGAAGCGGAAGAATAGCTTGAAAATATCTGTCTCTACCCTGCTTAGCTGTACCACCCGCAGAATCTCCCTCTACTATAAATATCTCATTTATATCCGGATTTTTGCTTGTACAACTAGCCAGTTTACCGATAAGCTGACTACTCTCAATCGAATTTTTCATTCGAGCGGTATCTTTAGCTTTTTTGGTAGCAGCACGAACTCGTGCGGCATTCTTTGCCTTCTCAATGATAGCATTACCTATATTTTCATTTTTCTTACTAGCAAAAAATTCATTAAGTCCCTGTGTACATACGCTCTCTACTCGAGTACGCGCCTCTATATTGCCAAGTTTTGTCTTGGTCTGACCTTCGAACTGCACATTCTTCATCTTAATCGAAAGTACTGCAACCAAACCCTCTCTAAAGTCATCTCCTACAAAAGCAACATCTTTATCTTTAATTAAATTATGCTTTCTAGCAAAATCATTTAACACCTTAGTAAGCGCAGTTTTAAAACCTACTTCATGCGTTCCACCCTCTGGTGTTGGGATATTATTGACATAACTAAAGATACTCTCTGTATATGTGTCTACATACTGAAGCGACAATGAAACATATGTATCGTCAATCTCATTCTCAACATATATTGGCGGAACGAATAATGGCTTTTTATCTGCTGTGAGGCTAGTCACATAATCTCGTATGCCTCCCTCGTAACATAAAGTCTCGTGCTTACCGATACGCTCATCTGAAAGTTCAATATGTACACCTTTATTCAAGAAAGCGGTTTCCTTTAATCTCTCATATACAGTGTCATAGTCAAATTTAATATCATTGAATACTCTATTATCTGGCAAAAAGCGAACATAAGAACCTTTTAGCGTAGTCTTACCTATCTCTTTTAGTTTCTCCACTGGCACACCGCTATGAACTTTGCCATTATGTTCAACCGACTCAAAGCGTGCAAAATATTTTTTACCATCTTTATAGACTGTAACTTCTAGATATTTACTAAGAGCATTGGTAACGGACGCTCCAACCCCATGTAATCCACCTGAATACTTATAATTATTATCGCCAAATTTACCGCCGGCATGGAGTTGAGTAAATACGACCTCTACTCCGCTTACCTTAAGTTTTGGATGAGGACTAACAGGAATACCACGCCCATTATCAAAAACTGAAGCAGTGCCATCTTTATGTAATACTACTTCTACCTTATTTCCATAACCATTTGCTACTTCGTCTATCGCATTGTCGATAATCTCCCACAGCAAATGATGAAGTCCTTTGATACCTGTCGTACCGATATACATACCCGGACGCATACGGACAGCATCTAGACCCTCTAATACTACTAAATCTTTTGAATCATAACTAGCCACAATAATACCCCTTTTATTCTCTTTGAACTAATTATACCAAAAAAATTTTTTTATTGCAAATTTTTAAATGAATATTAATAAATTGGTTTTATTTGTAAAATATCACTTAATTTAGAATTAAAAAAGTCCCTTTCATGAGGGACTAATATTATTTAACACGATAATCGTTCTCTAACTTTGACTTTAAGAATTCAGTGAAATTATTTAACTCATCCGGTGCAGTCAAAACGTCTTTTGGAAGTAAAATCGTATGATAATTTGGAACTCCATTAGTAGTACCTACGAAAATCTGAAATTCAAATCTATCTTCATACTCTGTAACTAGATTAACATATTGTTTATTGGCGTATTTCCTATATAGGCAATTCTCTAATGTCGAGGTTTTCTTTTTCTCAATATTCTTATCTTCTTTAATACGCAAGCCCCAATCTTCAAAATAATAACGAACAAATTTGTCATCATTTTTAATATTTGGTTTCATCGTACAAAAATTATATATTCCTAAAGCAATACTTCCGAGCCCCAATAATCCAAATATACCCAAAAACAATAGTAGTGTGGTAATTGAATCATAATTCATGCTTAATCCCATCCAAATGGTAAATGCTAAAAAGAGAACTCCTAATACCATACTCATTATTCCAGCAATTTTCTTTGATTTCTTTCGCTGGTTAGCTAAAATCTCGTGATTGTATGGTACCGATATCTCAAATTTAGTGTCTATAATCTCTTCTGTATTTTCTTTCATATTCCCTCCATTAATATATTTACTATATTATATAAAATTAAAAATGTAAAGTAAAAAATGAAAAATGTAATAAAAAGTTTGTATACCAACTAAGAGCTGTAGTATTCAATCATCTATGGAAAATAATAATAAATGTATAATTAAAAGAATAAAAGCAACTAAAAGTGATTATTAAAATAATTTTTTATCTAGAATTTGAGTATCAATGTACGAATATTTGGGTGTTTTTTCAGTGTTTTCCATAATTTTTTCTATCAAAGTGATATAATCGACTCCTAATGGTTCGTACAGATAGAATGACATACTGCCCGGGATTGTATTGATTTCATTGAAATAAAGTGTTTCACTATCCATGTCATAAATATAGTCTATCCTTGCCACACCATTCATGTTTAAGCGAGTATAGATTTTGGAAGTATGGTCTAAAAGTTTCTCTTCTAATTCGGGCGAAATCTCAGCAGGAATTATTCTATCGCGCGATTTTGATTTCCCATCGTTGCGATATTTTTCGTCAAAGGTCAAGAAATCAGACTTTGAAATAGGCTCTTCTATTGCACTGAGTATTAGACCATCCTTGGTTTTAAAACACGCTTGATTGTATTCTTTAAGATTGACAATACGCTCTTCCACTAATGCCATATCATTAAGTTCAAATATAGCATCTATCTGTTCAGTAAAGTTTGATTTATCACAAGCCTTCACGCCTATGCTTGAGCCAAGCGAATTTGGCTTAACTATAAGTTTGTCAGTAAAATTGTTTTTCACATATTCAATCATTTCATCATAATTATCTTTATTGACCAATACACCTTTAATAGTCGGTACTAAATCTGACACTAAAGTTTTTGTTAAACTTTTATCCATTGCGATATGCGATGATAGTGAGCCAGCACTAGTATATGGTATACCATAGACATTAAATAGTCCTGCCAAATCTCCGTTCTCTCCCACGCCACCATGACAGCAGTTAATCACAAGAGAAATGTCACAATATTTTTTTAAAAACAATCCTCTACTATATAAGGCACCGTTTGAAACAAGCAATTCTTTTAATTTAATATTTTTTTTGTCCTTAAAATATGTCATGTCATCTATCTTGCTCGCTAGATAGAAACGATTATCAAGACCCAAATATATTTTCTCTATATCGTATTTAGGAGATAAATTTTTACACAACTGCATGCCTGTAATGATAGAAATGTCATGCTCTGTACTAGAGCCACCAAAAATAACACATAACTTTTTCATAATGTTATATATTCAAAATTTTTCTTGCTCGTGCATATATGAGAATATGATATATCTATATAAACAAGAGTTGATTGATTACGACTTCTTTGACAATAAATCTAAGAATACCATACTCTTCCTGCACGGCTGGGGCGGAAACAAATATTCATTCGATGACTCTATCAATCTATTGAAAAACAAATTCAATATCTTAAGAATAACACTACCCACGACTGACCCTACTAACTCTAGCTGGACATTGTTAGATTACACCGAAATAGTTGAGTTAATTCTACATCTCTTAAATATAAAAAAAGTGATAATAATATGCCATAGTTTCGGCTTTAGAATATGCAGTATTCTGAACAATAAAATCGATATAGAAAAACTGGTCGTAACTGGTGGAGCAGGATTGAAAAAATCTAATATTTTCCTGCGTACTATCAAGCAAAATAATAAGATACTTTTAAGTCAGTCAAAGTACAAGTATCTATATAAAAAAATTGCGAGTAGCGACTATAGGGATTTATCTAAAAACAACAAAATCACATTCAAAAATATAGTGAATTTCAATAGCAAAAATTTTATAAAATTCGCTTGCCCCATACTATTATTCTGGGGGAAAAATGATAAAGAGACACCCATCTGGATGGCAAAGGTAATAACGAAAAAGAACAACGCAAAGTTGATAACCACAGATGGAAATCATTTCACTTATCTATATGAATCCGCTCTATTCAAGAATAAAATTTTGGAGTTTTTATGTACATAGCACTAATTATATTAAATATTGTCGCATTTATTTCTTGTATTGTATTCATTCCGAAATATATGCACATTTTTCAGCTCAAAGATTATCAATGGGTTAGATATTTAAAATATTTTTCTATTTTTTACCTTGTTTTTGCGATTTTTAATGTGTTTTTTGTCGTTTTTGAATTATTTTTTAAAAATTTATTATTGTGTCTAATTGTAAATCTAATTTTATTCATTACTAATTTATTCACAAGTAGAAGAATTATCACAGCAAAAAAAACTCCACTAAACTATACAAATAGAATGAAAAGAATGATAACTATAGGTATACTACTAGCTATTATTCCGATTACTTTTGTATTCGCTATACCTTTATTAAATATACTAATCATAGCAAGTCCAATCATAGCAAATATCTTAAACATTTATGACAGAATAAAAAATCATTATTTTATAAAAACAGCTAGATTAAAAATTAAAAAATCTAATGCTAAAATTATCGCTATTACTGGCAGTAATGGTAAGACTAGTGTTAAAAATATTCTATTAAAAATATTATCTAAAAAATACACTACACTTGCAACTCCTAAGAGCTATAATACCCCTCTCGGCATAAGTAAATTTATTAACGAAAGTCTAACGGACACTACTCAATATTTAATACTAGAATACGGTGCCAGAAGGCGTAATGATGTGATGAAATTGTGTAGGCTTTTTGGAGCTGATTTTGGCATTGTTACCATGGTCGCAGGTCAACATTTAGAGAGCTTTCACACTATCGAAAATATATATAAAACCAAAAGTGAACTACCTAAATTCTTAAATAAAAAAATGTGTGTATTCAATATGGATAACGAATATACAAAAAAAATGTATAACGAAAAACCACATGAAAAATTAGCGATATCAATAATTGATAAAGCCGATATATTCGCAAGTAATATAATAATAAACAATGGACAAACGACTTTTGATTTGCATTACCAAGATTCCGTCTATACTCTTACCACAAAATTATTAGGTAAACATAATATTACAAACATAGCGCTTGCTTCCGCACTTAGTCTATATTTAGGAATCAGTGCTGATGAAATTATCAAGTCTGTCGCAGAACTTGAATTTGTACCGCACCGACTAGAGTTAATCAAGACTCATATCAACATTCTCGATGATAGTTACAACTGTTCTATCGCGAGTGCAAAAGAAGCCATTGATGTATTAACATCTTTCGACGGAAAAAAGATGGTAGTAACCCCCGGCATTATAGAGGGAGGAAGAGATGAATACTCAATAAATTTTCGTTTAGGAGAACTTATCTCAAAAAGCGACTTCATAGTCATTGTCGGTGAGCATAATAAAAAAGCTATAGAGGATGGGCTTATTACAAAAAATGTGTGCAAAGAAAAAATATTGTATGCAATAGATTTAACTATAGCTAAACAATATTTCTCTCTACTAAATAACAATGATACTCTACTATTATTAAACGATTTACCAGACGATTACAATTAATCTAAACTACAAATCATCTCCAAACAATCAGCACCGTCTTGATAATACGCCTTTCTCTCTCTACGAATAGTAAAACCGTATTTCTGGTACAATAGATATGCCGTAATATTATTTTTACTGACCTCTAGGCTGAGTGTTTTGATTCCGTGCTCTAATGCGTACTCTCTCGCTTTATTTAAAAGCTTAGTCGCTATTGAGAGATTTCTATATGGTCGTAATACTGCTATACTTTCAATGTTCACTTCGTCCGTTCTTTGCAGCATAATATAACCCACTATCTCATCATTAAACTTGGATACAAACGTAACATAATCTTTTGAACTTATCGCATTAGTTATATCCTCATTCGATAAGTGATTAGTTTGGATTGCCTCGCGCTCTATTACTGAAATTTTGTCTATGTCTAATTTGTTGGCACGTTCGATAAATATATTTCCTTTCTTTAATTTCTCATTCTCTGCTTGGGAGAGCTGATAGTATACTGGGACTAAATCATGGTCTAGACTTTCGTCTAAACTATTGATTATTATATTATCGTCCATTTTCACGACATGGCAATTAACTTTATCATCAAATGAGTACATTCCGATTTTCTTATTATCAGAAACTTTTTTTAGTTCACTAAGAGTCAAATTTCGCTCAAATTTATAGACAATACCATTAATTAATTTTGCCACAAAATAACTATCTTTGCTACCTAAAATCGCTACGGTATCTATAGAACTATCTTCTTTTACCGTCAGTGAATACAGCAAATCTAAATTATTGATACCTCGAGCCTCCACACCTAGTGCATCGCGGAAAGCTTTAATAGTAGAAATGCCTACTCTAATGCCTGTAAATGAGCCGGGACCTATAATCACTCCAAATTTATCTATTTTTGAAATGTCTAGTTTATTTTTTTCTAACAATTCGTCTATTAACGGTAACATTGTCTCATTGTGGTGCATTTTTGACGACAATGATTCATGAAATATCCCGTCTTGCGTCTGCAAAACCAAATATAATTCATCATTGGCTGTATTAATCACTAATTTATTCATAAAACTCAAACTCTCTAGTATGCTCATCTATCACTTTGATATCCACTCGCTTGCATTTATCCGGAAGTAATGGAGCAATATTTTCACTCCACTCAACAAATATCACACTATTCCTGTCGTTCAATATCTCATCAAAACCTGCTTCAATAGCCTCCTCGGTACTAATGCGATAAGTATCAAAATGGTGCAGTGTCAATCTACCTTGATACGTCTTTAAAATAGCAAATGTAGGGCTATTGACCACATCTTGAACCCCCATAGAACGAAAAACAAACTGAGTAAAAGTGGTCTTGCCTGCGCCTAAATCTCCATTCAGTAAGACAACATCTCCCTTTCTCAGTCTCAAAGCAAAATCATTAGCTAATGACTCGGTCGATTCCAACGAGTCTACTAAATATTTCATTATCTAATTATCCTTTTAATAACTTCTATCGGCTTAATTGGCTCGGTCGTAAGTCTGACACAACCTGATATTGCAGACTTATAGCGAGCCAAATCTTCATCGTCTTTATAATATAGAGTCAAAATAATATCTCCTGCATTGACATATTCGCCGATTTTTACTCTTAAAGCTATGCCAATATTGTTGTCATGACTCTGTACGCAAAGTCGTCTAATCAATTCGCCAAGCAATAATGAATCTATTGTACCCACATAACCTGCCCTATCTGAAATAAAGTTCACTGATTTGTATGGATTAAAAAGTTTCGCACCATCTACCAAATTCACATCTCCGCCCTGAGCGCTAATAATATCTAAAAATTTATTATAAGCATAACCATTATCAAGTGAGATATTAATCATATCTATTATATCTTTTCGCTCTACGCTAGTATCGTACTGATGTATCATCTCTAGTGCGAATTGTGTAGTAATAGTTCTGAGCAGACATTTTCGACCTTGCAAAACTTTAAGAGCGTCCGCAACCTCAATGGCATTTCCTACAGCTTCGCCTATTGGTTGTGATGCATTGGTTATGACCATAATACTCTTCACTTCGCATTCATTAAATATATATTTAAGAATCCTAGCCAGCTCTTTCGCCTTGCGATAATTCTTCACTATGGAACCAAGTCCGTACTTGATATCCACGAGTACAATCTTCGCTCCACTCGCTAATTTTTTGCACGCAATAGAGGCAGCAAGCAGATTAAGATTACTTTCTAATTCGCAAGCCTCTCTCACATCAAACAATAATCTATCAGCAGGACAAATGTCTCCCTTATGCGAAAGCACACAACTATTCGTTTCATTCAAAATGCGATGAATCTCTTGAGTGGATGGTACTTCCTTGAACCCCGGAATAGCTCCGTATCTATCCGAACTACCATTGGTAAACATGAATGATTTACCTGTAGTCTTGATGACCTTATACCCTAAACTCGCTAGAAGAGGTATAAGTATAATACTAGAAGGGTCGCCAACTCCTCCTGTAGAATGTTTCTCCATGACTATGCTATCGAATTTTAATACACGACCACTATCTCGCATAGCAAGTGTCAAATATAAAACTTCTTTTTTACTCATGCCAAAAGAATTTAGAGATAAGAAAAATTTAATTACCTTCTTATCTACACCACGCTTCAATAAATACTCTATAGCTTCATAATAATCTTCTATGCTTAAAATTCGACTACTAGCTTTCTTTCGTATTAAATCGTCTAACATATTTTCCCCTTAGTTTGATTGTAATCTATCTATAATATTTTGTCAAATAATTAGTTTGCTCTTTTGTATAAAAGAGCGGAATTTGGCAATCATTTTCATATGTCAAAATTCAAAATTATAAATCTAATTGATAAGCTATTCGTAAGCGCATGTGTTTTCTTGATTATATACGCATGGATTAATTTTTATATACGCAATCTATGGACTACTTTTATATTGAGTATAATATTTAGTTCTGCAATACTTTTCGTCATATATTATCTATTGGAGAAAAAACAAGAAAAAATCGGCAAAACCAAAAAAGAAAATGAAGAATTTAATAAAACCATTTTAGCTTTCAGGCTGACACCACGAAAGCAAAAGTATGAGTTGATAGAAAAAATTTTAAAAAAGAAATACGTAACCGAACTAAAAGACAACACACTTACTTATGTCGAAAACGACATTCGACATCTAGTAATTATTGCTACACATATCGAAAAATTGACAGGTAACGATATTATAAACATTGTCGACGAATATATGGATTACAATATCAACTGCATAGATATAATATGCAACGAATTTGTAGGCGGGAAAACCAATCTATTAAGCAATGTAAAAATCAACATAATAAATAAGAAAAAATTATATACGGACTTCTTCTGCGAAAGCGAATTTTTCCCTGATACAAATATTATCAATTCAAGTGTGACAAAATTAAGCATACAAGATATAGCCAAAAATCTCTTTTTGCCACAAAAATCTAAAGCATATTTTCTGTGCGGATTGGTCTTGATATTTAGTAGTATTATTTTGCCTTACCATTATTATTATCTAATATTCGGAAGTGTATTTCTAATATTTAGTTTGATTTGTAAACTAATACCTAAATTTTCATCTTAGCGATGTCTTTTACAGCATGTATGAGATAGTCAATCTCGTCTCTAGTATTGTTGAAATCAACACTAACACGCACAGCTCCTGTCTCAACTGTACCCAAACTAGAATGAATAAGCGGAGCGCAATGCAAGCCCGAGCGAACACATATCCTATATCTTTCATTTAATAGGTCAGCAACGAGAGATGAGTCCAAAGTTTTAATATTAAAGCTAATAACATTAAGTGAATTCTCATTTGAATATAAATTGATAAAATCTAATTTTTTTAGTTCATTTATTAGATAAATAGTGAGTTTTTGCTCTACTTTTTTAATAATTTCAAAATTTTTTCTTATAAAATCAACTCCTGCATTCAGACTGACTATTGCCAGTGAAGGTAATGTTCCTGCCTCTAATCCTTCTGGTATCGAGTTTGGCTGAGCTAAGTTTTCGCTTTCTGTACCCGTACCTCCATATGTCAATGGCATTATATTAATACCATCTCTTATTATCAAACCGCCAACACCAGTAATAGATAACAGTCCTTTATGTCCTGCGAATGCAAATATGTCTACATTACTTAATTGCAAGTCTATATCAATATGCCCTGCTCCCTGCGCGCCATCCACTAAATATATAATATTTTTATCTCGACAAATTTTACCTACTGCTTTTATATCGCAAATCTCTCCTGTCACATTGGAAATACATGTGGTAACTATCAATCGAGTATTATCTTTTATCTTATTCGTAATACTATTCGCCACATCGCTTA
Source organism: Candidatus Onthoplasma sp. (assembly GCA_965646995.1). Classification (GTDB taxonomy): domain Bacteria; phylum Bacillota; class Clostridia; order Christensenellales; family UBA1242; genus Onthoplasma. The sequence goes on from CBFGBH010000004.1 coordinate 85,233, forward strand.
GTGCGCAATCTAGAATGCTGACTTCAACGCCTAATTCTTTTAATTTCTCTAGCGGTCTTAATACTGAATTGTGTTCATATTTTGTAGTGATTACATGGTCTCCTGCTTTTAAGATGCCAAAAATAGCAAGATTTAAAGCTTCAGTACAATTCTTCGTAAATACAACTCCATAATCTTTTGCTTTAAAAAAATCTTTAATTTTCTCTCTAGTATCAAATATTACCTCCGCAATTTTTACCGAAGCTGTATGTCCGCTCCTACCCGGATTCGCTGTAAGAGAATTGAGCGCGTTGATCAGAGATTTTTTAACTATATCGGGCTTATAATAGCTCGTCGCTGCATTATCTAAGTATATCATATAACACAATATGACATTTTTGAATAAGGTGTTATAGGATTATTTTAATCCGTTAAACTTACGAGGAAAATATGAGATTTTTAATTTTAGCATTTAAGTCAAGAAATAGTTTATATTCTTTCAATAAACTACTTCGTCAATATAACATTAATACTATGATAATTAATACTCCACGCTCGGTATCTATTAGTTGCGGTCTGAGTATTAAGGCGGATTATCGCGAACTGGGCATGATAAAGACAATACTACAACAATCAAATGTAGATGGGTTTTTAGGCATGTTCACAATCAACCGCGCAGGAGGGTTTGAACAAGTCGAGCGTATAATTTAATTATTTTATCTCTTATATATTGACTAAAAGTATATATTATGCTATTATATTTTAGTGAAAAATATTGAGCATATCTTTGAATGTTTAGACGAATTGTACCCATCTCCTGAGTGTGCTTTAAATTTTAGTACACCTTACGAACTTTTAATCGCCGTCATGCTATCTGCTCAATGTACTGATAAGCGGGTAAATATTGTTACACAGGACTTATTTAAACTCGCAAATACACCTGAAAAGATGTTAGCATTAGGCGAAAAAAGACTAAAAGAAATCATCTATCCGTGCGGTTTCTATAATGCAAAATCCAAAGCAATACTTGAGACTAGCCATGATTTGATAGAAAAATTTAATAGTAATGTACCTCGCACAATGGACGAACTAACCACACTTAGAGGCGTAGGTAGAAAAACAGCAAATGTTGTGATAGGAAATGCCTTTGGTGGACAAACTATCGCTGTAGATACTCATGTACATCGTGTGTCAAAGCGACTCGGATTAGCAGCTGATAACTCTACTCCTACCACATGCGAAATGAATCTACTTAAAATCGTGCCTGAAATTAGGCGAACGAAATTTCATCATCAGATGATATGGTTCGGTAGAGAGCAGTGTAAAGCCATTAAACCAATATGCGAGAATTGCAAATTAAAGGTCTATTGTAAATATAATAAAAATTTTAAGGAGAAAAAATGAAAGATACATTAACCGCAAAAAATATGACAGTAGCACAAATTGTAGCAGCTGTTAAAAATTACTTTAAAAAGCATGAAGAAATGGAAGAAATCACTTTAGAAATGCAAAATTGTGCAGTCAAATTTAATACTCAAGTGATATCATATAGTAAAGAGTCTGAATTAACTATTCCAGTCACTCTCAATCGATACATGACCGAACAAGAAATGTATGATACAATAGTCAACGCTTTAAATAAAGAAAAAAATGACCAAAAGCAAAATGAAGAAAGTATGTAATCCACTATTAAGGGGTAAATATGAATTTAGATAAAGTAACCATTACTATCAAATCCGGTAATGGTGGTAGTGGAAAAGTGAGTTTCCATAGAGAAAAATATGTAGAAAAAGGAGGCCCAGACGGCGGAGACGGCGGTAATGGTGGATCTGTATTTTTTGTAGCTGATAAAAACAAAAATACACTTATAGATTTCCAATATGTAAAAAAATTTGAGGCTGAAAATGGTACTGGCGGACTCGGCAAGTTACAAAACGGAAAGAATGGCAAAGATATATATATCAAAGTTCCTTGCGGTACAGTCATTAAAGATGCCAGCACTCATCAGATACTTGCTGACATGTATGAAGATGGACAGACCTATCTAGCATTACCCGGTGGTCGCGGAGGAAAAGGAAACAATTTTTTCAAATCCCCTACTCGTCAATCTCCTAGGTTTAGTCAGCTGGGCGAAACTACTGATTATTATAAAGTAGTTTTGGAATTAAAAACCATAGCAGATGTTGCTTTAGTCGGTAAACCTAATGTAGGTAAATCCACTCTTCTTAGCGTGATTACAAATGCGAAACCAAAGATAGCGGACTATGAGTTCACTACTCTTAGTCCAAATTTGGGAGTTGTGAAAATCTATGATGATAGTTTCGTCGTAGCAGATATACCCGGACTTATTGACGGAGCAAGCGAAGGTGCGGGGCTTGGTCATGAATTTTTAGCTCACATTGAGCGTACGAGACTAGTCGTGCATGTAATCGACGCTTCTGGATACTATGGAAATGATATAGTAGACGACTACAAGACTATTAATAAAGAATTAAAAAAATATAATGAAAGATTATCTAAACTACCACAAATAGTAGTATTCACTAAACTTGACCTAATTGATAATATTGATGAAAAAATAAATTATTTTCGTAGCAATGTGAAAGATAAGGTAGAAATTGTACCTATTAGCTCTATTTCTAGAAAAAATGTGGATGATCTAATAAAAAAAGTGTATGCTAAGCTCTCTACTCTACCTAAATCTGAGCCTATGCCTATAGAGCAGACTGAATTAATCAAGCGAGATACTACATCTATTAAAATTGATAAACTAGAGCCACATGTATATGAACTATCCGGTGGATACCTAAATAACCTACAACGCGGAATAGTATTTAATGACTCACGCTCGCTTGCCTACTTCCAACTACGACTAGAAAAAGACGGAATTATGGACAAACTAAAAGAAGCAGGTGTAGTCGACGGCGATACTGTGATATTCGGTAGTTTGCAGTATGAGATATATTTTTAAGGAGTAAAAATGATAGACAAAAAACAAAGAATTGAGTTAAGGAGTCTCGCTAGTAAATTAAAACCTATAGTTTGGGTGGGTAAAGATGGATTTAGCGAGAATGTACTTAAACAAATTGAAGAAGAATTATTTAATCACGAACTCATCAAAATCAGTATGCAGGAGAATGCTCCTCTTCCTAGTGAATTTGAGCTAACTGAAATGGCAGTGAAATTAGGTAGCGAAGTCGTGACCGTGATTGGTCGAAAAATAGTTCTCTATAAGAGAAGTGAGAAAAAAGGCATAAAACATGTATTAGACTAATCTACTCTAGTATAATTTTTAATGCAGATATCCGAGGATTTCATCTCTACTTTTGGAGATGATTTTTTTTGAAACAAACCACCGAGTCCGCCTCCTTTAAACATCTTAAGTACTCCTGTCATCATCTCGGGATTGCTAGTCAATGTAGATATAATATTTTGCATATTAAAGCCACCATTCAAGCCAGTCTCGGTTTGAGTGTTGTTACCTAACATTGATATCAAGTTTGTCATATTACCGCCACCACCTTTGCCTAATAGTCCGCTCAATAAAGGCAACATTGATTTTAGGTCAAAATTTGGCGTGTTTGATTTTGGGGGAGGTGCAGAATGTTTTTCTTCCTCTCTAATATGGTGTTTTTTAGGTATACAGTCGCACTGACCCTTTTTGAAATTATTGTCTAAATAAAAATTGGGCAAGTTCTCATACGGTTCTTGAAATATCACTTTTTTCGGATGACAGACTTCACTATCACATTTCTGTATGTATGCGTTTGGCTCACAAAATAGAGCATTCCTACTATCTTCAAATTCCATATTAATATGTATGCAGACTAATTAAATTTGTCACATATTACGAATTTTAATCATAGTAAAATACGAGGTGATTATGCCAAGAGATTTCAAAAGCTTTGCAAAAGATAATGAGAATGTAATAAAAGATAATCCTAAACAAGCGGACGAATATCAAGATATACTTAATAAATACAAAGATATGGATAATAACGAATTGATGTCTAATCTTTTCAATGAAGCGAGTAAACTAAAGAGAGAAGGAAAATTAGATTATACTAGTCTTAATAATCTGAAAACAACGCTTGCTCCTTTTTTAAATGATGAGCAAAAACAAATGTTAAATTCACTGGTGAACGCCATCAATGAACAAAAATAAGATTAGTATTGACATATTAAAAAATGTGACAGTATTAGAAAGTAATCACAGCCAAAATGTGATTATTTTTGCTAATGACTTCAATTCTACCAAAAAATTTCTAGATAGCAATAATTATCAATATGTGCCATACCGATTCGCCAACTGTTTTTACCTTAACGCAGATGGTATGGATATAAATATACTATCTAATCAATCGCATGTTGAATTTATATACTCTAATCCTAAAGTGCTAGCTGAATCAAGTGAAAGAGACATAATTAAATTAGATAACTTGACAGAAGGAAAATATTTTGGGCAAAATCAGACTATATGTTTCATTGACACTGGAATATATCCTCATTTTGATTTCCTATTCCCTACTTCTAGAATTATAAAATTCATCGACCTGATAGATAAAAAAAATGAACCTTATGATGACAACGGTCATGGAACTTTCGTAGCAGGTATTGGTTGCGGTAACGGAATAATCAATCCTAATAACAAAGGCATAGCCACACTCGCTAATATTATATCTATCAAAGCTCTCAGTAGCAAAGGAGACAGCAATAGTAATGTAATACTTGACGCTATGCAGTGGGTGTATGAAAATCATAAAGCATATAAAATCAGTGTAGTCTGTCTAAGTCTAGGTGCCGATGTAATCAACGAATCTGACCCATTATCGAATGGTGCTGAAGCATTATGGAAACGCGGTATAACGGTAGTCGCTGCGGCTGGTAATAGTGGTCCAGATAAAAACACTATCAAGTCTCCCGGTAATAATCCTAATATTATCACTGTGGGTGCATTGGATATTAGCAATATGACAGTGGCAGATTTTAGTAGCAGAGGTCCCACTATTTATGGACACAAACCAGACCTAATCGCTCCTGCGGTAGATATAACCGCCTGTAATAATCGACTAAGCCCATATACTCAGATGAGTGGCACTAGCGTGGCTACACCAATAGTTGCAGGTATATGTGCTATAATAAAATCCAAATGGCCAGATATGACTAACAACGATATCAAGTCATTCCTTCTCTCTCATTGCACAAAGATTACTGGAGATATCGATATTGAAGGAGCGGGATATATTAACTTCTAAATATGCTTTTCATTCTTTACAAATTATGATAATATATCTACATGATAGAATTTAAAAGTGTATCAATAAAATACATTAAAGAATACTACTCGCTATTCGATAGCAATATCACTATAGATAACAACACTCTATTTGTAGGAGAAGTTGATAGTGGTATTTTTGCTATATTTCGTTTGCTTTGTAAATTTGATAAAAAATATTTAGGACAAATACTAATAGATGACCAAGATATAAAAAATCTCAAAGATCGCGATTTGAATCTGACTTTCATCCCCAAAGAAGTGTATTTATTCGAAAATAAAAACTTATTTTACAATCTCTATTATCCATTAAAAATAAGAAAAATAAAAAAAAATCAGGCAGAAGTACTTATAAATAATATAATTAATCAATTTAAATTAGATAAATATAATAAAAAAATAAAAAACTTGTCAGAATCCGAGAAAAAAATAATCTGCTTAGTTCGCTCATTAGTTCGTCATCCTAAATATGTCTTACTCGAGAATTTCTATCAAAACCTAGATAGACAATATCATGAACTAGCAAAGAATATAATTAATGAATTAGAAAAAAATTCTATAATTATCGCAAGTGAAATTGATGAAAATATCTCTGATATATATTTTAATTATAAAAAAATCTATGTATCTAATGGCAGTGTGAAAGAAAAAAAAGAATAGGTCTAACCTATTCTTTTTCATCAGCTTTAGTTAAGAAGATTAGTTTGCTATCTTTATGATCCACCAGCACTTTATCTCCTGATTTAATCTCGCCACGCAAGATTTTGTCTGCTAATTCATCTTCTATTTTATTGGTAATCAGTCTACGAAGTGGTCTCGCGCCGAAGTCATCATTAGTGCCATTCTTCACTAAGAAATTGAGAGTAGCAGTCGTGAATTTTAATTCAATTTCGCTAGCCTTTAAATTCTTATTAAGGTCTGCCAACATCTTTTTTGCAATATCTTTTAGTACTTGTGCTGACAATTTATTGAAAATTACAATATTATCTATACGATTGATTAATTCTGGTTTAAAATATTTCTTCAATTCGCTCATCATTAAATTTGTTTTGTCTACCGATTTATTATCATGGAATCCTAGGTCAACATTAGATTTATTAATCTTGTCGCTACCTATATTAGATGTCAGTATTATAATAGTATTTTTAAAACTAACAACTTTACCATGGCTGTCTGTGAGTCTACCATCATCTAAAATCTGAAGTAACATATTGAATACTTCTGGATGAGCTTTCTCTATCTCATCGAATAACACTACGCTATATGGCTTGCGTCTCACTTGCTCGGTCAACTGTCCACCATCATCAAAGCCGACATATCCCGGTGGGCTTCCAATAAGCTTAGATATACTATGAGCCTCCATAAATTCACTCATGTCTAGACGAATAATCTTATTCTCATCATCGAATAGAGCCTCGGCAAGAGCTTTACTCAACTCTGTCTTACCTACACCCGTAGAACCAAGGAACAAGAAACTGCCTATTGGGCGTTTAGGATCACGCACACCTATTCGGCTACGTCTGATAGCTTTCGCCACTTTCTCCACTGCTTCGTCTTGACCTTTAACTCGCAACATTAGTGTTTTCTCGAGATTTAATAATTTCTCCGCTTCACCTTCGGTTAATTTAGTAAGCGGAATGTTCGTCCATTTGCTCACTACTTCTGCCACATCGTGTTCGTCGATACTAGCGACTTTATCCTTTACAGCAGGAAGTGTTTTTTGTCGCTCTATTTCGTCTCTTAATTTTGATATTTGATCTCTAAGTTTACCTGCACGCTCAAAATCTTCATTCTCTACCGCACTATCTTTTTCCATCTCAAGTTGATTAAGTTTGGTCTTCATCACCTTAATCTCTTCCGGCTCGTAGTCTGTCTTCACTTTCGCCCTACTAGATGCTTCATCAATAAGGTCTATTGCTTTATCAGGTAGGCTCCTATCTTGAATGTATCTATCTGACAAGGTAGCAGCAGCACTGATTGCTTCGTCTGAAATCTTCACATTATGGAAATTCTCGTAAGATTCTTTTAGACCTTTCAATATCTCAATGGTCTGCTCGACTGTAGGAGGATCAACAGTTATAGGCTGGAATCGACGCTCGAGTGCCTTATCTTTCTCAATATACTTTCTATACTCATCTGTAGTAGTAGCACCTATAGTCTGCATTTCGCCACGGGCAAGGTATGGCTTCAACATATCGGCTGGATTAGTCTCGCCCTTGTCACTACCTACTTGAGCTAAAGTATGAATTTCGTCTATAAAAACTATAATGTTGCTACTAGTAGTTATCAACTCTATCACATTCTTTAATTTCTCTTCCATGCTACCGCGATATTTAGTGCCAGCCATCAATCCTCCGATGTCTAGGCTATATATCGTTTTGTTTTTTAGTAGAGCAGGAACATCTCCCGCCACTATTCGTCTAGCTAATCCCTCCACGACTGCTGTCTTACCTACACCAGCCTCTCCGATTAATACTGGATTATTTTTGGTTTTTCTACACAAAATCTCTATCATTCGCTCTATCTCGGAGTCTCTACCTATGATTGGGTCAATTTTGCCATTTTTAGCTCTCAATGTCAAATCGCTACCCATATCTAATAATTCTTGCGGTAGTTCACTGGTATATGTGTCCTGTTTCTTTGCATTGTCTTTATTCATAGTGCCGACTTGAACAAAGCCATCTGTGTTGAAACTCGATTTCATATTCTGGTTTAAATTATTCACGACATTAATTAGACCGATAGCACGATTCCTAAGTTCATAAACATTAAGCTTCAATACGCTAGAAAGAATATTGATAGCGAAACTATCATCTTGACTAAGTAATGATACTAAAATATGCTCTGGAGTTACATACGCACTGCGAGTCTTTCTCGCTACACTGCCTGCTATCATCAACATCTCTTTGGTACGCGGAGTCAATTCTACATTATTAGAAGGCAATTTGTTTGAAACATTATCTAATACTTCTTTTATTATATCACTCTCAACACGATACGAATTAAGTAATTTCTTGGACTTGCTCTCTACTTTTGTGAGAGCATATAATACATGCTCTGTGCCGAGAGTATTGCCATAGTTAGCGGCGAATTGTGACGCTAACTGCATAATTCTATTGGCTGAATCTGTTAAATTGTACATATTATTCTCCTTTTATGATTTTTGCCACACTATCAGCGAGTGATATTAATTCGCTCTTGGTAACAAAATCTGAATTTTTAACTCGTACTTTCTCTTCTAACTTGATGATACTATCTAATGGTAAATCTATATATCCTAGATTTAGCCCTAATCTGAGATTAGATATGTGCATACTTAGTTCTTGGTAATCCATAATATGTGCTGAGCCTAATATTGCTAGACTGCGTTGAACCTTGTCTAGTAGTTCATCGTTATTGGTGCTAGCGAGCAATTTAGCACTCTCAAGCTCTAAATCTTGTAATTTATTTATCATCTTCTCAAACTCTTTTGCCAGTTCGATACTGCTAATACCTAAGTTACATATGGTAGAAAGTGAATATATATCTTTTGACTTATCTTTTAAATTGAAACCTAAATTCTTGATATTTTGCTTGACCTGATTAATCTTCCCTATCGTATTAATGGCGTGAAGATTAATTTGACACTCTAGTTTCAAACCTGAACCCACTTTTGCAATATCACTCATCAGATATCCATAAGTGTCATTGTATGCCATTGATATTTTATTAGATAGAATGTCAACTAGTGTCTTAGCCTTTAAATATACTGATTCATCATACCCAATATTTGAAGCGGTTATTGTCAGATGTTCTCCATTAAATAGGCTAATAACAACATTATCCTTCGAGATAAACATAGTGCTAGAAGCTGTATTTAATAATTCATTGGATACCAGATAGTCTCTCGTCTTGGAATCTAAGTTATTCATATCTAGTTTTAAAAGCTCTTTATCTAAACTAGCGTCAATTTTCTCTATTATCTCCGCTTTTTTCTCATCTGTAAGTTTCGGTACAAATTTATAGTCTTTTAAATTTCTAAAGAAGCTTACTTTTGTAAAAACCACATTATTCATTTTCACTCTCCAATTTTTGAATTTTTTTCTTGAGCTTAGCCGCATCTTCGTATCTCTCTTCTCTCACTGCTATTTTCATCTCTTCTCGAAGTGCTGTGATTTTATCCTGTTTGCTAACAGGTTTCGATTCTTTTTTATTAATTAGGTCTTTCAATCCTTCTTGTTTGTGCATACTATATGGTGCTATACGTTTGATGATAGCACTAACCTCATCCCTAAAAGCTTCATAACAATTAGGACAGCCTAATCTATTGGTGTTCTTAAACTCTCTAAGTGAAGTCTTGCAAACCGGACAGTTTACATCTGCGACCTTTTCAAATGGTAAGAAATCCGCAAAAGCTGAAAACATATCATCAAATAAACTTGTTGGCTCAGTCGTGAATACTCCTTCCTTAATAGCACAGTCACGACATAAATTAGTAGTCTGACTCACACCATTCACTATTAGTGTTGAATGGTAGACACTTGGTTTCCCACATTTATCACAATTCATAATTATACTCCTTTTATCAATTCTATTATAACCCTATTAAGTATGCTACTGCGTAGTTTATTATCAATATTTATAGGATTATTTAGTGCTTTGCTACTAATTGTAGCTTTTAATAGTTCGCTCTCACGCTCGGTAAGTAAAGCTCTACTCTCCATCTGCTCTAATAAATGATTGGCCTCAGTAAATGTCAATGGCTCGGTCGTGAGTCTCAAGGCATTATTTAAAAAGTTGTCATTATTATCCTGAACTCGTGTAACCTTGATATACCCGCTACCTCCTCGCTGACTCTCAACCAGAAATCCACGATTAATCGTAAATCTAGTGTTCAATACATAATTAATCTGGCTAGGAACGCATGAAAAGAATTTGGCTAGGTCATTTCTCGACAACTCTATGAAATCATCGGTATCTAAACTCGACATGATGAACTCTTCGATAATATCACTGACACTTTTATTCACTCTTCGCCTCCTTTTGTTATTCAAAGACTATTTGACTTTCTTTGACCTTTAACTAAATATATCACTATTATTCCCCATTGTCAACTATTTTTGCATAAAAAATCAAAAAAATTAGCAATCTTTTATGTAGAGTGCTAATTTTGATAGTCTTTATTCTTCATAACTTTCGTCATTTACATCAATTAGAGGGTTTGTAACAATAATATCTTCCCCATCTTGAAACAAACTTTCTGTCTTGAATACTGAAAAGGTTTGTTCCATATTTTCTTTTTTCTTAAACTTATTCAAGCGCAAACATAATCTATCAATACCTAGCACTATAGGGCCAATTACCAAATAGAAAACTATAACCAGTGAAGTATAAACCGCTTTAGAGAAAGAATGTATATCTTTCAAGAATGATACTGGTATACCATTAGGATTCATTAAAAACATAAGATTTGAGTCTCTAGTAAGATCCAGTATCAGAGCAAATACAATGAAAATAATGCAGAATTCGCTATAATTGCGCACTACTTTCCAATTCAAGCTAAAGGAACGAGTTACGAACATCATAATTCCACAATAAATCATTATTGAATGAAATATCATACTGTGAATACATTGATAGTGAAATATTGGAAATAGTACAAACGATGTTGAAGGAGAAATAATAAACGCTACTCCGCCCACAATACAAGCTATGGCAATATATGACAAGCCAAGTTCTCTTATAAACTTACTTTTAAACCATGTAAACCATAAGGAATATATAAAAAGCGAACATAGCCACAATGGTACCCAACTGGTTAAATCAAAATAACCCATTGACCAGCTCCATATTATTTTAATAAGTTCTAAGCATGAAACAATTATCGAAAATACTTTTAATAATTTAAAATATTCATCCTTGGTCATTTCCCTAGATAAAAATACGGCAAGAGCAATGAAACCAAAGCACACAAATATAGATATAATGTGTGTCGTACTGAATACTCCCACTGCGGAATATGTGCCACTTGGTGAAAACATACTATTATTTTACCTACTTTGACAAATTAATACGATAATTAATATAAATATTTATGAAAAAATTTTTATTATATTTACTCTAACCTTTCAAATTAAAATATATAGCAAATAAAAATGAAGCTATATTGCCTCATTTAAGTTTAGTATTATCATTTTATTTTGATTTTAATTTGAAATGATTATATATTTTATTTGCAGTTGGTTTAGTAATACCTTTGGTATTCTCTAACTCTTCTAATGTAGCATTTCGTATATTTTCTATAGTTCGAAATTTGCTTAAAAGCGCTCTTCTAGTCGACGGACCTACACCAGATATACTCTCTAATCCACCTTTATACATACCTTTGGCTCTAAGAGAACGATTGAAAGTAATCGCAAATCTATGTGCCTCGTCTCGAGCTAATTGGACAAGTCTCAATGAATAGCTACCCTTCTGTAAAATATATGGCTTGGACTCGTGAGGTTTGAATACTTCTTCCTCTCTCTTAGCCAAACTAATCAAATCATTAGGATAATGATATTTTTCCAACACTTCAACAGCAATACCGAGTTGTCCCTTTCCTCCATCTATCACTATCAAATCAGGCATTGAACTAAAACTCATATCATCACTATTAAGTTTTTCCATTCGCCTGGTCAGAACCTCACGCATGGACGCAAAATCGTCAATAAAGTCTACTGTCTCTATCTTAAATTTACGATACATTTTGGGTACTTTCTCTCCGTTCTGTATCACTACCATACTGGCTACAGTATATGTGCCGTAGGTGTGCGAAATATCGTAGCACTCTATTCGCTTGGGTTCATGTTTCAAAGATAAGTCTTTTTTTAACTGCCTAATCGCCCCTATGCTAGCATTGACCTGCTTAATATTTTTATCTAAATTCTTCTCTATATGTGCCTGTGCATTCTTCTGTGCCATCTCAAGTAATTTATATTTCACACTATCAATCAATGGTTTGGTAACTGTGATTTTCTTATTGGCTTTGTCCAATAAGAATAACTCTATCTCATCAGTATCTATATTGGGCATAATGATTTCATCTACATTTAGTGGATGTGAACTATAATATTGCATAATAAACTGGGTATAAGCCTCATTCTCGGATAAAAAATTTAATATATCAAACGTCTGCACTCCCTGTAACTTGCCACCACGAATCACTAAAACACACATACTAGAGAATTCTCCACTAGTCGTAAGACTGAACACGTCATAATCAACCAGTGAACTCAGGCTTGTGATAACTTTCGATTTCATTTTATCTAGCATTCGCAATCTGTCTCGAAGAAGTAAGGCTGTCTCATAATTTTCATTATTAGACGCTATCTCCATTTTCTCTAATAATATCTTCTCTACCTTCTTGGTGTCGCCTTTAAGAAATTTAATAGCTTCATTAACTATTTCCATGTACTCAGTGCGACTTATTTCCTTATTGCATGGTGCGGAACACATGTGCATCTGTTTGAATAAACATGGCTTGATAGCCTTTTTGCTCTCTGATAACGGAAACCGACATTTACGAAGAGCAAAAGCATAATCCATAATAGATAACACTTCTTTTGCACTAACTCCTGCCATGTATGGTCCAAAATATTTATCATTTTTGTTTAGTCTACGACTGATTGAAAAATACGGATAATCCTCTTTCATATTAATTTTAATATAAGCGTATGTCTTACTATCTTTTAATAGTATATTATAATAAGGTTTATATTTTTTAATAAGATTATTTTCTAATGCCAAAGCCTCTATCTCATCATTAACTATGAAGAAATCAAAATCTACCACATTGCTGACCATATTTCGTACTTTGATATGTTCTTGTTTACGCAAAAAATATTGACTCACGCGCTTCTTTAGATTTTTAGCTTTGCCGACATAGATGACATTCTCATCCTTATCTTTCATTATATACACGCCTGCGTCATTAGGAAGTCTTTTTACCTTATCTAAGATAATATCCATAATATTATTATACCACAAAAATATTAGATTGAAAATAATTTGAACTGCTATTTAATATAATGACATATGAAAAAGAAAATCATATTTAAAATATTTAATATATGCTTACTTATTGGTGTAGTAATATTTGTACCATTATTTTCTATAAAAACGGCTAGAGATTATGAAATATATAAAGAGCCAACTATTGATAGCAAAATATATACTATTTGGCATATCGAAACATTCGAAGGTGGAGGTAAATCGAGAATAAGTTATCTCAACTCTATCGCGAGAACTATAGAAAAAGAACATGCCGGAGTTTTATTAATGGTAAAAACTATTTCGCCTGAGCAATTAGAGCAAGAACTCGTCAGTTCTATCCCTCATATAATCTCATTTGGCTTTGGAGTCGGAAAAACATTAATTAACAAATTGCAACCATTTGAAAATACATATAACATACGAGATGAACTATTAGAATCGGCGACTTTCAATGGGAGTCTATATGCTCTTCCTTATATCGCTAGTGGTTATGCTCTGATAACTAATGGTAAAGGAATTGAAAATTTTCATTGTGGCACAAACGGATTTACACGACCAGAAAATGTGTATAAAGATATGAACACAACTCCTATAGAAATCGAGAGTCAATACGAGGCATACAAAGATTTCGTTCATAAAAAAGATGTGAGCCTACTAGGTACTGGAAGAGATGTATTCCGTGTGAATAATTTAAATAAATTAGGTAGAAAAAATGCGATGATATCACCTGTCGATAGTTACACCGATTTAATTCAGTATCTCGGAGTAACTACACATGATAATATTATAGATAAATTTTGTGCGTATGCGCTTAACGACAAAAATCAAAACTCTCTATACGAATATTCGCTCTTCTCATCAAAATACATCAAACTTTATACAGATGGAATATATAATGATATGGAGGACGCCATATTTAACTGCTATGTTCCAAAAGTATTTGAGTAAGAAAACAAAATCTATAGAGTATATAAATAATGCTAATTTAAAAGAGTTCTGTACATTTCGCATAGGCGGTTGTGCTAAACATCTTTTTATTATACACGATACAGATACACTACTAATAGTATGTTATATATGTAAAGTACTCAATATTAAGTTTAAAATCATAGGTCTAGGAGCTAATATTCTATTTGATGATGCTGGTTATAACGGAGTCATAATTGTAAATAAAAGCGACAAGATATTGATTAAAGATAACTATATCTATGCTGATAGCGGTGTATTGGTCTCTAGTATAATAGCAAAATGCAAACAGCATCAACTAAATGGCCTAGAAGCCCTTGCAGGTATACCTTCTACCTTGGGCGGAGCTATGATTAATAATTTGGGAGCATTCAATGTCTCAATCTCTGAATTGACAGTGTGGGTTGAATGCTTTGACATAAATGCGCTTGAAATTAAAATAAGATTAAAAAATATTGATTGTAAATTTAATTATCGCGACAGTATATTCAAAGATGGAAATTATATAATAACTCGAATAAAACTACAGTTAAAGCACGGAACAAACAAAGAAATAAACAACAATATAAAGGAAGCTATAACAAAAAAAACTACGACACAACCACTCGACTACCCCAGTGCCGGAAGTATTTTCAAGCGATGTGAAATTATACCTGCCAAAGTGATAGATGAATTAGGATTAAAAGAAACAAGATTCGGAAATGCAGAGATCTCTAAAAAGCACGCCGGATTCATCATTAATACCAATAATGCTACCAGTAGAGATGTATTAAAATTGATAAATTTCATTAAACAAAAAGTTATTAACGCCACTAATGTGGACTTAAAAGAAGAGATTGAATATGTTAAACCATAAAAAATTTTTAGACTGATATTTTAATTCGTTGATTTATTTATATAAGAGTGTTATAATACTAAGTATATAATTTAATTTACTTTACAGTCAAATCTGTAGTTAAAAGGAGAATTATGGCACTCTTGGCTGACTATCATACCCATACTAAATATTCAAGAAATGGTCATGGAAAAGGTACTGTTGAAGAAAATGTCCGCGTAGCATACGAAAAAGGATTGCGCCAGATCGCTATCACCGACCATGGTTTCAATCAAAAAATGTATGGTATTAGACGTATAGATGTACCAAATTTAAGAAAAGATATAGAGGATGCGAAAGAGCGTTACCCTATTGATGTTTTGCTAGGCGTAGAAGCCAATATCATCTCTAGCCAAGGAGATATCGACATTGTAGAAGACGATTACAAAAACTTGGACATTATTTTATGCGGTTTTCATCGTTTTGTTTCATCTAATAGCAAGCGTGAACGCATAAGATTTATCAACAAAAATGTAATGTGTGAAATATTTCATCATACTAGCAAAAAGCAATTAGAGAAGAATACTAATGCCTACATAAATGCTATGAGAAAGTATGATATTGATATAATCACTCATCTCAATCACGCCTGTAAGGTAGATGTAGAGAAAGTGGCACGAGTGGCAAAAGAGACTAATACTTTAATCGAACTCAATGGCAAACGCCTAGGCATGTCAGACAGCGAAATTATGACTTGCTATAAAATGGGATGCAAGTTTGTGTTATCAAGTGACGCTCATAGACCATACAGAGTCGGAGACTGTCATCTTGGACTGCAAGCCATCCTTAGATTGCGTATACCAGAGAGTGCTGTAGTTAATTATAACAACATACCTACTCTAAAAAAAGCCAAACGAAAGAAAAGGAGTTAACTAATGCCAGACTGCAAGCAACTGATACTATCATCTATACCAGACAATAACAGCCGCAGTCATGCATTTTTTAGCATTCTACTCTATTGCGAAGCCTTAATAGATACTATAAATTCAACTATAACTATAAAATCAAAAAGCGAAATTTTAGATAAAGCCGAACGTATCGTACATAATTTTTACCCATATATTGAAGAAAATAGATGGGATGATTTTTTGCAACTAAGTGGAGACATCTACTCTATTTTGCTAGATTGCGGTATTGACAGGGAATTAAATTTTGATTTCTCTACTTTTGTAGATGAAAATGACAAGTTGACCTTGCTTCAGACAATTTTTCTGATAAATGGTAGATTCTTTTATAATAATGACCAATCAGCCAACTCCAAAGGATATAATCTCGAATTTATATTAAATAACGAACTAAAAGATTTAACCATTAACCTACTACGAACTTTCAATTTAGAATTAAAAACCAATATTAGACCGAATAGTGTTATTCTTTATACTAAAAATAGCAATACCATCTGCGACATCATGGTATTATTGGGAGCATCTAATGTCGCATTAGATATTCAAAACACTCTAGCCATACGTGAATTGAGAAATTCTGTCAATAGACAAAACAACTGTTTCGAGTCAAACCTAGACAAAACACTTAATGCTAGTAATGCACAATTAAACGCTATTACCTACTTAATGGATAATGATTATTTTGATACATTAGATGAAAGTTTGAAAGAAGTTGCGCTAGCAAGAATAGCGAATCCTGACATATCTCTGAATGATTTACGACAGATTCTAAATATCAACATAACTAGAGCCGGTATCAAGTATCGTTTAGATAAAATAATCAACATTTACAAGACTTTGAAAGGAGATAAATAATGAAGCCATTTGTACATCTACATGTCCATACTGAATTCTCGCTTCTAGACGGTGCAGCTAGAATAAAAAAGATGGTAAAAATAGCGAAAGAATATGGTATGCCCGCAGTCGCCATGACCGACCATGGTAACATGTATGCTGCTACCAGATTTTTCGATGCGTGTACTGATGCCGGAATTAAACCAATTTTCGGCACTGAATTTTATGTGGCGGATGATTTGACAGTGAAAACCGGTAAACAAAAGCGTGCTCATCTAATAATTCTTGCAAAAGATGAGACGGGATATAAAAATTTAAGCATGTTAAATACTATTGCATTCAGAGATGGTTTCTATTATAAACCTAGAATTGACTATAAAACGCTAGAAAAACATCACGAAGGTTTAATCTGTCTCTCTGCCTGCCTAGCAGGAGATATACCATCTCACATTCTCGCTGAAGAATACGACAAGGCGGAAGCTCTCATTCAATGGTTTAAAGGTGTGTTCGGCGAAGATTTTTATCTCGAAATTCAGCACAATGGCATAGCCGAGCAAGAGATAGTGAACGAAAAACTAAGAGAATATTCAAAAAAGTTCGGGGTTAAACTAGTGGCGACTAATGATGTACACTATCTATACAAAGAAGATGCTGAAATGCAAGATGTTTTGATGTGTGTGTCTATGCAAAAATTCGTAGATGACCCAGATAGATTAAAATTCCCTACAGATGAGCTTTATTTCAAGACTTATGACCAGATGTTAGAAGGTTTGCCGAACGATGAAGAAGCTCTTGACACCACGATTGAAATCGCTAATAAATGCAATTATTCGTTCGTGTATGGTCATTATATGTTCCCTAAATATGTGCCTGAAGGTGGATATAATGACAAAGTCGGCAACACTCCTAAAGAATACTTATTGAATCTAGTCGACCAAGGGATCAAACAGAAATATGGCGAATACACTGATGAAATCCGTGAAAGATTAGATACTGAGATTGGTATTATAGAAAAACAGGGGTTTATTGAATACTTCTTAATCGTATGGGATTATATCAATGCTGCACGAAATATGGGCATCGCGGTCGGTCCAGGCCGTGGCTCGGGTGCCGGTTCGCTAGTAGCCTACTCTATGGGTATAACTAATATCGACCCATTGAAATTCGAACTATTCTTCGAGCGTTTCTTAAACCCTGAGCGTGTGTCCGCTCCCGACTTCGATGTCGACTTCCAAGATAATAGACGAGATGAAGTCATAGATTATGTCAGACAAAAATATGGCGATGACAGGGTTGCACATATCATTGCTTTCGGTTCTATGAAAGCAAAAAATGCAGTAAAAGACGTAGGTAGAGTCATGCGCGTACCTTACTCTATCTGCGATAAAATCACGAAAAATATACCTAATTATAAGAGCCCTATACTACCTAAGGCTTTTGGTTTCCACATTCCTAAAGAAGGAGATAAAGACTTCGGTACAGTGTATGCTGTACCCGAGTTGGTAGAAATGTATAATTCTGACCCTCAAGTCAAGAAAATGGTAGATATTGCGATGAAAGTCGAGGACTTCCCGCGTCAGACCACCACCCATCCATGTGGAGTCATCATCGGTGCGGATAGTCTCGATAAACATGTACCTCTCAGCCGAAATGGCGAAGATATTACTACTCAGTTCGAAGGTGCAGATATGGAGCATCTCGGTCACTTGAAAATGGACTTCTTGGGCTTATGCAACTTAACAGATATTAAGGAAGCTATCCGTATGGTGAAAGAAAATCATGGTGTCGAGATAGACTTCTCAAAATCGAATTATGATGACCCTAATGTTTTCAAGTTAATTTCGTCCGGAAATACCGATGGAATATTCCAAATTGAGTCGGCAGGATTCAAAAAATTCTTACGAGAACTACAACCAACCTGTATAGAAGATATTGTGGCAGCAGTGTCACTATACCGCCCCGGCCCTATGGACAGCATTCCTAGATATATTCACAATAAGCACAATCCTGAAGATACCACCTACGACCACCCTATCCTAGAACCTATATTAAAAGTCACATATGGATGTATAGTCTATCAAGAGCAAGTCATGAAGATATGTCAATCTATGGCAGGCTTCACTCTAGGACAAGCTGATAGCATAAGGCGTGCAATGGGTAAGAAAAAATTGGCTGAAATGTTGAAATGGAAAGATTCATTCCTCAATGGCCGTGAAGCATTCACTGATGACCATGGCAAATTCAATCCTGCTATCGTTGGTGCTAAAAGCAATGGAGTGAGCGAAGAAGTTGCCAACAAGATTTGGAATGAAATGGAAGCTTTTGCGTCCTACGCCTTTAATAAATCTCATGCCGCCGCATATTCTCTGATTACCTATCAGACCGCCTATCTAAAAACTTATTATCTCCCTGAATTCGTGACGTCTATCTTAAACAACCGTATAGCTAAAACTGATAAATTGAAATACTATCTCGCTTATGCAAAATCCGAAAAAATTGAAGTCCTACCTCCAGACATCAACTTAAGCCAAACTTTCTTCAGCACTAATGGTAAACAAATCCGCTTCGGTCTAGCAGCCCTTAAAAATGTCGGTGTCGGTGTAATAGATGATATCATTAAAGAACGACACGATAATGGAGATTATAAAGATTTAACTGATTTTATCAATCGTATCAATAAGGTCAATCCTCTTGGACTTAATAAACGTTGTCTGGAATCTCTAATCAAATCAGGAGCTTTTGATTCATTCAATAGACCAAGAAGTCATCTCATGGCAGTCTACTCTATCATGGTAGATAGAGCTCTTGAGCGAAAGAAAAAGTCTATGAATGGACAGATGGATCTATTCGGAGACTTCATAGAAGATACTAATCTCATCGAAGAAAACGAATATCCTAATATAAGCGAATATGTTCATACCGTAAAATTGCAGTATGAGAAAGAGATTGCCGGAATGTACCTATCTGGTCATCCACTTGATGCCTACTTAGATACTATCAAAAATTTCACATTTGATTCTAGCTTCATTCCTAGCGATGACGAAGAAAGCGAGGAAAGCGAAGAATCATTCGTTAGTGAAGAAGAGATAGCTGATGGTACACTACTCTATAACGGACTACAAAATGGCGATAATGTAATCTGTGGCGGTGTCATAACAGATGTACATACAATTCTAACTAAGACAGGTAGTAGAATGGCTGCTATCACAGTAGAAGACTTAACCGGAAATTTCGATGCAGTATTGTTCGAAAAAAGCTACGACAAATTTAAAGATATAGTTATAAAGGATGCTCTTGTGTGTATTAAGGGTAGATTTACGATTAGAGATGGCAGAAAACCATCTATATCGGTAAATAATATGGAATTATTAGAAGAAGTAGCTCCTAAAAAGGAAGATGAAGGCGAGGTAGAATTAGAAATCGTAAAGCCAAGAAAATTATGTCTTAAATACAGTATGGCAGATGGCATCATACATGATACTGTACTAAAAATATTGTCATCACACTTGGGTTCTGACATAGTATTTATAAAAGATACCAGTACTGATCAAGCATACAAACTCAATCAGACCGTCTATATTAGAGAAAGTTTGATTTTTGAACTCGAAACAATATTAGATAAAGATGATATTATAATAGTAGAATAGATTTAGAAATCGTCTGCTTCATCGCGTTTAGGCGATTTCTTTTTCTTATAGCCATAGAGTTTCAATCTACCCTTACCAAATACCGTAACTACTAAAATATACATACTGGCTATTCCTATTATTACATATATTATTCTACTGAATACATTTGCTTGAGTACCAAAAATACCAGCAATAAAATCATACTGCAAACCACCTATCATCAACCAGTTCAATCCACCTAAACAGGTTAAAATAAAAGCCACTATTCTCATATAATACTCCTACTAGTATTGTGAGATAAAAGCGACTTTTTATTTATGATATATTAATTTTCTTCTACATTATGTTTATTAACCTGTGCTTCCAAACGAGCGTAACCTACTGGTCGTCTGGTCTCTACTACGCTATATGGACATGCAGATTTGCATCTAGAGCAGAATATACATTTGTCATAATCTATATGTGCATATAATTCTCCATTCTTATCATATTTCATCATTATTGCATTAGCCGGACAGATTTTGCTACAAATTGTGCAACCTTTACATTTATCTTTGTCTATTACTACTTTATTTTGATTTAAATTAAAATATCTATTTTTCTGATGTCTACTCTTATGAATTTTGCTCGTAAGTGTGACATCATTTAGTGCAAAATCTTCTAATTTGAATAAATTTAATTCTTCTCCTATAGTGGTATATGGCGTCTTTTCATCCAAAAAGCCACGCTTTTTCGCAAGCGAAATAATAGTATTCTTATAGTCAAGCCCGATAATATCTAGAATAGTAGCGTCTAAAGAAAATACATTTTCACTCATTGCAATTAATGAAAGCATGCGTTGCATATCATTACCCTCTATGCCTACAATTGCATCTAATACATTAAAAACCAATTTACCTTTTAGTGCATCAATCATATCTATAAGATAGTTATTATAATCTGCCACTATGTCTAGTCTATTTAGTATCAAAGTCTTATACTCTCCCGGTATAAATCCAAAAATATTTGAACATGCACCAAGGTAGCCTAATCTATCGTCAATCTTCACTTTACCAATATTAATGATTATATCTACATCATTTATAACATCGAGTAAAATCATATTTTTAGCTTTAATACCATTAGGAGTATCAAGCGTAAATGTCTTGAGATTATCATTTAATTTACACCTAGTGTTATTTGCCACACTTAACATGCCTGTATTTAGATATACCGATTCTAGATGAGTATACGAATATTTTTTATATGGACTATCTGCAATGATACATTCCGCCCCTAGTTCACATAATTGATTAACTATAGCTCTAACTACGAAAGGATGGCATGCTGCTGCACTATCTGGCGTCCCACTATATGGCATACAAACTTTCAATAAAACCTTCATTTTATTTTTCACAATGCTATTGAGCTTTAAAAGAGAGAACGACTCTTTAACTGCCTGTTCTATTCTATCAATCTTATAATCATCAATATACTTTAAAGTAACAATGTTTTTCATATTAGTATGATACTAAATTCCAAGGAAAATGTCAAATTATCGCGTTCAATACTTATAAACATTTGATTTTTTCTATTATTCTTATTATAATAAGTCCATGATAAAAATTTGGGGCAAAATCTTAGTAAATGACAAAATTATAAAGAGCAACACTATAGAAGTTGATGAAAGTAATACCACTTTCTTTGACATGTTAAAAGACCTGTGTGCTACTCTTAATATCCCCACCCCAGTACTACTTGACAAACATGTGTATGATTTTAATCTATTTAATATGTGCATGTTTAGAGCGGATGATTTCGTAGAAAGTGTGGTTTTTGACAAATTTACTCTTGAACACATAATAAAATAAGTATAATCAAAAAATTTTGGGCATATAATATTAATCACAAAAAATCACTAAATTCCTTGACTTTGCATAAAAATAAGTGATATAATTCAAAAGATTGCGATAGTCTCTATTGCAATTTATTTATACTTTATATAAAACGAAAAGGAGAAGAGTATGGACGAAAAAACATTTATGACTGCTGAAGGGTTACAGCGTACTAAGGAGAGACTAGAGTTTCTAAAGACTACGAAACGCCAAGAAATAGCTAAGAAACTCGCAGAAGCTAGGAGCTATGGAGACCTTAGTGAAAATAGTGAATATGATATAGCACGCGAGGAGCAGAACAGCGTAGAGGCGGAAATCTTCGACCTTGAAAATAAATTGAAATCAGCCGAAGTAATTGACCCTAAAAAAATTAGTACAAATAAAGTAGGCATTGGGTGCCGTGTAACTGTAGTGAATGTCAAGACTAATCAGACATTTGAATATACAATCGTTGGCGATACCGACTCTGACCCACTTAATGGTATGATAAGCAATGTCTCACCTATTGGCGCCGGTCTAATTGGTAAAAAGGTAGGAGAAATAGCATTAGTTAAGACTCCAGCAGGTGTAACCCAATTCAAAGTAACTAAAATAAAATCTTAATATTAAAAGAATTCCAACTTAGCTTGGAATTTTTTTTCGCTATGAATATATTTCATTTATAAATCGGTTAAATAAAAAAAGACCATTTGTTTGGTCTTTTCTTAAGCCTCGATAGTTGATGCTTCTCTATTCAATTCTTCTGGCTTATTCTTAAGGCATAGAGATACTATCATGAAAGCCATGGTTATAGCATTACCTGACAATACACTGAATACTAATAATGCGATAATATTGCCAGTCCTATTTCTGCCTTTATTAGCATCACCAAGTACCATAATACCGAATGTCATATTCACTACCGCATATACTAACAAGATAACTCCGCCGATATTGAAAACGACTTTAACTGTATTAACTACTAGTTTAATAGCATTGTCTAAATCTTCCTGTGTAATCTTAGTACCTTTCATATCAATATCAGTACCAACATACTCGAAATAGAAAGTATCACCTTCAGTAACCTTTTTGTAGTCTGGGTCCATCTCAAAGCCTTCTACGACAACATCTCTACATAAAGCTGTCAATGATTCATCTGTAAGCAATGATTTAACACCGAACATAATTAATGCGCCTAATGCAAAGAATACTGCTAGTACTATACTAATGATTGCTCCTGCTTTCATAAAACCCTTTTTAGTATTACTCATAATTTCTCCTCCTATTTATAATAATAAGCAAGATAGTTGTTTTTGTCAAACGAATTAAAATAATTGTTTTAAAAATATAAATATGTTATAATAATTTCATGTTAAATAGTGTCAAATATACCAGCGTATACAAATCATTGCGACTTAATAGTAAATTGATGCACGCTTATTTATTCTTCTCTGCTGACGACAGGCTTAATAATGAAATAGCTATAAATTTCGCTAAATCTATTCTATGTGAAAAGTCGTCAGCCTGTGGAGAATGTTATGCTTGCAAGCAATTTTCTTCTAAATCTCATCCAGATTTGTACATATTAGAGCAAGATAGTATAAAAGTAGATGATATAAACAAACTTATGTCAAAGTTAACCACTAAACCTATCACTGCAGAGAAAAAATTGTTCCTCATATTAAATGCCGACAAGATGAATGACATAGCACAAAATAAACTATTAAAATCATTAGAAGAGCCTAATCCTTCTAATATATTCATACTGACTACAACTAAAACGGACAAAATATTACCTACAATATTGAGCCGTCTAACCAAAAACTATGTGACAAAACTATCCATCGAAGATAAAACTATAATAGCAAACGAACTAAAAGAACAAGAGATTGATATATCTAAATATTTTAAACTCGATAGTCTAAGTGAAATGATCAATTTCGCAACCAACAAAGAGTACAAGAACACTATTGATATTATTAAAAATTTGTTTACAGAATTAAATACTTCTGCTGATATTCCTAGAGTATCGAGCATGACCACTGGAATAAATAAAAATATATTTCTCCCGCTAATGCAAGAATTATTTTTAGATTGCCTACGAGAGCAAGAAAATAGAAAATTTAATGCAGACATTATTTACCCTATCGCTGTTAAATTCTCAAATCAGGCCATACTCAAATGTCTGCCTCTTATTGAACAAGCTTATAAGCAACAAATGTCTAATGTAAACCTAAGCTACATTTTAGATAATCTACTATTCAATATACTAAAGGAGAGATTTCTATGCAAGTAACCGAAATTTTACTATACTCTACACCAGAGAGTGTATTCGTAAAGCCTAATAATTATAAAACCAACGAGCAAGTGGTCGTATCTCTTTCTGGCAGTTTTGAAATGGGGCTAGTTAAACATGATGTGGAGATAGATAACCCAGAACTAACAGATGTCGTAAGAATAGCGACCAAAGAAGACAAAATTATTAAATGCGAAAATTGTAAACTAGCAAAAAGTTATCTACCCGAAATAAAAAAGGACGCTGAGAAATTCGGACTAGACATGAAAATTAGCTCGGTGGGCATAAATCTTGATAAGACTAAAGTAATCATCAATTATACAGCAGATGGTAGAATTGACTTTAGAGAACTAGTTAAAGGACTAGGTGCTAAATTTAAAACTCGTATCGAGATGAAACAGATAGGCAATAGAGATGAAACAAAATTAGTCGGTGCTATGGGTGTATGTGGGCAAGAAACTTGTTGTAAACGATTCTTAAATGATTTTGATAAAGTATCTATTAAGATGGCAAAAAATCAAAATATAGCACTCAATCCAAATCGAATTAATGGCATGTGCGGTCGACTACTCTGCTGTCTAAAGTACGAAGATGAATTCTACGAAGAAATGCAAAAAAGAATGCCAAAAATAGGTTTCAAAGTAACGACGCCAGATGGAAGCGGCGTGGTCAATGCTACAGATTTCTTAAAAGAGACTGTATCAGTCTCATTTACAAAAGATGAGACAAGTGAAACGAAAATATATAATTTGAACGATATAAAATTCAATTATAAAGATAAAATAAATAAATAATATTTTTAATATACTTCTTCCATTTAATGCCCAATAACAAAACGATATACTTATTGTATATCTTAATAAGGAACAGTAAAATTACATATGCAAAAGATAGATAATTTCAAACTTGAGCACTTTGATAATGGTATATCAATTTATCAAAGTGAAAGCTTATATAAATTCACGCAAGATGCAATACTTCTTGCTAAATTTTGTAATATCAAGCATAGTGACAATGTACTAGAACTATGTGCGGGGAGTGGCGTAATAGGCTTCTACACATATTCACTCTGCCCTTTTAATCATCTTTATTTCAATGAAATACAATCTGAAATGTGTGACATTATCGAAGAAAACATTAAATTTAATAATTTCAAGAGAAAAAGTAAGATATTTAATTGTAACCTAAAAGATTTAAAACTCTCAGATTTTAAGAAAAATCTAGATGTCATTATATGCAACCCTCCCTATCATAAGTTGAATGAAAAGAGCCTACTGAACGAGAAACGAGAGATAGCACTCGCTAGGCATGAGATTGAAGCTAATCTGGAAGATATTATTGTAAAGTCAAGTGAATTGCTAAAAGACAAAGGCAGACTATACATGGTGCATCTAGCCTCAAGATCTACTGAAATAATCTCCTTATGCTCAAATAATCACATGGAAGTAAAAAAGATGAAATTTATCTTCAATGGTGATAAGGATGCTTATCTCGTTTTAATTGAGGCAATTAAAAACGCAAAGGCGGGTGTAAGAGTATTAAAAAATTAAAAAACGAACTAAGTTCGTTTTTTATAATGTTGAATTTTTCTGTTCATTTCGGCAGAATTCTATTGCATTATCAAATAACTGTACCAGTGAACTTCCTACTGTTTCTTCGGTAACTTGTTTTAACCTTGTTAATGCTGTTATAGTAAAATCTTCAGTCATTGCCATAACTGGCATATTAAGTTTAATCATATCTAGTGCGTTCAATACATCACCTACAGTTTTCTTTTGATAACTAGCACTGCTTAATGTTCTCATTTGAATGTCGTATAAATTTATAAAGATATCTGCACCCCTAGGACCTTCTAGTTTATATACCTGAGCCAATATATTATTTTCACTTTTTAGGTCGAACGCCAACATCATCACAGCCATCTCTCCTATGAGCGATACTTTGCCCGTAAGTCCTCTCGCCATAAGGTTGTTTTCTTCACATATCAATTCTGCCAATTGTCCTTTGTCCACTTTCTTTATCTTGATTTCATCAAATCCTACTAACCTCATATCTACTCCTATTGACTTTATTATACCCCTCCCCTTCGCGATTTGTCAATACTTTTTAACAAAATTTAAAAAATATTAAACATTACTTTCTTTACAATTATGTCAATAAATGCTAACATATAGTTATGTTATATTTTGTTTCTACACCGATAGGTAATCTTGAAGATATAAGTTTCCGTGCTATTGAAACCTTGCGTAAATGCGATGTTATAGCCTGTGAAGATACTAGGCATTCAAAAATACTACTTGACCATTACAATATTAATGTTAAAACTATCGCTTATCACAAATTCAACGAACAAAACAGTGCGGATGGTATTGTAACATTATTAAAGCAAGGAAAAAATGTCGCAGTAATTAGTGACGCGGGTATGCCTGTCATCTCTGACCCTGGTAATATCTTAGCAAAGAAACTCATCGAAAATAATATTAAATTCACTATCATACCCGGTGCAAATGCCGGACTATCTGCACTCGTTTTGTCCGGATTTGATGCGAATAAGTTTGCATTCTTCGGTTTTTTAAGTGAAAAAAATAAAGAATTGAAGAGTCAGTTAAATGATATAAAAGCATTCAATGGCACTAAAATCCTATATTCATCTAAATACAATATTAATAAAGATTTAGCTTCTCTATTTTCTATTTTGGGAGAAGTAAATGTCGCAGTCATTAGCGAAATCACGAAAGTACATGAGCAAGTAAAATTCGTAACATTACCTTTTAATTTAGAAGAGCCTAAAGGCGAATATGTACTAGTAGTAGAACAAAAAGAAATAACTAACGCTACACCTAGCGATGATGTATTAATCAAAGAGCTTAATCAATTAATGAAAACTAATGAAAAGAATACTGCGATTAAAATGATTAAGGACAAATATTCACTAACTAAATCATACGTATATAATCTATATGAAAAAAGAAAAAAATAGAGTTCTTACTCTACTTTTTATCATTATAATTCAAGATTATCAGGCATAACTATATCATCTGCATAAACCATTCTAATAAAACTTTCTCTACGCAGAGAACATATATGTAAATCTTTGATTTTTTTCTTAATGTTTCTCACCGTGCCAGCACGATGACGATCGCTATGTGAACTGCGACCTTCTCTACGTAGTCTAGATAATTTATCTAAAAGTTTATTAATCTTCACTTCATTCTCTACCATTGAAGCGTAATGTTTGGAAACTTGCATATTATTCTCCCGTATTATTCTTCTCTGAAACAAAGACCTTATATTCTAAATTCTTAACATTAAATCTATCTAATTCTTTCATTGAATAATTTAAACGTTGATTAGCTATTCTTAGAGACTTTTTTACCTTTTTGATTGAAGCTCTTACTTTTTTAAATTCTGATTTAACAACTTCTTTATCTGCAGTAATACTCTCATAATCAGAATATAATTGCGATAATTTTTTTAATAATCTGCTACAACTAGTTATATTTACAAATAGATTATTTATGAATTTGTCTTTATGCAATGTATTATTTTCATTATCTAACTTTGGAGTTGCCATATCTATCCTCTTGACATAATCATAACACGAATGTCGTATTTTGTCAATAGGTAATTTTTGGATTTCGGCGTTAAAAACTCCGTTTGTGCGGAGTGCTTAATTTTTAATCAGAAGTTGTGATAGCTGTTCTCTTGTCCCATTCTTCTATTGCTTCGCTGGCAGTGAGTGTCTCATCATAAATTTCGAAAACAGGGTTTCCGTCTTTTCTGACTTCTTTAACTGTAATGGCATGCTTTTTGAAGTCTCCATCAAATCTCTCATGCATCAATGCAAATTCAACAAATTGATGAGTGCCAAACGCAGTCATATTCAGTACATTTTCAAAAAACACAATCGCATCTATATTATTTAATACAGTTTTGTAGCACTGATTCCCTTCATATTGCATTACAGTGCAAGTATAGGTGGAACTACCTTTCATACCCTTTTTCTCATCGACCCATTTGCTCTCTTTAGTGATTTCTATTCTATCACCCTTTTGTAGTAAAATTTTCATTCTTCCCTCCTATTTACTAGGAGTATTATAACATACCCCCCCCCCTTAGCTTGTCAAGGGGTTTTGAGAAATTTTTTAATCACAACCAGCAAAATTCGAATAATTAGATTAATTTCAGACCTTTTTTTACAAGTCTGAAACAAGATATTTTGTATTTGGTTGGAGACGAAGCACAAAAAAACTCCGCTATTTCACGGAGTTTGTAGGTTGACGGCAATGTCCTATCTTCTCGGGTCGTCTCCAACCAAATATTGTCGGCGTGTGAGAGCTTAACTGTTGTGTTCGGAATGGGAACAAGTGGAACCTCTCAGCTATAATCACCATCATGGTACATTGAACATGGTCTTTAGACCATTTAGAACAATGACAACTGCACATTCGTCAAGTCTGTTCTATTGGCAGATTGCTATTCGCAATCGTTGCCCTTTTGAACGACTTGCCTCATTCTATGAGGGACAACCAGTAAACTGTTTTTCCCTCATGACTCCTTTTCCATTTTTTAGAAAGGATGATGAGTATAGAAATACAGACACAATATAATTTTGCCTTAGAATTCATTTCTCAAAAGGAAGGTGATCAAGCCCTCGACCTATTAGTATCAGTCCGCTTAATGCCTTTATATATACGCACTTACACTCCTGACCTATCTACCTCTTAGTCTTAAAGGGGTCTTACTAGCTTATGCTATGGGATATCTTATC
>CBFGBH010000005.1:0-87269 GCA_965646995.1 Candidatus Onthoplasma sp.
TTGGCTAATTTTCGTTGTCTAAAAAACTTGGAATTGGCAAGAACATATATTCTTACCTGTACCTATTAAGATATAAATTGTCCATACGAACCATAGGTTCGGCACCTGCTAATTGCTTAGTGCATTTGAATGATAACATATATCAAATACTTTGTCAACACTTTTTTTAAAAATTTTTCTAAAAATTTCAAAATTTTCTCTAGAAAAATCTAATATAGTGCTACTTTGCAATTCACAAGTGATGTTATAATAACATATAAACGCTATATTGTCAAAGGTTTTTTACAAAAAAATTCTAAAAATACTAAAATTTTTTGTCAAAATCTACGCCAATCTAAGAAAAAACATCCTTTCGGATGTCTTTACATACTGCTAATAGCTGTAAAATAGTCATTTAATAGCTCTGTGATGGTACATTTTGCTATTGTTTTCTTGCCACCTGTAGTTGGGTCGTCCACATTTGTAAACTTATTCTTGACAGCATCATAATTATTTGGCCTGTCTATAACTTGCTTCTCTATCAACTCTCCAATGCTAGTCTCCTGAATAGCTTTAGAGAATGCGCTAGAGATATTATTTATTTCTGTATCTGCTGGGATTAGAGATAGTGCTCCAGTAGTATCTGTGAATAAATCTTTCACTTTAAGAGTCTTAATTCTATCATTGAGTGAATTGACAGTAGAATCAGCTATCGCATTTAGTAATGGACTGGCCACTTCGTCTATGCCTTCATCATAGCGATTGTTGTTATTCTTATCTAGATAATAGCCAACAGTGATATCATATTTATAATTCATAATCTCAGCGATCGTCACAGAGTTTATAATATTCGTAATCTCATTGACAGTCTTATCTTCATTGCCTATATAAATGTATGCTGGCAATTCCACTCCATAATTGTCATGCAGGTCACGCAACGTCACATTATCGCCTAGTTCACTAGTGTAATCAGCTATAGCTCTAGTTAGTGGAAGATATTTTAGCGCTATCTTCACTTCCTCTTCAATAATAGAGAAAGACGAACCCTTAATAGTAACTTTGTTACCAGTCAAAGCATAATCAAACTCAACCGGTTTAGTATGGTCAGCATCTTTATATAACTTCCTATTCTCTCCACTGCCATAGGCATAGTAGGTCATCTCTTTGTCCAAAATAGCAAAATTGCCTAGAACTTCTCTCAATTCATACGCACTGATATTTGATAATTTGTCCTGTAGTTTTTCCATAAGTTTAGTAAGTGGTACATTCTTTAAATCTGTGATATCTATTCCCATATATTTATCTTCTAAAATAATACCAAAATCTGTCTTAAGGTCATTAATAGTATAAGAATCCATATTCTGAACTAAATTGAGTGCATGTATAACCACTGTATTCAATGTCAGTTTATTAGTATTTTCGTTTCCCAAATCTAAATTAGTATGGAAAGTATTATTAATCCATTCGGGAGAGACATTAAAATATGCAAATACACCTATTCCTACAATAGCACCTATTCCTAATAAAAGTCCGATAAACGTGCCGAAGAAAAACGAACCAAAGCTCATCCCATGTGGTTTTCTCTTAATCTCACCAATCTGTTTTGCCATATATACCCCTTCACTAGATATTAGCCTAATATTTAAAACTAATACCTAAAATTTATAATATTATGACATAAAAATATAATAAAAACAACTGAATTATCGAGGCAATCTCAGTTGTGAGTATGTAAATAAAAAGGATTTGAGTTGATTTTTATAATTTTTATTATATAATTGTAAAAAGTTATAAAACAATTAGCATCATAACATTTCTGTAATTCACACTAAAAAACGCAAGCTCAAGCCTGCATTTCTTTTTCTAAAAAAATCCAAATCCTGTTTCTCTAGACTGTAAAGCACTGGTTAATATATCATGTGATTTTCTGATCATCTCTAGTACTTTTTCCATATCTACATCTGTATTTTCCACTACTATTAGACGTGGCAATTCAGGATCAAATATTGCATCTATCTCTCTTTTAGTCTTTTCTTCATCCGAAATACTTTCCGTGAATAAATTCACAACGAGCAAAGATTCTTTATCTCCAAATAATTCATCCAAAAACGCTTTTAATTTTTTAGCTACGGCTGTAGCATTTTCAAGGGAAACATATATAGTAATGTTTTGGTAAATATTTTTTAAACCTGGAATTGACTCCTTCGGTTCAATTAAAGCACGCATTTTAAAAAACGACATAATCTCTCCTCCTACACACCTAATGTATCGTCTCTCATGCGACTAGATGTCAAATCTTCTACTCTATCTGACAAACTATTTAATGGATATATTACCTTATCATATAGGTCGTTCTGTACCGACACATCGACTCCTAAAGGTATCTCAACATTTGCCCCAAAACGTTTATTTACTTTAATTACTTGATATTCTTCTGGAGTCATTAGGCTACATTGTAGTTGAAAGTCCATATTAGCTTTTCTCCAGCCATCTTTAAGTACCACTTGGTCTCTACATTGCTCTAAACGCTCAAATATCCACTCACTACTCTCTCCAGTCGGCACTAAGAAAGTGATATGTCCGCCTACCCCCTCGTAGTGTTTCGAAACAACATCAATTCGAATCTTTAAAAATGCCATAATCTCTACTCCTTTAATTATGCTATAATTATAACAATAATATAAAAAATTGTCAAGTAGTATATTTCATTAAATATTTTTCATTTATCACAAGATAACAATAGAGCATCCAGGATTGAGTAAATAGAGTTCACGGTCGGCGAGTAGATCTGGGCAATAGTTTATCGCTATCTTTCTAACAGTGTTCTTCGGAGTCCACGCATCACAGCAAACATAGTCATCAATCTTACCACGACGCTTTAAGTCTTCACATTTCTTCAAAAATGCATTCTTAATCGCACCACCCACTCCATGACTGCCATAGCCATGAATGACTTTCATAACTTTGAATCCGCCCTTTTTGTAACTATCAACTTCTACTAAAAACTGGGCAATAGCTTCTGCCACTGTCTGCTGTTCACTCTTGATATCTATAGTAATTAATCTCATATTCTTATTATATATAATATTTAATATAAAGGAAAGAAAAAAGCGTATATTTCTATACGCTCGCAAAAGTAAATGTAATCTCTATCTCTTTGCTCACTGTATCCATGCTGGCAATCTGAGATACGACTGATGCTACTTCTGTCAATAATTCTAAGTCCGTTACATGTCTTAGTTCTGAGCCTTGCTCTCTAGCTGTAACTTCTACTATCTGTCTATCTAAATCATATTCATTAGTATAATTGATAAACTCTTCTACCGAATTGAATTGTTTAACGAATCCGCTGGCAGTCTTAGTATAAACTTTACCTGCAAGATGATTAGTAGATGTATCAGTATCTAGTGGAGCTGTGACAATATATACATGTGAATATGCTAGGTTCTCTTCGTTGAGTGAAGTTGATAGATTTTCATACTTAATAAGAATTGATTTACACCAAACTGCCGTGATAGTCTCTCCGCTTGAGCGAGATGTGTCTATCTCAGTGACCGGACTACCATGACTATTATCCTTCACCCAATACATAAATTCATACATATCACTAGTAACTGCAGGGAGAGTGATTATACCGTCATCTTGGGTAAATACAAAAGTCGCATCACTGCCATTCGCCGTATATTCTCTCAAGTTCATTGCCTCAAAGCCGTCTAGATTACCCGCATTTTTAATCTCGACAGTGAATTTATTAATTTTATCTACACCTTCGACTAGGATGTCTTTCAAATCTGTACTATCTAGTTCATAATCTTCCCAGTTCACATCGCCAACTTTCCATGTGACATAGAAGTTAGGTGGCAC
Source organism: Candidatus Onthoplasma sp. (assembly GCA_965646995.1). Lineage (GTDB taxonomy): Bacteria > Bacillota > Clostridia > Christensenellales > UBA1242 > Onthoplasma. Next base: position 3,844 of record CBFGBH010000005.1, read on the forward strand.
TGGAGCATCTGGTTTGGTCATATTTTCTATACTGTATTCGTAATAAGCTAATTGCAAATCGCCTTCAACTACTTTAAAGGTAATACCATATTTAATCAATGTCTTATGAGCATGTACTATAATATTCTCGTCAGTCAATTCATAAGTGTCCCACTCCCAGTGAGTATCATTAACTGTCCATGTAGTCGTATATCCATAGAAGGTAGGAGCGGTTGGCTTTGCACTATCTCTATTCTCGACCGTATATGTGCTAGTCTCGCCTATCTGCGTATCGCCGTCCATAAATTTGATGGTATATACTATAGCTCTCTTCTCTGCTGTAACTACTATATCGCCTGTAGTCAAGATATATTCATCCCATAAGGTCTCATCTACCAACCATACTATCTCATAACCACGCTCTATATTCGGTATAGTAGGTGGAGTAGGTTTATTATTATTCACTACTGTATAAGTCTCGTCATTACCTTGCTGAGTATCTTCATACATAAATTTGATAGTATAAACGATAGGTGTCTTCTTGGTATTAACTACTACATTGCCAAGTGTCAAAGTATAAGTTTCCCAGTCAGTACTGCCTACTACCCAACTTAAATCGTATCCAGTAGGAGCTTGCACTGCTGGAGCAGTAGGTTTGGTCAAACTCTCGACTGTATATGTGCTGGTTTCACCTATCTGTGTGTCGCCGTCCATGAATTTGATGGTATAATTAATCAAACTATCTTTGCAAACTAGAACGACATCTGAGTCAATAGTTGTATCGGCTGTAACTCTATTATTATCTAATTCGTATACATATTCATGTCCAGGAGCGACCGAGATTGACGCCATATTCGTCTTAAGGCTCTCTAAAAAATTGCCAGTAATATAATCATACGAAATGACCTTCTCGCCTGCTTCATTTCGTACCTCTACTCTATAGCTCGACACCTTAAACTCTGCTTTAACCTTAGTATCTTTATCTAAAGTAAACTCTCTAGTCTCTGAACGATAAGTATCGTCATTAATAGTCCAGTTTAGGAATTCACATCTCTCATTCACTACTGCAGTTAATATTAATTTAGTACCCGACTTAAATGAATAACTCTCCGTCTTGCCTGAGCCTATAGTGTATTTTTTGTTATTAGCGGACAATTCAACTGTACCACCAGTAGAGACATTAATCTCAAGTTTTCTCATGTTAGTCGAATTGAAAATCCAAAAGCCAAGCAAAACTAAACCTACAATAACTACTATAGATACTACCGCACTTAAAATCTTTTTCATGCTTTATCTCCCAATTTATAAATTATTGATAGTCTCCACTTGATATTTAGCTACTTCGTTCTGAATATTATCTAAAACAGTCTTTGAGATATCTTCTAGTGCAGATGATGCGAATTTGACATCATTCAATGTGACCTCTACTGTATGGTTATTACCAGCCTTATCTTGTACTGAAATGCTAGTCGTGACACCCTTATTATCAATGTACTCTTTAAGGGCTGTAACAGCCATAGTCTGACTAAGTGCATCTGATTGAATTGTCAAAGTAGAAGCAAACACATTCTTTATATCATCAGTGACTGCATACTGTTGAACATTGGCCGTGAAACTGCCATCTTCATTCCTAGAGATGACATATTCAATATCGCCTAATTTACCTTTTTGATTATAGAACTTACTCATAATCTGATTGTATTCGTCATTCTCTATGCTCTTTTCATCGCAGAAAGTACGAGCGATATTAAAGTAAGCATTCTTCTGCTCGGAAGTAGTCCCATTATCAAATAAAACTTTGGTCTCTGGGGCAGTACCATAACTAAACTGATACGAATAATCAATCAATGTAAACATCGAGTCATACACAGCATATGCAGTATCAAATCCTAAATCAAGATGACAACTTTCGATAGCCGAAGTGACATTATTTACATATTTTTCTTCTTTAGCAGTTGCTTCGAAAACTATACTCACTGGCTGAGCTTTCTTATCTCCTGATTTACGAGCGGTGGTAAATGCTGTCCAACCATTATCGACATTTTCATTAGACTCGAAACCATCTAAACTAAGTATAGTATATCCAGTGTCGTAACCTAAATCTTGAAGTAAATCAGCCTGCATCTCAGATAACTTACCTCTCTCTTCATTGGTCATTACATCAGTGATAACTGGAGTATCTGGAACATCCGGTACATCCGGAGTCACTGGCTCGGTAGTAGTACCACAACCTGCCACACCAAATGCCACTGTGGCAGACAATGCTAGACCTACTAACAATTTTTTTACTTTGCTATTTTTTTTCATAATTCCTCCAAAATATTCATTATGTGCATTATAACACACCCCCCCCCCGCTTGTCAAGGGGTAATCTAAAATTAAATACTAAATATAAGTAAAAGATTGCTCTTCGTCATACATATAGACTATTTTCCTTTAGTTTGCACAAAAAATATAGCAAATATGTAAACTGCTGATACAAAAATAACTTATAGAATTTGACAACTATACGAATATCTGATAAAATTACAATAGGAGAGATTACTATGGAAGAGAGAAAAGAAATTGACTTTTGCGACCTAGAACAAACTAACGAACAGCATAAGTCTGCACTATTAAAAATAAAAAATCATGATTTCACTAATATGGACAAAAATGAATTACTCACAATTCTAAAATTTGTCCTACTACCAGATGCCAATGAATACGACAGACTGGAACTATATACTTCTATTGTAGTAGATAGCAATAATCAGGTAGGTATTAGCGCATGGCTAGTCAAACATCGTGACTGGATTACATCTGAGCATTTCTATATCTATTTTTCGCCTTTCGATGTATGGATGAAAACCAATACACGAAATATATATTATAAGCATAAGTCTCTTACTAATGCTTGGAGATCGTACCTATTGAAGAAATATCCTATTTATCTAAACTCACTCAGTTCGTTTCTGACTACAGAGAGACTAAGGCTACATAGTGTAGTGGATAAAGAGATAGATGACACCTTGCGTATGCTATCAATTCAGCCAACTAGATAAAAAAGACTGCAATTTCTATGCAGTCTTTTTCTTAGTAGGTTTCTCTCTAATTATTTCTGGTTTGCCATTCTTGGTAATAAATTCTTCTGTGACTATAATTTTCTTGATATTTTCCTCGAAATGACACGAATACATAATATCGAGCATACGCTCTTCTAATATTGTCCTAAGTCCTCTAGCTCCTGTCTTTAATTCAATAGCACGTCGAGCAACTGCCTTGATAGCCTTTGGATCGAAACTCAAATCTATTCCGTCCATCTTAAACATTTGAACATACTGTTTAGTGATGGCATTCTTTGGCTCTACTAGAATTTTTTCTAAGGCTTCTTCATTCAAATTATCTAGAGTAGCTACGACCGGCATTCTACCTACAAACTCTGGTATCATACCGAATTTAATCAAATCTTGAGGTTGGATACCCTCAAATCTATTACCAGTCTCTATAACATCTTCTTTGCTATTAACCATCGCACCAAAACCGAGCGAAGAAGATACATTCGTGCGAGCAGATATAATCTTATCAAGTCCGACAAATGCACCCCCGCAAATAAATAAAATATTAGTAGTATCTATCTTAATATTTTCCTGTTGCGGATGTTTCCTACCACCCTGTGGTGGAACTGAAGCGACAGTGCCTTCTAATATCTTTAAAAGAGCCTGTTGTACCCCTTCGCCACTAACATCACGAGTAATAGAAACATTTTTGTTCTTTCTGGCTATCTTGTCTATCTCATCAATATAAACTATACCACGCTGAGCTTTATCAATATCGTAATTCGCATTTTGAATTAATTTCAACAAAATATTTTCAACATCATCACCCACATAACCAGCCTCAGTCAGCGCTGTCGCATCACTAGATGCAAATGGTACTTGTAGTGTTTTTGCAAGTGTTTTCGCAAGCAAAGTCTTTCCACTACCTGTAGGACCTACTAATAGCACATTAGATTTCTCTAGTTCTACTTCATCTTGATTATTGCTTCGTTTAATCATATTATAATTGATACGCTTATAATGATTGTAAACAGATACTGCAAGAATCTTTTTCACTTCTTCTTGCCCTACTATGAATTGGTCTAATTTCTCTTTTATCTCCTGCGGTTTAGGTAAGTCTATAAAACAATTCTTTTCGCTAAGATGAGTCTGATAATTAAAATCCATCAAGTCTTTACATATACTTAAGCACTCTTTACATATAAAGCAATCCCCCTCTGGATTACTAATCACATCTGTAAGTTCTCTAGCGGGACGTCCGCAAAATGAACATATTGTCTCTATCTCTTTCATATTCTCCCCTTTTACAATTTTGTCGAAAATTGACAAAATTTCACTTTATTTTAAAAATACAGACTCTATGGTCTGCATTTTACTGGCGTTTACTAAATATTTTGTCTATTAAACCATATTTTAACGCTGACTTTGCATCCAAGTAATTGTCCCTGTCAGTATCTTTAGCTATAGTTGCTATATCTTTCCCCGTATTATCAGATAATATTTTATTAATAATATCTTTTGTCTTTTGAATATGCTTCGCCTGTATCTCAATATCACTAGCCTGACCCTGTGCTCCACCTAGCGGTTGATGAATCATCACTTCGCTGTGAGATAGGCAAATTCGCTTACCTTTGGCACCGCTAGATAATAATATAGCTGCCATGCTAGCTGCCATACCGATACAAATAGTGGATACATCACATTTGATATATTGCATTGTATCATATATAGCCATACCTGCGGTCACACTACCACCCGGACTATTAATATACATGAAGATATCTTTATCTGGGTTTTTCCCTTCTAAATATATTAATTGTGCGACTATAGTATTCGCCATTTGGTCATTAATTTCACCCGTGACGAACACTATTCTATCCTCTAAAAGTCTAGAATAAATATCGTAACTACGTTCAACATTGCCGACTTGGTCTATTACCATTGGAATCATAATAATCTCCTTATTTTACAGTATTATTAGCATGTAAGAAATCTAATAAACGCCCCATCAAAATTTCATTAGCAAATCTATTGATTATCTCATGAGTGAGAGTCTTTTTATACTCTTCTAATGTTATGCCTGCTAATTTAGCGTTTTCTTCAAATCTATCTTCTACATCTTTCTCTGTTAGTTCGATTTTCTCAACATCAATGATTTTATCTAATATTAATCTAGTTTTGACATTTCGATAACTGCTATTTCGCAAGTCTGATAGATACTCGCTCTTAGTCCTTCCCATATAGTTGACATAGTCCTCGAGTTTGATACCTTGATATTTCAGCTGGGCTTCAAGTCTCTTAATTTTTTCTTCTAACTCTTGTTCTACTATAACCATTGGAGGAGTAAAGTCTGTATTGTCTACAATAGTATTCAATAAATCGTCATCAGCATCCAAATCAGCTTTGTCCTGTGCCTCTTTTTTCAGTCTCTCTAAAACGCTGGCTCTATACTGTTCTAAAGTCTCATATTCCGTACTATTAGAAACGAATTCGTCATCTAATTTAGGCATAGAGCGTTCACGAATATTCTTAATCTCCACTTTAAAAGTGGCTGGCTTATTCGCCAAATGCTCTGCATGATAGTCCGCCGGGAATGTAACTACGACATCTTTCTTATCTCCAACATTTAGTCCTATAAGTTGCTCTTCAAAAGTATCTATAAAGCTATGACTACCTATCTTTAATTGATAATTACTAGCTTGTCCACCATCAAAACGCTTGCCATTCATGTAACCATCGAAATCTAAAGTAACATAGTCATCCATCTTGACTGGCTTTTGGGTCTCTACCAAACGAGAAGCACGGAGCAATTCTTTATTGATAGCTTCTTCCACCTGTTTATCGTCAATTTTTACCTTTCGTTTATTGATAGTGAGCCCTTTGTACTGACCTAACTCAAATTCTGGCACACATGCGATAGAAAGCGATATGCCAAAACCTGTGTCATCCATCTTAGTAATATCCAATCTCGGAGCATCAATTGGTTTAATCTCTGGATGCTCTTTTAAAATTTGTGGATAAATGGTGGTAAACACTTCGTCTATAGCGTTGTCAACAAATACATTAGGTCCATATGCCTTCTCTATTACATTCCTTGGTGCTTTACCCTTCCTAAATCCTGGGATGTTAAATTTATCTTTAGTTTGCTTATAAGCAGTATCTAAAGCCGCATCCCATTCTTTTTTACTTACGCTAATAGTAGCGTCAAATATTCCGTTTTCCTTTTTTTCAACTGTATATTTCATTATTTTCTCCTTAAACTCTCGCATTGTATCATAGATTTATAATTTTTGCAACAAAAATTTATCTAATTAACACTAATATTGCAACTACTACTAAAAGTCCTGCACACAAATAGAATGTGGTTAGTGCTTTTTTAGATTTTTTTAAATATCTCTTCTTCTCTAATTGTACTTGGGCTACAATCTCTTCATTATCTTCATTATTTAAGTCTTGGTCGGTGAGCCTAATAGTCTCATTCATAATATCTGCACGATTGAGACCAAAAAATATGCAGGAAAAAGCAGATAAAAAACATGCAGGACTTAAAAACTTAATATTTATACCTACAAAAGCTAAAAAAACCACACCGATAAACAAACTCACCAAAGCGATGGTGAGTTTTATATTAAACTTCTTCATACTATAAAATAATCATAACGATAATTAATATTACTGCGATAATGAATGCTATCATAAAACCAATATTTTTAGATTTAGCAAACATAAACGCAAAAACAGATGTGATAGCATACGCAATACATTGAGCTACAATATTCATAGCTGTAACCCAGTCCGCGCTGAGACCAAGTTTACCGAAAATCAACTCAAGTAATAGTGCTACTGCAATCAACATTATAGCTAGATATGCCAAAAAGTTAACTACCTTATTCCCTTTCATTTATTCCTCCTTTTTTATATTACCATAATATGCCATTATTGACAAATAAAATCAAGATATTTTGAAAAATAATCAGGCAAATTGACCTCGAAAATCATCTTTTTTTGACTAGTAGGATGAATAAACTCGATTTTATAAGCGAACAATAATTGACCTTCTGTCTTGAGTTTTGGGTCTATACCGCCATACAATCTATCCCCAACTATAGGATGATTTATTGACTTTAGATGCGCTCTAATCTGATGTGTCCTACCTGTAGTCAACATACAATTTAGTAATGTGTAATGGTCGTATACCTTATCTATTGTAAATATTGTTTTGCTATACTTGCCCATCCTTTCACTGACGAGCGCCATCTGCTCTCGATTCTTGGGATTTCGGCCTAGATAGCCTTCTATAATAAAATCTTCTTTCAATCTACCTTTTATCAGCGCTTTATATTCTCGATTGAGAGTTTTATCTTTCAGTTGATTAGATAGAATTTTATGCGCTTTATCAGTCTTGGCTACAATCATCAGTCCACCGGTATCTTTGTCAAGTCTATGCACAATCCCCGGTCTTAACACGCCATTGATAGTAGATAATTTTTCAATGTGGTACATTAATGCATTGACTAATGTATGTGATTTCGTAGTAGAACATGGATGAACTACTAGACCAACTTGTTTATTGATGACTAACAAATCATCATCTTCGTATACTATATTAAGCGGAATATTCTCTGGTTCGGTGCTGATAGTCTCGACTTCCTTCTCGCTATATTCGACCACATCTCCGATTTTTAAGATATAGCCCGCTTTTTCACGCCTGCCATTGACTTTAATCAAGCCCTCATCATTCATGGTTTTTATAAAACTTCGAGAAAAACCAGTGTTTTCGCTAAGGAAAACGTCCAATCTTTTGCTAATATCATTAAATATAATACTATTTTTCATTCTTCTTTCCTGCCATAAAGATGATGAAAATGGCAAGCATGACTGCACCTATACATAAAAATGTATCCGCGAAATTGAATATAGGAAATTGTGGGAAAAAATCTAGAAATATAAAATCCCGCACCAAATGTGGAGGCATAATTCTATCTATTAAATTGCCTATCGCTCCGCCCATTACAAAACCAAAACCTATCAAATAAAAGTTAGACTTATTCTTCACAAAATGATTAAACACGAGTAAACCAATTATCAAAGCTAAACTAATAATCACTAATAATACTGTATTGCCTGCGAGCCAGCCAAATGCCGCACCCGGATTGCCGTAATTAGTAGCGATAGAAATCACTCCAGGGATGAGATTGAAATACACTATGTCTGATAAAAAATGTTTGGTGGTAAGGTCAACCACCAAAACCAAAATCATTGTGAAAATAATTTTTAACCAATTCTTCATATTATTTACTTTCTGGTTTCAAAATTTTATGCCCTTCTGGAGTGAGCAAGAACAAATCTCCATGCCAACGATGGATACTGCCATTAAGTCCGTATATTGCACCTGAAAGAAAATCTAATATTCGTTCACTATCACTAGACGATAATGCCTCGAGATTCACAGCTACCGACTGACCTTGCTTCAAATAATCTACGACTTGTTGTATCTCTTTATGCGTTTTAGGCTCAACCATGATAATATTCGATTCTGCTTGAACGCCAAAAGAATTGAAATTCGCAGTAGAAACCGAATCAAAACTATTGGTCTCGCCAGCTACTCTCTCGTGCAAATTAAAATTCGAATACTTGTCATCAGTAGTGGTGACTGCCTTAGATTTCTTACCCTTAGATTTGTCAGTGTCCTCGAAGCCGAGACCATGCATAACCCAATTAAAAAATCCCATACCTACTCCTAACTAAATATCTGCTTTCTGAGCATCTCGTATTCAGCATCGGTAGCTATCTTGAATTCATTAAGAACGCGCTCATATATAGCGATGACATTCTTATTTGTAGTCTTTGCCTTCGCCTTATCCAACATCTTCTCAGCCACCTTGATAGCTCCTGCTCTATTTTGTTTAACATCAATAGCGACAATAGTCTCTATTATGTCCATACATTTGTTCTCAAATTCCTCTGTACTCATATTAGCCATAATACACCTCTTAAATTTATAATAGTATTATTTATGCCTTTTGTCAACGATTTTTTTATATTAAAATTTAGCTTCATATTATTATAATAGCTATTTATTTTATTTTTTTAACGCTTTTATTGACAAATATCAATAAAAAAGAAAAGCGATATTCGCTCTTCTTTCTTAATCAGTAGTCTAAGTTTGTTTAGGTAATTCGAAGTCCACTCTGAATTGAACCGACTTACTAGTTTCAATTCTGAAAATAACTGATAAATAATTAGCTGTAGGATTAGCATTTTTATATTCTTGTAATTTATCCGAATTAGCAGAAATTTTATTACCTGATATAATTAGATATTCGCTATAATCAGTGTCTACAAGTATTATATCTCCAGATATGGAATTAGGTGTAACTATGTTATTTTCCATTGTATAGACTTTAACTTTGTTAGTCATATCTAAACTTGCACCATTTCTCACTAAGAAGAAGTAACTCTGTACACTGGATGAATAATCTACTACTACTATTGAACTGCTAGAAGAACTGATGAAATAGAATGTGTCTTGAAGATTATATATACCATTGCCACCTACTGAATAAGTAAATTCGTATAGTGTATATGTATTGACACTCATACCTCCTGTAGTAATACCCATAGGTATGTCTATGCTACCGATCGCCTTATAATTGTCAGCTACTCCGCCTGTAGCTTTAAACCAGTCTGAACTAGCTATATTATTTAGATCTGAAATACCCACAATATTCACAGTCTTATATTCGTCTGGAATAGAAATCAAGTCTCTATCTATGAATATGTCATTTAATCTGATGTTAAGAGTATTCGGAATGACTTTATTATCAGTTGTCAATTTAAAGCCTTTACCACTTGACTCGCTATATCTAGATATTGACACTATTGTCACATCATTAGATTTAATTTCGAGATTAGCGATTAATTCATTATTGAATAGCTTGTCATCTTCTAATTTTTCTTTTAAATCAATTCCCCAAGTACCGTTACCTAAATCAATGAGTGCATATTTCTCCAATCTCTCTACGCCACTTACATGACCTGCAACATTCGATAAATCTATACCTGTAATGTTGTCAATAAATGTCTTGAATTCTTCGATATTATTGTATGCTGAAATAAATAATGTATGGTGGTTAGTCATGCCTGTACCGACATCTTCACTGCCACTCTCTATCGCTAATGTATACTTATTAGAATATTCGGACTTCCAAGTTTCACCTAAATCAGCTGTAGTATAGTAACTGATACGATATCCATCTTGTATCTCTATCATATACTTAATACCATTAACTTCATCAATAAATTCTGTAGGACTAGAACTTAATATGCTATCTACTTCATTATAAGTATTAGTTTCTTCCTGATCGAATAGTGTTAACTTATATTTATTGATTCCACCATCTTTTATCAAAGTAATGGTAAAGCGCGCTGGCAAGTCATTTTTATTTTCCGCGTCCTCCACCTTATTATATACTTCTGTAAAATGGAATAGTTTGAGTCCAAGAACGCCGTTATCAAACGGTATTAAACTGCTACTATTGTCAACATTTACACTAGCATTATTCAAATTTGCTTGCACACGTGTAGTATCATATAATTTATACGATACATATAATGTGCGTGTGGTATTGTAGTAGTTTAGAGTAATCTTATATACCGCTAGGTAATATTCAATATTATTCTTATCAGACTGAGGTACTGGTGGCAGAATTGCCCTAATCTGTTTACCCTCTACACTAGAAGGAGTATATGGTATTCCTTTGTCTTTATCTGTAAATAATTCACTCGCGTTGATTGAAGGTGTATATTCCACTATCTGATAGTTGACCGCTACTGATATTGGTGCTTCAGATGAAGTATCATCTAGATATTTATAATTCAAACCTGTCTCTACCAAAATGCCTGATGTATCAGTAGATATATTATTCAATAAATCTACTTCTCTACCTGTCATAAAGCCTTCGCCTGACATCGTAATGATAGAATTTTCGCCTAAAGTATTGTATTTGACATTTACAAAACCTGTAATATTGATATCCCAGTACACTTCAAACAAGCCATTTGCGCCCAAATCTACTTGAATCACTAATTCTAAGACACCTTTGATATCTTGCTTTAATGTTAGTTTTCCATTTTCTAACTCGTAGTAGTTCTTCTCATCATCGAATTTCTTTGCATTTAAATAAATATTTTCGCCATTCTCGTCAACAACATCAAACTGACCACCCGGTACAAGTTTGAATCTCATAGAATTGAAATCCAACTCTCTTTCCGAACCATCATTAGAGAATAGACCTACAAACAAATTTTCTAAATCCGCTTTATCATCATGCAAATCATCTACATGTGGGAACATATCATTCGTCAATAATCGCTCGTCTAACTGATATTGCGTCTCGAAACGCAGATTACCGCTAGGTAGGTCTTTCCCTTTGACCTTAACCTTCAAATTAGGTCGTAAGTGTAGCATGTAATCTATCTTACCTATTATATATTTATCATAAGAAACCTCAAAGTTGAGCGTTGCATATGCGTCCTCGCCGACTGCTTTAGTAGACAATAGATTGTTATTATCTTGTCTAGTAAATTCAATTAAATCGTTATTCTTGCTTTCGGTTATTACTTCTTGACGAGAACCAATACGATATTTGGTATTCTTCAAATTAAGTGAAATGTCTGAACCGAAGTCATTATCTAAATTGTCTGAATTAGGAGAAATGTAGATTTTCCTAGTATCAGCATTCGCTGAAGTCATATTGATAGCATGAGTAGCCCAAGCTTGATCGTAACTAGTAGCATACCTACTCTCAATTGTAACATTGAAGAATACTATCTCTACATTATCAAATACCTTATCGGTATCGCCATACATAGTGAGCGTCAATTTCAACATATCGAACAATCTACTAGTATCGTGTCTGAATAGGTTGACATATATTGCTCTATCTTGATCTCTAGTGAGAATAATAGTATAGTGCTCTGACACCAATGAATATGTAACGATTTCATTTTCGTCATCTATTACTTTTGTTACCAAAAGAGTCGTATCCGTTTCTCCACCTGTTACATTAATCTTAGCATCACTAATATACAGGACTGAATTATCTTTGTCTTGAATACTAGCAATCTTCACACCTATTCCACTCTCATCAAGTTTCCATGAATCATTACTTGAGTTTTCGTCTTTAATAGTGAGTGCTATGTAGTTCTTTTCCTTACTAGCTGTGTCCAGCACAAAGTCTACATTGTCTAATTTGCTGTCACTTGGTAGAACATTGTAATTATATATCGTAGATATATTGTCTACTCCGGCTATATTCATATGAACGACAACTCTATTATTGGTACTACCTGATGTTATTTCGTCAAATGTTATATTTTGAATAGTTTTACTCTCAGTGTCAATTCCATCAGTAACATGTGCACCATCTGATGTAAATTTAATATAGTTAGGATTATTAATATTAGTGAATCCTATCTTTAAGGCATCATAATCATAAACATAATTAGTTGAAAGTATGTTTCCATTCTCATCTCTATCTATTGTTACCAATGCCACTCTTCTACTATTGTAGATATTCTTATTCTCGTTATTGTCTAGATAAGTAAGATTTTTATTCGTTGTATCATTTTCTTCAAATATATCCTCAAACATTAAAGCTGTGAGATTATATTTATTAGATATGATACTCTCGTGATCTGCACCATTGACTTTGTACACAGGCACAATGCCCTCGTAGGTCTTAGCTATCTTGACATAGAATTTGTGCGCTAAATCTACTAATACATTGCTAGCCTCTATCTGATAATATCCACTATTGGTCTTAATCTTAATAGTAAACTCAATAATTACTTCTAACGGAGAATGAGTGAAATTGACATTTTTATTCGTGTTAGTAATTTCCTCAATACCATTTTCGTCCGCACTGGTGACGAAATCTCTTTCGTCAAAACCGATATCTAAAGTACTATCAGTATTAGTGTATATAGTGAGTCCACCTAGTGTGTACGATGTAACCTGAGTCAACTCTGATTTTTCATTCTTAAACGTAACAAAGCTACCATTCTCTTGCTGATAGAAAATATCAGAATTAAACTTCTCAGCTATTAATGCAGTATCTCTATTGAAACCCTCGGTACCTGTGCCATGCGCAATATATATTCCACTAGCGACTATGATATCTACCTCTCTAGTCAGAGATTGTCCTGTGATTTCAGTAAATTCTATTTTTAAATGTTGCTCTCGTCTACTCGTGGTCTGCGTGAACTCTAAATACTTAATATTATCAATAATAACTAACTTGACTGATTTTGAAACAATATCTATATCGCTATTGATAGTAGCCAAATCAATACGCACATCATTAATAGTAATAGATTTATTGTAATTACCTATTAATTCACTTAATTTTAGTCTATTGTTGAATAATTTATTAGTAGTATCAAATTCGCCGACATTGAATGTGGCAGGACTTGTATTAATAGCTAATCTCTCTAGTGTGAAATTTATTCTAATTACGAAATCATGTCCTTCCACTTCATAAATGTAATCCACACTAAACTCTAAGTCTTCATTTGTCACATATTGATTGATTTTCAGTTTATCGACTATATCTTCATCAATTTTAATTACTTCGTTGTATGCGTCATTTATGTGTAAATTTGCACTTTTAAATGTACCACCTTCGATAGTAAATGGATTGCTATATTCGGTAGTGTTAGCATCTAAATTAATATAATAAACACCATTGTTCGTAATTGCTAAGTTATCTGATTTCTCTGTATATTTTGGTCGTAGTACTAATACCATATTGCCTATGTATTCGGTCTGGATACCACGATATACCAAGCCTAATCTAATGGTTGTGTAATTGTATAATGTGGTTAGTGTAGCGTCATTTACCTTATCTCCGATAGTATATTTAGTACTTTCATCGAAGGTGCCATCATCTATTGTATTCTTTAAGTAGTCTAATAAATTTTCTGTATTCTTTAAATCAGCAATATCTAATAGATAGTAATCTATATTATCCAAATTGGCATCTAATAATTTAAATTCATTAGCAATGTATGCTTTTGCATCTGAACCATAAACTCTATTGATTATGTCTAATAATGATGTGTTATTTGCAACTTGGTCTTCAATATATGCTTCAACAGTGTTAGTCCTATCTACATTTACGAATTGACCATTGCCTTGATTGTATAGATGTACGAAATAGTAGCCATAATTACCTGATGCGGTAGTAATCTTGAAGATAAAATATGCGTATGAATTAGATGTGAATATCGGATTAGAATTGAATTTCACTGTTTTATTCGCATTATCTATTATATAACTATTACTCTTAACATAATTAATAACATCATTCTTGCTCTGATAGCCAATCAATGATATAGTGAAATCATTCTCTGAATTAACTAAATTTTCGATTCCTACACGGCTAAGTGCAGAATATTCATCGTAATTAAAATTAATAGTATTTCCAATAAGTACAGGTTCGTAATTATGCACACCCTCTAACACATATCTAGGATTAGGGTCTGAAGAAGTTGAACCTCCTACTACATATCTACCTAAATTATTTCCATCAAAATCGTTAGTAAATACAAAAGTATAACTAGTTTTATCTGCGTCTATCTTCAAATCATTGAATGGATAATCCAGTGTCAATGTCTGTCTATTAATAATCGTTAATTCATAAATGAATTCTGAACTGATACCATCTTTATATGTAATAGTGAAAGTTATGTTTACTTTTTTCTCATTGCCCACTATCTCATTTAAGCGTACGATTAATTCATTGTTATTAGACGAATAACCGCTGCCTTTAATCTCAGTATTTGTAAACTGCTCACTATAATCTTTGATGATAACTGACGAGATATTCGCGTTTGAAGCCAAATTTGCGAAAATATCATTGATAAGGTCGAAATCACTACCAGATAAAGCATTTACTTCAGCCTTGGCCGATGGTACATATGGTAGTATATTCACTCTATATTCTACTTTATCTAGTGTGTATGTCAATAGTTTTGTCTCATCAACCCCATCATAGAATGTGAATATCATGCTCTTAACAATAGTCTTCTCTGGTACATTTTTTAATATCGTAAAGAAGCCATCATTTAGATTAATACTTTCAGAAGAATTCAATGTAATATCCTGAGAAGAATTAGTATCAAAATAAGTAATCTCAATATCTTTTAAAGAATTATAAGTGCTATCGTTATTCTTAATAAATGACTGAATCTCTGTGTGAGACATCAAATTGAATGAATTATCATTATATATAGATGAGTCATAAGTGGTCTCTATCTTGCCGTATTGGTTAGTGAGCGTAACATCTATTGTCTTTAATATATAATTATTATTCTTGATCGTCAGTGTCTCGACATATTCTTTATCTATGCTAGTAAGCCAACCGACACTATATTCTAAGTTACCATTAGTAAAGTTGAATAATGAATTTTCTACATTAGATGTAATGGCAATATTATTATAAATATCGTCTGATACCGCAGTTAACTTAGAAGCATTCGAATACATGTTGTCGTTGTTTGTACCATATACGATACTATTATCATATTGTTTAAGAGTGAATAATGTATTAATTGAGTTATTTTTTGTTGCACTCATTACTTTAATATCTTCATTTTCTATTACTTTAATATTAGGTAATACTTCTATATTGAAACGTGCTATTTCTGTATCTGAATAAGTGAATGTTATAGTACTGGTTCCTACTGTATTGAACACATAAGTATTTTCATTATGCGCATCTTTAGTAGCATTTGTTACCGCTACTATTACTGTCGCTCCACCACTAAGTGCATTCTTCACTCTGAAAAGTGATTGTGTAGTGTATTCTTCGTTTGTTGATTCTAATAGCAACACTTTGGTACCCACATAGACTGAAGAATTCTCCCACGCGGTATTCTTATTGACCTCTATACTGGATGAAAACTTGATAGTGATAGTCTTAGGAGTGGTAATTACACGCGATGAAATATCGAAAGATAATTGTAAACTAGTATAGAAATATGACTTCCTAGTAAAGACCCAATCTCCATTTGACACTACAGCTGTCAGTACTACTGTATCGCCCACCGTTAATTCAAAACCTTTCACATTCTCTAGCGTAGTTGGTTTAACTTCGATATTACCCTGTCCGCCAAACTGAATATTATGGATATTGCTTACCTCTAGATTAGTAGCTTGTTTACTTATCTCTTGTCCATCAAAAGTATATCTAACATTATCATCTCCAGCTAAAGAGTATGTCTCATCATCTACTTCTGTCACGCCATGAGGAGTAGTGATATTGAATAATGAATTGTCACTTATATCGGTGGCAGGCACTACATCTACTCGTAAGAATCTATGTATTGCACCTGATGATATGTCTAGTATCGTGCTACCTACATTGTATCCGCCTCTATTAGTATTAAATATATCTGTGTCTCGACTGGTATAATTAATATTTTGAGTAATACCATTAATTGACGGATAAACAATAAATCTACCTAGATTCTCGCCTGTAGAAGAAGCATTAAAGAATTTTCCAACATCGCTTATAGATAAAGGATTGTTGTCGCTACTATTTCTATAGAATTTGGTAGTGTATATATAACTTTCTGCATCATATGACACTACGACCTTGATATATGGCGCATCCTGCTCTCTCGCCTTGGTTTCACTATTTGGAAGCTCAATGATAGCAGAATCAATGTTCAATGCAATATTTGTAGGAGCTGTGCTAGTGATATAGATAGGCATAGACTGTACAGTCTGCCCGGCATATGTGAATGTAAATATATAATAACTTTTTTCATCGCTGAGCGCATTTGTCACTTCATATGGCACTACTAAACGATTGTGATTGTCTACAATATCGTAATATATATCTCCTTTTATATATATATTACTTGGTCTATTAGTCTGCAATTCTCCTTTTGAATTATATTGATTGAATGTTAAATTATAATTGATGAGATCTTCTGCATTAGTCACATTAAATATATTTTCAATCATACCAGCTATACGCGGAGAACTGATATATATTCTATGTACATTGGAAGAATTCTCTACTACAGAAACTTTGCCATTATTTACTGATACATACTGATCGGTAGTATCAAACCCTAATACTACTTCACTAGCGACCATATCATACGATATATGGATTTGTATCATGTTAAGTCCGCTAATATAATTCCTACGAACGATATTTTCAAGTGTTATATTGGCCGTATCAGAATAGTCTTTTAAGATTACATCAAGCATTTCTTCTGCTGATTGATTGTATCCATTCTGTAGTTGCAACATGTAAATTTGCGTGTTTTTATTAGTCGCGCCTGCGCGTGCGCGTACTTTATTAATAAAATGAATTGTGCCATCGCTATTGGTAGTATATCCGACTAGGACATATCTCTTAGCATTATCAGCCGAACCAAGCGTATAGGTTACATTCTCTAGCACATCGACATCATATTTGTGATCTTCTTTATACTCTGTCACGAATACTACAGCATTATAGCTACCTGCGTTAATTTTCACAATATCTGCCACACTCAGTTCGCCATATATGGTAATATATTTATTCTCTACTTCCGAATAATTGACATTAAGTGTATGCTCTCCACGATTTAGCAAGTCAAAATTAAAGGTAATCTCAGACACTCTAACATCTACTGTATCAAATAATAATTTCCCACCATTATTATTTACAACTATTATACCTAATACCAAAGACTCGTTTTCAAGTAAATTAGGTTCACTCTTGACAATGATATTCCATGATTTGTTCCTACCTGAACCTGTAGGATTAGATAATTCATATTTAAAGTCATCTGCGTATCTAAATGTAGAATTAACACTATCATATTTATAGAATTCCAGATAGCTACCTGTACGAAGCAATTTTATATTACAAGTATTTAAACCTGTGTCTGAATTAATATTCTCATAAAAAGCTAGTCCATTAGAGCAAGTGAACTCTATCTCTGATTCATTATCATTATAAGTCATAGAGACAATGTTCGTCTTATTATTCAAGTTAATCTTACCTAAGTTGAGAGTGATGTTTATAAATCTGCTCTGTATATTGAGACTAAGTACAACTTGACCACTCTGGGTATTAACTGAATAGCCATAATCTACACCATCAATTTCGTCTCCAAAACCTGTGAAACGAACTTTACCTAGACTATTATCTGCGATTTTGTTGAAAGTCAATTTCTTGCCATCTTCTGATTCAAACTGTACGCCCTGAGCTGTCCAGACGGATGGATATCTAGTCTCATCTAGCGTAAATGCTACTTCATTAAATCTAAGGTCACTATTCTGCCCATTGCGAGTCATGAATAGGGATAGGTTATTATTATTGACATCATCTGTTCTATCAGCATTCAGTGTGATGTAGTTATTATCAGAATATAGATTAAGAGCAACTCCTGATGACAGCATGCCTACCGATTCAACATTAGAATTAACGACATTAATCTCCAGTGCGGTAGTTACCATGTTCTGTATACGCTCTAAATTAGTGTCGGTATTGCTATCTTCTGTCAATAGATAATCCACTCTAGATTGATATGTATCGAACACTGCCAATCTAAACTTAAAGATGCCCGCTTTATCACTTTCGAAATAAAGTTGCCCCCTACCATCCAACTTCAAGAAATCATACCCGTCTACTTTGTCTGCTGTTTTTGTATTATCTATAAAAACTAAATCGTTAGGGTTCGCAGGGTCATCATAATATAGTTCTACAATTTTGCCATTCTCTCTACTGATAGGGTCAAGCGCAACAGTAGGTGATGACATGAAACTCATATCCTGTCTAATATCAATGCCGAGTGTAATCTGCTGTGTGTGATTGCTATATGTTTCGGTAGGATTATTATCTAAATATATTTCTTCAACCGGTCTATCAAGCCAAAGTGTGAGATAGTTTGATACCACCATATTCTTTTCATCTCTAGCTCGCATCACGACTTTACCATCTGTCTTGGACATGTTTTTCGCACTATCTTTTAGACGATAGTATATTGGTTCATTACATAAAACTCGATATCTATTTTGTATCGGAGTAATTACATTAAACTCGCTATCAAGAAGTTCAATTAATTCAACACCTTTATCAAATGTAATGAAGCATACACGTTGATTAACCGCATGCTCAGAATTAGAAATTCCTGTGAGAATAAAAGATTTATATTCCCGACCCGCACTACCATTTTCTTTTCCAGTCAATATGACCGTCTGCTCACTTTCTACAAACTGCAACTGAGAAGGAAAAACTATAGGAGTCTTAAATTTACCCATTGCAGCAAGTATACCAAATACCACGCCGACAAATGCCAGCACGGACGCCGTCACTATTCCTGTGATTTTAAAAATTTTCTTAACCATGTCCCCTACCTAAATGCTGTAGATAAAATTAAAATTTTATTGCTAATATTATTATCTACAAAATATTACAAAATAATTATATAATTTTAAATCATGCGTGTCAAACAATTAATAATATATAAATTATCTAGTATTTCGACAAAGAAATCGCTAATCCGCAAAAGTAATAAAAAATTTACGCTAATTAAAACATTAATTATCTCAGCACTCAAATTAAGAAAAATATTGATTAAATTAAAAAAATAAACAAAAATATGTATTTTTAATGAAAAAATAAAGAAAATTTTATATTTTTTCTTATTTATTTAGAAGAGTAAACAAATTTATAAAATTTTCTACACTGATTTCTTCAGGTCTAACAGTCTCTAAATATCCTAGAGTTTTCAACATTAAAATTAATTTATCCTTACTATATTTGTTTTTTAAATTGTTTATTAATGTCTTTCTTCGCATAGAAAACGACTGATGAATAAAATCCTTAAATCCATTAAAATCTTTAATATTATATTTTTCATGTGGGACTAATTTGCACAATGCGCTATCAACTTTTGGGCTAGGTGTAAAGCACTCTTTCTTCACTATTCGCGGAATACTGACATCGAAAATTGATTGCAAAATAACACTCGTGATACCATACTCTCTGCCTCCTACTTTTGATGCAAAACGCTCAGCGACTTCTCTTTGAATCAGGACCAAAATACTATCGAACTTATCAATATGCTCTACCAACTTAAATATTATAGGTGTAGTTATATAGTATGGAATATTGGCAACCACTTTAGCTCTGTTCGTAATTACTTCATTAATATCACACTGCATGAAATCTTGAAAATAAAATTCTACATTAGGATGCTTTTCTTCCACTTCCTTAAGCAACGGCGTGAGCGATTTATCTATCTCAAACGAAATTACTTTTTTCGCCCGACTAGCCAACACTCTGGTCAGTGTACCTGCACCTGCCCCTATCTCTAGTATAATATCATTCTCATTCACATCTCCATCTGATGCTATTGCATTAAGTAAATTTAAGTCATATAAAAAATTCTGTCCAAGACTTTTCTTGTAATCTATAGAATGAGAATTCTGATTTTCTTTTTTTTGTTTCATCGCTCCACCATAAATTTTTTAAAATTTTTAAATTTTTATTGACAAATCATGTCGAATATATTATAATGATAATATACAAAAGATAAATAGACGAGATACATAAGATAAATGTCGGCATTATGCCGATTTTTCTTATATCATAATAACCTTAAATCTATCTTAAGTCAATATTTTGTTGATTTATATTTAATGTTGTGTTAAAATAAATCAGTTTAGGAGAAATTATGTTAGACAATAAGTACAATTTTGCAGAGAAAGAAGCCAAATGGCAGAAGTATTGGCAGGACGAAGGTATCTATAAATTTAATAAAGATAGCAAAAAGCCTACCTACTCAATCGACACCCCACCACCTACTGTGAACGGACACATTCATATGGGTCATCTATCTTCATATACCCATATAGAAACTATGGCTCGACATCATAGAATGAAAGGTGAAAATGTATTTTTTCCATTAGGATTTGATGACAATGGATTGCCAACAGAACGATATGTTGAGCAAAAATACAAACGAAAAGCTCACACTATGCCTAGAGAAGAATTTATAGACTTGTGCCTAGAGACAACTCACGAATTAGAAAAAACTTTTCACGAATTATATAAAAGCGGAGGTTTTTCATGCGATTTAGAGAACAACTACTCTTCTATCTCCAAACGAAGTCAAGAAATATCTCAAAGATCGTTTCTAGACCTATATAAAAAGGGTTATATCTACCATGCCGAAGCTCCTGCTCTGTGGTGTACAGAATGCCAAACAGCTGTCGCTCAAAGCGAATTAGAAAACCAAGATATCGAAAGTACTTTTAATTATATAAAATTCTACATCGAAAATAGCAACGATTATGTGATTGTCGCTACTACTCGACCAGAGATGTTACCAGCCTGTGATTGTGTATTTATCAATCCTAAAGATACTAAAAATGCCCACTTACTAAATAAAAAATTAATTGTGCCTCATTTCAATTTCACAGTCCCGGTACTCACTGACGAATTAGTAGATTTAGAGAAGGGCTCGGGCGTAGTTATGTGTTGTACTTTTGGAGATACAGTTGATAAAGAATGGCAGAGAAAGCACAATTTGCCAATCAAAGAAGCCATTAACAATTTCGGTAGAATGACTGCTCTAGCCAAAGAATTCGAGGGCATGAAAATTAAAGAAGCTCGTCAAGCCATCATTGAAAAACTAAAAGAAGAAGATTTATTAATAAAACAAGACAATTTAACACATTCAGTATCTACGCACGAACGCTGTGGTACTCCAATCGAGTTTTTAGTAAAAAAGCAATGGTTCATAGATGTACTATCTCACAAAAATGAAATATATGACGCTGGAATGAAATTAAACTGGCATCCAGAAAATATGCGTGCAAGATTTTTAAATTGGGTAGAAGGATTACAATGGAACTGGGGCATCTCGCGTCAAAGATATTACGGAGTATCTTTCCCTGTATGGTATTGTAAAAAATGCGGTAAAGTTCATCTAGCAGACGAAAGTGAACTACCGGTCAATCCTTTGTCTACCACTCCAAAAGTAAAATGTGAGTGTGGAGAGTCTGAATGGATACCTGAAACAGATGTCATGGATACTTGGGCAACTAGTAGCCTTACCCCTCAAATATGCTGTGACCTAATCACTCATAAAGGTCTAAATGATGATATGATACCTATGAGCCTACGCCCAAATGCTCATGATAATATTCGTGTATGGGATTTCTATACTGTAGTTAAGAGTTTATATCACTTTAATAAACTTCCTTGGACTGACTTAATGATTTCTGGCTATGTAACTAACTCTGACGGGAAAAAACTATCTAAAAAATCAGGTGGTGGTAAAAGCTCTCCTCAAGAAATAATCAAAGAACATTCTGCAGATGTTACTAGATACTGGGCGAATAATATGTCTCTAGGTAAAGATACTTGCTTCTCACTAGACGGATTCGATGCTGGTAAGAAACTAGTTAATAAACTATGGAATGTCTCTAAGTTCGTTTTAAATTTCTTATGTGACTACACGCCTACTGAAACCAAACTACTTCCTATGGACAAGTGGATAATTGAAAAATACAAAAAAACCTTTAACAACTTCAAGAAAAACTTAGACAGATACGATATTTCACTCGGTTTAAATGAATTAGAAAGATTTTTCTGGAATTTTTGTGACAACTATATAGAGACAGTTAAAAATAGGCTCTATAAACCAGAAGTATATGGTAATGAAGCAAAGCAAAGTGCACAATATAGTATATATACTATACTACTAGGAATGTTGAAAATGTTTTCTGTGTTCATGCCACATGTTACAGAAGAAATATATATGGACTATTTTGCCCAATTTGAAAAAACTAAATCTCTACATATATCTAACTATTTAGATTTAGGCTCTCTTATTAATGACGAACTTATCAAAAATGGAGACTTAGTAATCGATATCGTGTCAAGAGTACGACAATTTAAAAGTGAAAACAAACTTAGTCTAAAGACAGAAATTGACAAAGCCATCATATATGCTCCTAATCTTGAGTTTATCAAAGCATGTGAACAAGATATTAAAGCTGTCACTAGCGTACATGAGATAGATTATAAGAATGGAGATTTTAATGTAAAAATCGGTAAAATAATCGAAAATCAATAAAAAAACACGGTTTTAGTCACTCAATTTTGAAACTAGCGGAATAATTAAAGCAAAACATAGACCAAAACAGCCTATGTTTCCTTTTTGCCCTTACTCTCTCTTATCTGCCAAAAAAAACGAATATTTCTGCCGTTGTCATAGATTGTCGTAAAAATAAACAATCTACAAATTATATGACACTTGCCTTGACCTTGACAACAAAGAATATTCGTTTACACTAAAAAATAGAGAGAAGAAAACAAAAAGCAAAAGAGCGGGCAGCGTTACGCTCTGCCAGCAACCGCTCTTTTGCAAACAAAATTGAGTTATAGGCGTGTGCTTGTCTGGCGAGGCGAAGCCTAGCCACTTGTATAAGACAAGCACACGCCTAAATGCCAAATTAAATAATTTAAAACTTTTTTGAGCAAAAGTGTTGACTTTTATTAAGAAATGACATATAATACCTAAAGTTTAATAAAAACTATGAAAGTGTATCAGTAGAAATTTTGTTTTCATACGAGGGAGAGTGTGCCACCGGTTGAGAGCCACTTATGTTCAGACATTATTTTGAATTTCAGCACTGGAGTTGCTTTTCGGTAAAGGCTGTTAAAGTTGTTAAGAAAAGCCAGAACAAAACTGTAAAAATTGAAATGAGGTATCTCTTATTAGAGATACGAAATTAGGTGGTACCACGAAATCTATTCGTCCTATTGCTATTATGCAATAGGACTTTTTATTTGCCCTGATAGCTCAGTCGGTAGAGCAAAGGACTGAAAATCCTTGTGTCGTTGGTTCGATTCCAACTTAGGGCACCATTGGTGAAATCACCAAAAAGTTTATTAAAAGGAGAGACAATTATGGAATCAATTGTTGATTACAATTTAATAGCACTGACACAAGTAATTGTCTCTGCTTTGGCCTTTAGATTTTTCCCTTCGGGGAAGTAAGTTTTTTTGTCGCACTATTTTTGTGCATGGTTAATTTAAAAATTTATAAAAATCTAAAGGAGTATTTTAAAATGAAACATCTAACAGATGAACAATTAAAAAAAGACCTTGAGCTTAGAGATTTGTCAGACTCAAGTCAAGGCGAACATGCAATGCAACTTATTATGAATGAAGTTATTGAAGCATTGCAAAAATACTGGAAGTGTCCAGTAACGATTTATAGAGAATCCCCTATTGTGACAGTAGAAGACAATTATGACAAGTTAGGGATTGATAAAGAAAGTGTCCTTAGAAGTGAAGTTTACACACGATATGTAGACGACAATCATGTTTTAAGAACAATGGCATCAACAATGGTGCCAAGAGGCTTACAATCAATTAAAGATGAAATTAAGCCAAATCGACTTCTTGCTTGCGTTGGTTTAGTTTATCGACGCGACCAGATTGATAGAATACACTCTGGCGTTCATCATCAAATGGATTTATGGTATACAACAGAAGCACCACTTACAGAAAAAGATTTGCAAGATATGATAAATATCATTGTAGAAGTTGTCACACAAAATAAAAATTCTAAATATGAAGTGCTTCCAAAAATTCACCCATATACACTTAATGGAAGGGAAATTGATGTGATATGGAATGGTAAGCCTGTTGAGATTTTGGAATGTGGACTTACAAATCCAAAGATTTTGGAAGAAAATGGTTGTGCTGGCAAATATGGCTTGGCATTAGGTTTAGGTTTGGAACGAATTTTGATGGTTAGGAAAAATATCAAAGATATTCGTTTGTTGCGTTCCACAAATGAAAAAGTTGTTGCTCAAATGCAAGACTTAAAACCTTACAATGAAGTGTCAAGTATGCCAGCTGTCACGAGAGATATTTCGGTTGTTGTTGATAAAAACTTAGACGTAGAGTTATTAGGCGATATGGTAAAAGATAGCGGAGTTGATTCTCACTTAATTGAAGAGGTCTCAATTCTTTCTGAAACTGTTTATGAGGATTTGCCTGAAAAAGCGAGAGAAAGATTAGGTATTGACCCAAGTGAAAAGAATATTTTAGTTCGTATAGTCCTTCGCAGTTTGGAACGCACATTGACAAACGAAGAATGCAATCATTATAGGGATATTATTTACAAACACATCTCCACAAAAGAAGGTTATTTGAAGGAGATTACAAAATAAATTTCAATAAAAAAAGTGTCTTAAATTTTAATAAGACACTTTTTTTGCTAGTTTCAAAATTTATAGCCCTTAGCCGTATTTTTTGTTTTTTATATAAAATTTATATTTTATTTTTTTCTAAACTCTCTCTAGAATTTAATATTACACACTCAGTAGTAAGCAATGTCGAAGCTACACTTGACGCCGTCTCAAGTGCTATTCTAGTCACTTTCACGGGATCGATAATCCCACTATCAAACATGTCACAATAACAACCATTAAGTGCGTCATAGCCATAGTTCTCGTTCTCATTATTAAGAATTGTCTGCACTACTACTCCGTCGTCTACACCAGCGTTTTTAGCTATCTGGCGTATTGGAGTCTCGAGCGCTTTTGCTATGATATTTGCCCCTATACTTTCATCTCCTATCATGCTATCTTCTATGTATTTTTCTAACTTACATTTCGTACGCAGAAGCGCAGTCCCGCCACCAATAATAATACCTTCTTCTATCGCTGCCTCTGTAGCGTTTAAAGCATCTTCTATCCTTAACTTTTTCTCTCTCATCTCCACTTCAGAGACTGCCCCTACTTTAATCATTGCAATGCCACCATTGAGATTTGAAATTCTATGCTGAAGTGTGTCTATATCGAACTCTCGAGTAGCTGATTTTAATTCTTTTTTTAGTTTATCAACTCGTTCTTTCACCTTACTCATGTCGCCTTTGGCTCCTATGATGGTCGTGTTATCTTTGTCCGACTTAACCTTATCACACTGACCCAAATCATCTAGAGTAATATCTTTGAAATCATTATATATATCGCCTGATATGAACTTACCACCGACTGAAAGAGCTATGTCATCTAATACTTTTTTTCTCCTATCCCCAAAGTATGGAGCCTTCACGCCCAGACAATTAAATATCTTCCGCATATTATTAATGACGATAGTAGTCAAAGCGTCTCCTTCTATATCGTCCGCTATTATTAATAATTCCCTATTAGCCGAACGAACTTTCTCAATAACTGGGAGTAGCTCTTGAATATTCGAAATCTTCTTATCTGTCACTAATATATATGGATTATTGAGTTCTGCTATCATTTTGTCCTGATTATGACACATATATGGACTGATATAGCCACGATTAATACGCATACCTTCGAGCACATTCATGCTACTAATAACGCCATTGCCTTCTTCAATAGTTATCACACCATCTAGTCCCACATTTTCATATGCCTTGGCTATCAATTCTCCTGTAACACTGCTCCCTGACGAAATACTAGCCACTTGACAGATAGATGTGTTGTCTTTGACTGGTCTACTATTTTTATGTAATTCTTCTACTACAAAATTGACTGCTTTGTGTATCCCATTTCGTAAAAGAATAGGATTTGCACCTAAGGTAAAACATTTCAACCCTTCACTAAATATATGTTCTGCAAGTATTGTAGCAGTCGTAGTACCATCTCCTGCTATGTCGTTAGTTTTGATACATGCGCCCTTTAAAATCTCCGCCCCCACATTCTCAATCTCGTCATCAAGCATAATTTGCTTAGCTATCGTAACGCCATCATTAGTGATAAAAGGCTCTAGATATACTCCGTCTAATATTACATTTCTTCCTTTTGGTCCTAGAGTAATCTTGACTGCATCTGCAAGTGTGCGTACTCCTGTAAGTAATCTCTGTCTAGCACTATCTGAACTATCCATTATCTTAATCATATATAACTCCTATAATATCTATCTGTCGCATAATGATATAATTGGTTTTCTCTATTTTGACTTCTACTCCAGAATATTTGTTGAATATTACTTTTTCTCCAACTTTGACTTTCATACCGACATTCTCTCCATCCGGATTTTGTCCGTCACCCACAGCTATAATCTCGCCAAATTCTGGTCTTTGTTGTGCAGTATCTGGTAAGATGATACCTCCTGTATTGATTTCATCCACTTTTGGCAATATTATAACTCTATCGTATAAAGGTTTGATTTTCATGTGTCCTCCTAGCTAAATTATAGCCAAATAAGGCATAGATCTAACTTAAACATGTCATTTTTCATAAAAATCATTAATCTTTAGTATGATAAGTATGCAATACTCGTTTAATTATCAAGAATACCAACAGCGTATAAAAAAGAAATCCAATCATTCTTTTACAATTTTAATAATAACTATAATTCTGCTATTTGGACTGGCTGTATTTCTATTTCCACATGATTTAGGCATTAGCTATCTATATTTCGTGGAAGTTAATAACTTTATCAATTATTCTGAAGCTAATAAATTGGCTAATGAAATAAAAGAAAAAAATGGTGCAGGCTATATATATTATGATGGTAAATATCATGTGTTAGCTTCCTTCTATCCTAGCAAAAGCGATGCTGAAACGATAGCAGAAAATCTGAAAGCAGAATATCCTTCATCTAGTGTATACTCGTTAGAAATTAAACGATATAATAAAAAAAACTCACTAACAAGTGAGCAAAACAAAGTAATATTGAATACTATAGAAGCAAATGAATCACTGATTGATAGTCTATACAAATGCAATATTTCATTTGACACAGGCGAATTCAACGAATCTGAACTATCAATAAAACTAAAAGTACTAAAAAATGAAATAGAAAAATCTTATAAGGCATTTAATTCTGAGTTCAAAACTCTACCAAAATTCGATGCACTCAGTATAGAATTGGATATCTTTGATAGTATGAATACTATTTTAGGTTCGTTCAATGGCGGAAATGTATCGCAATGCTTAAAATACGAACTGATCAAAATAGTTATCAATCATTCCTGTTTTTTATCTGCCTTTTGATCTTTAATCTCTTTTATCATCTCTACTAATTGCCAGATGCCTAGACCTATTAAAAATAGTGCAAACATTTTCTTAAGTACAATATTAGACATTTGATTAGCTATCAACGCTCCACCTAAGCTGAATATACAGCCAACAAGAGCAAGTAACCATGTCTTCTTAAACTCTACTAAATGGTTTTTTGTATGAATTATTAAAGCCACTACCGACATTGGTAGAAAAGCAATCAGATTCACGCCTTGTGCTTGCAACTGTTCATAACCCAAAAATATTGTAAGTATAGGAATGGTGAGCGTTCCTCCTCCCATACCCATTCCTCCAACTGTACCACCTAAAACCCCTGCTATAATTTCCCAAAATATCATAATCTCACCTAAAAAATCAACATTCCCACGCCACCTAATAACATAAAGAAGATAAATATACCCTTTACTATCTTATTATTTAGTTTATTTAACATGGTAGCACCTAGCACTCCGCCACCTACAATACCTAGTATCACTGGCCAACCGGAAGCGAAATTTATCGAATTGTAACACATGTATACTATCGTGCTGACTAAACTGATAGGAAGTATGACAAATAGTGCAGTAGCTTGCGCTTTTTTCTGTTCCATTCCAAATAATTTAGTGAGTAATGGCACGACCACCATACCTCCTCCACCTCCAAAAAAACCATTAATCATACCTATCAACGCCCCAAATAGAATAATGTGAATTTTTTTTACTTTTTTCATAGGGTTATTGTGTTCATTTTAATCGAATTTATTTGCATTTTTTTCATGTTTATATTATAATAAGTTAGCAATAATTATTTTAAGAGGTCAGAATGAACATTACTAAATCAACTATTAAAAAATCTATATGTGCAATGCTCACATTATTCTTATTCTTTTTATCTAGCATCGGGCTACTAAATATTTTATCTAGACAGCCTGTATTTGCGTATACCACAGATAATGCTAAGGCTTTAACTATCGAAAATGCGAACTTTAATGCCAATACCAAGAATGAGTACCCTTTCGCACCTAGTGCTTTCACGCTTTGCGACCCTACATTCAACTCTATCTCTCAAGACAACTTAAATGTAGAAGCGGGGGTCATCAACATTGAGAATACCACCATCAAGCGTAATCCACTGAGTGAAGATAATTATGTATTAAAACTAGGCAGCAAAAATCACGCATACATTGGATATACTACCGAGTCAACTATCACTCTTAATGCAGATTCGTACTATCTAGTTTCTGTAGATGTGTATACTGATAATACTAATGGTGTCGCTAATATTTATCTAGTAGATGATAAAGAAGTCTTTGCCAATATATCTAATATCAATTCATACAACAACTGGACTACCTATACATTCTTCGTCAAAACAGCAGACGAAAGCAAAAATCTAAACTTGGGATTATATATCAATGGTATTGGAGAAGTATATTATGATAATATCTCCGCATACGAACTCAATTCTAAAGAGTATACAAATAGGATTAATAGCTTAAGCAACTCTACAAAAAATGTTACAGATTTAACAGAAGGTAAAGTGTTAGACATACGTACCATGTCTGACTCAACATTATATCAGACAGATTTCGAGACTGGTAAAGGCAGCGCTGAATATTCTTATGCTCACATAGCAGACTCTACTAATAAAGAAGCTAGCGACCGCACACATGATACAGCCTTTAGATTAGTCAATAGAGAGAAAACGTTCGCTGAATACTCCACTAAAGCAGATTATTTTACATTTAAACAAAATCGAGTATATAAAATCACTATTTCAGCCAAAACTTTAAATCTATCTGGTAGAGCGATATTAAGTCTAGTAGAGACAGATAAAGATGGCAAAAATGTAGAAAATGCAAAAAATAATTTATCACAAACTATCACATCAAATACGAGCAATGCTCTGACTAATAATTATCAAAACTATTCATTCTATATCAACTCAAGCCCGTTGGAGAGTAAAACTTATAGATTAAAGGTCGCATTAGGAGACGATACTAATAAAACTAGTGGCGAACTTTATATATCAAGCGTAACAATAAGTGAAACCACTTATGCCAATTTCGAATCCGGTCCCGATTCAAACAAAACTAATTTAGCTACGAGCTTGATACCATCTAATAGTGCTATTATGCTAAATAATGGAAACTTTAATGGTATCAAAATTAATGACTCTACTAACCCTTACCCTGCTACTCCTCTAAACTGGGACGTTACAGTTGGGACTAATCAACAATATTATGGTGTAATCAATACTTCTCAATTCGAAGATCTAAATAAATCTAATTATACCAATCTAGTTAATCCAGAATCTATACAGAATAACAGCATTAATAACAATATACTAATGATGTATAATTCTACTAAAGATACCCTGGTATATAAAAGCGAAGTAAAAAAATTAGAAAAAAAGACTTATCACAAATTTACACTAGATATTCAAACTCAGAATGCTCCAGCTAAAATCTCTTTAGTCAGCACTAAAGACCAGACTGAAGTGACCCTAACTACACTAACTATAAATACTTACTATACATGGGAAAATGTACAGTTATTCATATATACCGGCTATCAAACATGCGATGTAGCACTTAAGATAGAATTAACTAGCAATAATTATGCATATGCTTATCTTGATAATGCTTACTTTGACTACAATATGTCTAGTACTGATAGAACAGATGCCACCGACTTTAATAATGCTTTAGTCAGCGACACGCTTGTAAAAGTGAAGTTAGATAATCTATTAAATTCTAGTGACAATACTGATTTTGCCAAGACTGACCTATTCTCTAGTGAGAAAGTCATCATGGGTACTATCTCAATGAATAGCCCTACACTTACTAGCAATATCTTAGCTAATAAAGAATTCTTGGAAGAGTTTAAACTTGTATCAGGTGAAAAGATATTAGGCGTGCGAGCTCTTGATATGGGAAATTATAAAGTTGGTTCCAATATAGGCTACACCTTAACTGCTAATAATTACTACAAATTCGTCGTCTCTATCTATACTCAAAATCTACAGAGTGAAGATGAAGAAGATAGTGCTGTAGAATTACTATTAACCGGCTTTGATAAGAGTTTCAAGAAAATATCTACCGAGCGAAGAGACGAAGATGGCAATTTAATCAGTAATGGCTGGCAGACTTATACCTTCTATATCAATCCTACAGCCGATACTACTACCTATTTAGAGCTTAACTTGGGCAGTTCACTTACTAAAGCTAAAGGCGACATCTTCATCGGTGGAATTGAATTCATAGATGAAGGTTTATCTGAAGCTGATTTTAAAAACATATCAGACACTGATAATACACTACTTTTACAGACTACTACCAATAAAGACGAAGAAGAAAAACCAAACGATACTGATAATAACACGAATAACAACGCATGGATATATGCAATACCTACTATTCTATTCGCTCTAGCTATCGTAATAGCTATAGTCGGAGTGTTAATTCGAAAAATCAAATGGAGAAAGCCAAAGAAAAAATCTAAGACTGAGTATGATAGAAATCGTACAGTATCTAAACAGGTATATATGCGTAAAGCTACTAGCATGCGTGAATCCAAACTTCGTGAATTAAGTAAAGAATTAGAGACTCTCTCACAAGAAAGACAAACCTATGAAGAGTCGTACAAACAAGACTTAACCAAACTTCGTGAGATGAAAATCAAACGAGTTGATTCTAAAGAAATCGCAAAACTAGAAAAAGAGATGAAGAAAAATCAAAAATTATCAGCTAATATAGGTCTATCCATCTCAAGAATAGAAAACGATATAGAATATGTAAAATCTGAGAGTTATCTAAATAGTCTAATGAAAAAATTAGAAAATGAGAAATTCACTGAAAACAATTCATCTGAGAATAAGAAAAATGAGGACTAATCAGTCCTTATTTTTTATAAATTTTAATTGGTTGACCGATGTACAGTTTTCTAGTCTTTAAAGCATTATCTTCTATAATCTTTTCTTCATTAATATTGTAAATTCTTGCTATATCGGTTAGACTTTCAACAGGTTTCACAATGTGTGTATGATAGTCATTAACTACTATCTCTACCATTTCTCCCGGATACAAATCTAGAGCGGCATTGTTCCTTATAATATTAGTTTTGCTCGTGTTGAATTTCATAATCAAACTATTAATATCATCCCCAGATTGTATTCTATAAAAGAATCTAGGTGCAAGAGTTATATCCATATTATTTTATATGCGCATCAAAATAATTTGAGCTAAAATCATTCTAATTTAATAAAAAAAACCGCATATTGATAATGCAAAGTTTATATATTACATTAGGACAAGTATGAAATCAATATTTAAAGCGGTAGCTACTGTAACTATATTTTCAGTAATCACTAGATTGCTAGGATTCTTTTTTAGAATATTCTTGACTAGGAAACTAGGCGCAGAAGGTCTGGGTCTTTTCCAAATGGCAACTTCTGTATTAGGTATTTTCATGACCCTAATCTCAAGCGGTATCCCTCTCTCAACTGCTAAATTAGTATCTAAATATGAGACAAATAATGAATTAAAAAAGCGCAATAAAGTGGTTGGTGCATCTCTAATAATTGCTGTTGGCTTAGCAATTATTAGTTCTATTACTATCTTTTTATTAAAAACCGTATGGAACATAGTGTTAACTGACAGCAGAGCTGTGGAACTATTAATTATCATGATACCTTCAGTAATATTTAGTGCTATATACGCTATCTTCCGTGGCGCACTTTGGGGACAAAATGACTATTTCAGCTGTGGTCTAACTGAATTATTAGAGCAAATAATACGATTCGTACTCACAGTAATAATGCTCAGCTTCGTCACCGATTATTTTGTAGCAAGCAAATATTCGGCCATAGCATTTAATATTACCTGTCTCATGTCTGCTCTTATTACTATAATCATATATTTCAGAAAAGCAAAAATATCCTTCAAAAAAGGCGAATACAAAGGTGTACTCCGTAGTTCTGCCCCTATTACTGGCGTACGACTAGCCAACTCTTTAGTACAACCGCTCACTACCCTAATTATACCTACAATGCTCATATTAAATGGCTATACACAAAGTGAAGCTGTATCTAGTTTCGGTATTATAATGGGTATGACCTTCCCTATGCTATTCGTACCTATGGCTGTAATTGGCAGTATCAGCATGGTGCTAATACCTTCTATTAGTTCCATGATGGCTAAAAATGAACATTCTGCTATACAGAACAATATTTCTTCTTCTATAAATGTATCGACATACATCAGTATGCTATTCATTCCACTCTATCTATCTGTAGGTGATATGATAGGTGTGATATTATTTGACAATGTGACCTCTGGCATATTACTGCAACTATCTGCTATCTGTGTGCTACCTATTACTATGTGTAATCTAACTGGCAGTATTTTAAATGCACTAAATATGGAAGTAAAATCATTCGTCAACTATATAATCGGCTCAATCGTCTTATTCTTGACTCTCATACTCGCTACCCCAATCGCTGGAATTAATTCTATAATTATCTCTTTCTTCTTATCTATGAGCGTTATATCTCTACTAAATTTACGAATGATAAAAAAATGTATACCAGAACTAAAAATCAATCTAATCAATCTCTTCTTTAAATATCTTTTGATAATAATACCAGCAAGTTTACTAGGCAATTTCGTAGCAAATATAGTAGGATTTGCCTTCAACTCCTTCTTCTCATGCGTGATAGGTGGCGGGATAAGCATACTATCCACTATAATACTCTGCCATGTATTTAACATCTACAATCTATCTCAACTTTTCGCTATAATAAAGAGAAAGAAACGAGTGAGTAATTAATTAGTTATATTAAATAATAAATTATTTAAAAATTAGCAAAAGCGATAATAAAAATCAAATTATTGAACATAATTATTTTATGTTCATAATTTTTTTAAGAGTTTTAATAATATATATCACTGTTCTAGTTTTCTTAAGACTAATGGGTAAACGTCAAATTGGAGAGATGCAGCCGTATGAGGTTGTTATTACTTTGATTATCGCTGACTTAGCGACTCTGCCTATGAGTGACACAAATATTCCGCTCTTGAATGGAATACTGCCACTTGCAATCCTAGTATTAGTTCACTATGTTATAACTCTGCTCACGCGTAAAAATATCAAGATTAGAAGGCTCATGAGTGGTCGACCAGTCATTGTTATTGGCCCAAATGGTATTGACTATAAAGCACTAAAAGAACTCAATATGAATATTGATGATTTGCTTGAAAGTATCAGACAATGTAATTATTACTCGTTTGATCAAGTATTATATGCCATCATAGAGACTAATGGAAAGATGAGCGTCATACCCACCAGCGCTTCTGCCCCTGCTACTGCACAAGATGTAAAGGCTGACAACCCACCGGCAGTCCTACCACACATAATTATATCAGATGGCAGACTCATAAAAGATGAAGTCAAGACTGCTAAGTTAGATAATAAAAAAGTGCATGCAATTCTTAATCATCTGGGATTAAATATCAAAGAATTACTAATACTATCAATTGATGATGATAATAAAATCTATTATCAAGCAAAAGGTAAAGAATATCACATTATAGAGGATATAACCAAGGAGGTTAAGTTATGAAAACTCTAATCCCAATGATATTAATATTTCTGGCCGTTACCGGACTCTGCATCTGGGACGGTATACATACCACCAAAACATTCAAATATCTAGAAGATGAAAGTGGAGCGATATATACTAGTCTACAATCAACAGAAATAACGGATGAAAAGCTACAAATTCGTATAAATAATTTGAATGATTACTGGACAAAAAAGATGGATACTCTATGTATATCCATCTCAAGAAAAGATTTGCAAATAGTATCAGACTATCTACAATATCTATGCTCTGCTATATATAATGAAAGTCAAGAAGATGCTATAACTTATTCTCGCCTACTTAATTACAATATAATAGGATTAAACCAGGCGTGCGGAATAAGCGCATTAAACTTGCTATAATAGAGCTATATATGAAACCAAGGCTAGTATTGAGACTAATATTAGCCCGTATAAACCAGTAAATACATTTTCTCTAGAACTATCTATAATCAGGCGGTTTTCACTAGGAATGCCTGATTTTTTGATATTATCAAGTATTAACTCGGTACAAGCGTTAATTTTTTTTATTTTTTCTATATGATTTTTATGTTTTTTAATGTTTTTTGCTCGAAGTATTTTAATGAGTATTTTTCTTCTAGTCTGTATTTCTTCTATAGTAGCCTCATATTTGAGGTCGAGAAAACTATATGCTTTTTTTAATTCTTTAGTCATGCTTCACCAACTTTTTTAGATACATGCCTGTATAACTCGCTTTCACCTTGCATACTTCTTCTGGAGTACCTTTTGCTACTACTTTACCGCCACCATCACCGCCTTCTGGCCCCATATCTATAATATAATCAGCCGTCTTGATAACATCTAGATTGTGTTCTATGACTACAACGGTATTACCATTGCCAACTAAACGCTGTAATATATCAACTAGTTTTTTGACATCATATGCGTGTAAACCTGTTGTTGGCTCATCTAGGATATATACTGTATTACCAGTATCTCGTCTAGTGAGTTCGCTAGCTAGTTTTAATCTCTGTGCCTCTCCGCCTGAGAGTGTGGTAGCACTCTGACCTAATTTAATATATCCAAGACCCACATCAACTAGAGTCTGCAGTGTTCGCTTAATCTGTGGTACAGCGTCAAAAAATTCGTATGCTTCATCTATAGTCATCTCTAGTACATCATATATTGATTTACCCTTATATTTGACATCTAGCGTTTCACGCGAATAACGCTTGCCACCACAAACTTCGCACGGAACATAGACATCTGCCATGAAGTACATCTTGAGGCGTTTAACTCCGTCTCCTGAGCAGGCTTCACACCTACCACCCTCTACATTAAAACTAAAATTGCCAGCTGTGATACCTTTTTCTTTTGCACTAGGGGTGGATGCAAATAATTCTCTAATCTTAGTGAATACGCCCGAATATGTGGCAGGATTACTTCTTGGAGTCCTGCCTATAGGTGTCTGGTCTATCTGAATCACCTTGTCAATTTCTTCATGCCCTAACATTGCGTCTAGATTTTTAGGTTTATCCCTTCTATTCATATGATTGAATAATGCCTGATAAAAGATATCGTTAACTAATGTTGATTTACCACTTCCACTGACACCAGTGACACAAGTAAATACTCCACGCGGAATAGCTATATCAACATTATTAATATTGTGTTCTCTACAACCTAACAGACGAATATAGCCATTTTTGATTTCACGACGAGACGAAGGTATCTCTATCTTCATCTCTCCTGATAAGAATTTACCTGTCATAGAATCTTTGCTATTAATCAAGTCTTGAACACTTCCATGCGCCACAACACGACCACCATTCACACCTGCGAATTGACCAATATCTACGATATAGTCTGCCTGTCTGATAGTGTCTTCGTCATGTTCTACCACAATTAACGTATTTCCTAAATCTCGTAAATTCTTAAGCGTATCTATAAGTTTATCATTATCACGCTGATGAAGTCCAATACTTGGTTCATCTAAAATATATAATACACCACTTAGTCCACTACCTATCTGAGTCGCAAGACGAATTCGTTGAGACTCTCCACCAGATAGAGTACCTGCTCTTCTCGATAAATCCAAATATGTGAGACCAACATTGATTAAGAATGAAAGTCTAGATGTAATTTCTTTTAAAATGCTATCTGCAATTAATTTCTCATTCTCGGTAAGGTTCAATGAAGTTATGAATGCATATAATTTATTAATAGACATTGCAGACAACTCAGCAATATTTTTACCTGCTATCTTAATAGATAATGCACTAGAGTTTAGTCGCTTACCTAAGCACTCTGGGCAAGTATCTTCGCTCATAAGTTTGTATATCTCTTCTTTCACATACTCGCTAGTGGACTCTTGAAAGCGTCTGAGTAAGTCTGGAATGATACCCATGAAGATAGCATCTTTTTGCACAATATATTGATGAAGATTAGGTGCAATTAACTCAGCATCTCCACTCTCGCCATTGATTAGTGCGTGACGACCTTCTTTGGATATCTCACAGTATGGAGTATCCATAGTGAAACCATATTTTTTGCCAAGTTTAACGAGTGCTTTTTTCGTGATACCGGTCGAGTCAATATTGAATCCCATTACAGATAATGCTCCTTCATTAATTGACAATCTATCATTTTTAACTATCGCATTCTCTCCTATCTTAATAACATAGCCAAGTCCAGCACATTTTGGACACGCTCCTGCATGATTATTAAAACTAAATAGTGTAGGTTCAATGTCTGGGATTGAAATACCACAATCGACACAGCTATATTTCACACTATATAGTTTATTCTCGCCGGCAACATTTACTATAACTAGCCCATTAGATAATTGTAAGCATTTATCTATAGACTCTGTAAGTCTAGAGATAACGCCATCTTTCTTCACGATTCTATCTACTACTACATAAATATCGTGCCTTTTGTTCTTCTCTAAATTAATCGCGTCATCCAATGAATACACTTCTCCATCGACCATAACACGCACATAACCGTCTTTTTTCAGTCCATCGAGTGTCTTTTCATGCGTGCCTTTCTGTGAACGAACGATAGGCGACATTATGAGCATTTTCTCTCCGTCCTTCGTCTCCATTACTCTATCTACTATCTGGTCTAGAGTCTGTACAGTGATAGGTTTACCACATTTTGGGCAGTATGGTTTACCAATACGAGCAAATAATAATCTCATATAATCATAAATCTCGGTCACTGTACCCACTGTCGAGCGTGGATTATTATTAGTACTCTTCTGGTCGATAGATATCGCAGGGCTTAGTCCGTCTATGCTCTCCACATTAGGTTTGTCCATCTGACCTAAAAACTGTCTAGCATAGCTAGATAGACTCTCCATATATCTTCTCTGACCTTCTGCAAAAATAGTGTCAAAAGCAAGCGTGGATTTTCCACAACCACTGACTCCAGAAAATACTACCAATTTATTTTTTGGTATAGTCACATCTATATTTTTTAAATTGTTTTCTCTAGCACCTTTAACTACTATATTCTCTAACATAATCCCTTTTCCTAATTGTAACCAATAAATTTGCTAATAATAATTATACTAAAATTTTTGACATTTTTCAAGCATTCAAATGTTAATTAAAAAAGAAAACCACAACACTTAGTTTGTTTCTTTTAATGATGAGCTGAAATTATAACACATTTGTTTTATTTATTTGAATAAAAAAAGCGTGTTATGCACGCTTCTTTCTAATAGTTAATACTAGGACTAAATCCACTACTGCTACACCTATAGAGATAGCAAGAGCTATAGGATTATCCATACCATTCACACTGAATATATTTGAGATGATTAAAGTCTCAACTTTGCCATCAAATTTATCATTATCACTAATTATTACGCCTCTCTTCCAGTCTAATTTATAATATTTTGTGCTCTTAGTCTCAACAGCATCTCCATCCTCGGTCAACTTCAAACTGCTAATGACATCTACCTTGCCATCAAATTTAAATGAGTATGATACAGTAGTTATTTTGGTCTCCATTTTATAAGTTCCAATAGGTAAAACCAAACATGGATAACCAAATGCTAAAATACCAAAAGCCAAACATAAAATTAAAAATAATTTCCTCATAACCTTCCTCCATTAATATCATATCATAGCTATAAGTTTTTGTCAAGATTTGTTGTCATTTTGATTTTTTTAGTTTTTTGTGACAAAAAGGTCATGTCTTATTCACTTGACGAAAGATTTTTTATTTTATAATATAATTTATAGGTAAAAATCATTAAGGAGAAATATGAAAAATAGAAATAACATAGATGAAAAATACAAATGGGATATTGGTCTATTTAAAACCGACGAAGAGATAGAATCTGTCTTTAAGGCAATCTCATATTTAATTCAAGAGCAACCGAAATATAAGGGACAATTCAATAATCCTGATAAATTTTTTGAATTTGAAGAAAGATTCAAAAAAGAGGAAATCTTAATTAGTAAATTTGATTTTTATCTCTCAAATTCTTACAATATAGATAATTCCGACCCTAAAATCCTAGAATTAATATCTAGATTTGAAATAGCTATGAGTAAGTTAAATAGAGAGACATCTTTCGTATCTCCACAAATAGCTAATCTTGATAAAAAATACTTAACTAATTTATTACTAG
Organism: Candidatus Onthoplasma sp.; assembly: GCA_965646995.1. Classification (GTDB taxonomy): domain Bacteria; phylum Bacillota; class Clostridia; order Christensenellales; family UBA1242; genus Onthoplasma. The sequence goes on from CBFGBH010000005.1 coordinate 43,186, forward strand.
ACCCTAGAGCTAAAAATCTAAATAATTATATTGAAAATATTATAAAAAACAAGCCACATAGACTAGATGAAAAAACGACCGATATTCTATCTAAACTAGACAATTCATTTGCCAATTCGGAAACTGTATTTGACATAATGACTAATTCTGAAATGAAATTCGATGATGCAATTGATAGCAAAGGTAAGAAGCATCGTGTAAATGATTCGCTATATTCTCCACTAATATCAAGCAGTGATAGGAAATTAAGAGAGACAGCATTTGTCTCACTTATGAACGGCTACGGTCAATTTAATAAAACCTTGGCTGAACTATATCTTAAAGATGTCAAATCTGATAACGACTATATAAAATTAAGAAAGTATAATACTACTCTTGAATATTCTTTAAATTCTGAAGACATCCCTATGAAAGTATATGAAAACAATATTAAAAATGTAGTTAAGAATATTCCATTGTTACAAAAATATATCAAACTGAAAAATAAATTAAGCGGATACAAAAACTATAGCTATTATGATTTATTTGAAAAAAATAAAAATACTAAAAAAATATCAATTGAACAAGCAATTATGACTATAAAACAGGCGCTCTTACCATTAGGAAATGAATATTTATCGCTTGTAGATAAAAAATTTAACGACAGGTCTATAGACTATATGCCTTGTGAAAATAAAAATTCTGGTGGATATTGCTCCAACTGCTATGATACCAAGACTCTTATCCTTATGAACTGGAATGACAATTATAATTCCATGTCTACTCTGGCACACGAAATGGGACATTGTGTTAATGCTGAATTTTTTAATTCATATCAACCAGTAGAAAAAGCTGGCATTACGATATTCGCAGCTGAAATCGCTAGCATCGTAAATGAAATATTATTAAATCTATATATGCAAAATAATTGTATACCTAGTCAAAAAGCCATGTATGTTTGTGAACTATTAGATAGAGTGCGTTCAACAATATATAGGCAGACATTATTCTCTGAATTCGAGCAATATACTCATACTGAAATAGAAAATGATAGACCCTTAATATACAAAGATTTAAACAAAAAATATTACGAACTTAATCAAAAATATTATGCTTCTTCTTGTAAGTTACCAAAAGAGCTTGCATACGAATGGTCTAGAATACCACATTTCTATAATTCGTTCTATGTATATTCTTACTCAACAGGATTAATAACTGCAATATCAATAGTGAGTAAAATTCTAGAAGACAGCACATATGCTAAGAAATATATAAAATTTTTAAAGAATGGAATCGATAAGAAACCAATTGAAATCCTACAAGAAATCGGCATTGATTTAACTACAGATGAACCTTTTGATACGGCATTTAAATTTATTGAAAAACAATTGGAACTATATAAATCACTCAATAAATAATTTAGAAAAGATTGCAAAAAATATTTTTAAATGGTATAATAGGAGTGTTTATGTTAGATAAAAAATCTACTGCTGTATTAAAAGTGTTGAATAAACTCGCGACTGGAACTGCATATAAAGTAACTACTAGCGAAGAAATAATCGCTACTCTTAATCAAAAATCACAATTTGATACTGATAGTATAAAACAAATATTAGATTTTTTAGAGAAACAAGAATATATCAATATCAAATTCAGTGAAGAGAATACTTATTGTTACTCTCTACTCCCCAAGGCTCGAATAGTCCTCGAACAAGATAATGGTAAGCAACAGAAGCAAAAAAAGAATAATCTACCATTCATGTGTTATATTTACATGATGATAGCATCGTTTGTGGGGAGTATGCTAGCTTTGATAATATTCTTTAGTATCACGATTTAAATTATGTTAACGTTCAAAGAAAAGTATGTAATGGAATATGTATATCAAAAATGTCAAGGCAAAAAGTCTTGTCTTATTTCTCCGCGTGACATTATATCTTTCGTAGCTGATAAATATGTAATATATCCTAATGAACTAGAGAAAATCATGACAAATCTTAGCTATGATAATTATATAGAGCTTTTCAAATCAGATAAAAAAGGAAGCCCTGTATATTGTGTATCTTTAAAAATTAAAGGCGAAGGTTTCCATCGTGAACTTACTAATAACAAACGAAATCTTTTATTCTTACTCGGTAGAACTTGTATTTTAGCTATAATTACCGCACTAATTACAGGAATAGCAAAATTAATATTTTTTAGGTAGTTTATGGAACATCGCAAGTTTGAATTAGTATCTAAATACAAGCCAACAGGAGACCAGCCCGAAGCCATTGATAGTCTAGTCGAAGGTGTAAATGATGGACTAACTGCTCAAGTACTAAAAGGTGTGACTGGTAGCGGAAAGACATTTACTATGGCAAACGTCATAGCCAAGTTAAATCGTCCTACCTTAATTTTGGCACATAATAAAACACTTGCTGCACAATTATGTAATGAATTCAGAGAATTCTTCCCCAATAATCGTGTAGAATTTTTTGTTTCTTACTACGATTATTATCAACCAGAGGCATACATTGTATCTAGCGACACTTATATTGAAAAAGATATGAGCGTGAACGATGAGATAGATAAACTCCGTCATAGTGCTACTTCTAGTTTGCTCGAGCGCAGTGATACAATTGTGGTAGCATCTGTCTCATGTATATATGGCTTGGGTGCTCCAGAAGAATATTACAATCTACAAATATCAATGCGCATCGGTGACACCTTGACTCGCGAAGAGTTGATACATCGTCTAATAGCTATACAATATGAGCGAAATGAGATAGATTTCAGCCGTTCTACCTTTAGAGCTCGTGGAGATGTGGTCGACATATTCCCAGCAGATTCGAGTGAACGAGCTGTAAGAATTGAATTCTTTGACGACACTATTGAAAAAATCAGCGAATTTGAAGTAGTGACAGGAAGGATATTAAATCAACTTAAACATGTAGCGATTTTCCCAGCTAACCACTATGCTGTAGGCAGTGAAAAATTGAATAATGCACTATCTCAGATTAGAAATGATGCCAAAGAACGTGAAGAATATTTTACTAAAAATAGCAAGTATCTCGAAGCACAGCGCATCAAAGAGCGTACGAATTATGACTTAGAAATGATGCATGAGATGGGATATTGCTCCGGAATTGAGAATTATTCTAGATATTTTGATGGTCGTAGTCCGGGAGAACCTCCTTATACACTTCTCGATTACTTCCCTAAAGGATTTCTTTTATTCGTAGATGAGAGTCATATTACCCTACCTCAAGTGCGTGGCATGTATAATGGTGACCGAGCTAGAAAATCTAGTTTGGTAGATTATGGATTTAGATTACCGAGTGCCTTTGACAATAGACCTTTGAATTTCGAGGAATTCAATCGACGCATAGGTCAAGCAATATATGTATCTGCCACGCCTAATGAATATGAGCTCTCACTCTCTGGTAATGTCGTAGAGCAAGTTATTCGTCCTACCTACTTACTCGACCCAGAGATAGAGGTACGCCCTAGCAATGGACAAGTAGATAATCTATATGATGAAATAAATAAGGCCATCAAAAATCAAGGTAAGGTATTAGTCACTACTCTTACTAAAAAAATGGCAGAAGATTTATGTGCTTATTTTGGAGAGAATGGCATACGAGTAAAATATCTCCATAGTGACATTGATACTCTTGAGCGTGTGAAAATCATTAATGAACTGCGAGCTGATGAATTCGATGTTTTGATTGGTATCAATCTACTAAGAGAAGGTTTAGACCTACCTGAAGTTAAATTAGTGGCAATATTAGACGCGGATAAGGAAGGATTTTTGCGTAGTACCACATCTCTAATCCAGATAATCGGACGAGCAGCAAGAAACAGTGAAAGTCGAGTCATAATGTACGCAGACAATATTACAGATAGTATGCAACAAGCTATAGACGAAACTAACCGTAGACGAGAGAAGCAACAGCGCTACAATATCGAACACAATGTCAAACCTATGACTATCAAAAAAGACATAGTGGATTCATTAAAGATACGAATCGACACCGAAGATAACAAGATGTCTAAGCAAGATATATTAAAAAAGATTGAGCAATTAAAAGGTATGATGAATACCGCAGCATCTCAACTTGACTTCGAAACTGCCATTAAAATGCGAGAAGAAATTGCTAAGCTAAAACGAAAATTACGCTAGATATATAGAACCCACTTGGCATAAGGGCTATAAATTTTGAAACTAGCAAAAAAATACTTTATCATCTTAGATAAAGTATTTTTATTTATTGCAAAATAATTGTGAACTAATTTTAGTCTAACCTTATACGATTTTCAAGAATACTGATATTATTATCCTTTAATTCAATCTCAAAATAAACTCCATCAGGTATTCCATCATCATTGATGTTTTCAGTCATAGAGCCAATAACATAATAGTTTATATTATTTTCAATATGAAATTTAGTCCAATGTTGATGTCCTGAAAATACTGCTATTAAGTTTTTATCTTTGCTCAAAATTTCCTTCAACTCTTTTCTATTCCCAAGTAAAGCATGGTCAGGATTTTTCTCAAACCACCAATTACCTTTCATATCATCTTCTGCAATTCCAAAATGGCTAAGCATTATAACAGGTAAATGATTGTTTTTTAAATCTTCTTTTAACCATTTCAAATCTTTATCAGAAACAAATTGAGTTTTAAAAATTCCGCCATAAGCCCTGCCTAATTCTGGCTTAACATCCAAACCTAACAAAACGAAATGGTAGCCATTTATGTTGACTGAAAAAGTAGAATGATTATATCCCATTATATTTTCAACTTCTTCACGATTATCCATAGAACGCAAATCGTGATTACCAGCAAGAGAATAGAATGGGTGTTTGATTGCCTTTAGCTTGTTCCAAATAAACTTTAAATTTACTAAATCTTGTTGCTTATCATTAAAGTCTTCAACTAAATCACCTAAATTAAAAACCGCATCAGGCTTAATTTTCTTATTGATTTTGCCGATAAGATTATCAAGCAGAGGTAAAGCATAATCTGTCAACTTTCTATCGATAATTGAGCCATTATTCACAGGTCTTTCAGGTGCATAATGCAAATCTGAGAAAATAACTATTTTACAATATTTTTCCATTTTTACTCCTTTTCTTTGAGATAAAAACTATATAAATTTATTATATCACAACCTCTCTTGATTTGTATCAAAAAAAATTGAAATCGCAAAAATCTTTTACTTTGGCATTTAGGCGTGTGCTTGTTATATACAAGTGGCGTCGCTTCGCTCCGCCAGACAAGCTCACGCCTAAACTTAATTTTGTTGCAAAAAGAGCGGTTGCTGGCAGAGCGTAACGCAATCCGCTCTTTTGCTTTTTGTTTTCTTCTCTCTATTTTTTAGTGTAAACGAATATTCTTTGTTGTCAAGGTTAAAGTGAATGTCCAATGATTTGTAAAGTCTATGATACCTTTTATGACAACCTGTGACAACGGCAGAAGTATTCGTTTCTTTTGCAGTTAAGAGAGAGTAAGGGAAAAAAGAAAACCTAAGCCATTTTTGTTGGTTTGTTTTTTTTGTTTTTCTGCTAGTTTCAAAATTGAGTGACTAACAGGTGGGTTTTCTTTTGTATATAAAAAATGAGTTGAAATTCAACTCATTTTTATTTTATTCAGCGTCATCTGATTTAGTCTCTTCGTTTATCTCGTCCTTAGAATCTTCTTCTACTACTACCTCATCATCTTTCTCTTCTACCATTGATTCACTAGATTTGATATCTTCTAATTTAGTAGTCGTTTTAGTTCTTCTAGGAGATTTTGATTTAGTACCTTTCTTACCTGTTAGAGCGAAGAATAGTATAACGCCAGCAAGCACTACTAGTGATACTACTATTAATACTACACCGATAACTAAATCTTTATCTTCTTTAACTTCAGCTTTTTCGATAACTTTAAACTTAAGTTCTTTCTCACGAGTATTACCATTTCTATCAGTAATAGATAATTTAAGTGCGAAATCGCCTTTACCGCTAATAGTGTATAAGCCTTCTTTCTCAGTACTCTTAGTAAGAACACTGCTATCTCCAGTTAATTCAACATTAAGTCTAGACCAACTCATCTCTTCTGGCTTACCACCATCATCATCAGTATCTGTAATCTTAAGTCCTGTATCATATTTATATATAGTTTTGTCTCCACAAGTAACTACAATCTCTAATTTTCTAGTAGTGGTTGAAGTATTGTACTTTTCTAGATTTATCTTATACTCGATATTGCTACCTGTGAAAGTGATATTTTGCTGTAACTCTTTCTCATAATTCATTGTAATAGTAGGTTTCACACTATCGCCCACTTTAATTGAATATGCTTCTGTAGAGATAGACGAATTAGCAGTCTTAGCAGTATAAACTACTTTATAAGTTCCACTTGCCTTCTCATCGGTAGTGAATTGCCATACTTGAACATCATTAACAGTTACTAATGAAATCTCACTAGCATCTAGTTTATCTCCATTAGGTTTGGTTACTTCGACTGTTACTTTAGCTTTCTCACTACCTTGTGAAGCAGTCGCTAATGGTAAATTAACCACTTCGCCCTTTTTAGCTGAACCTTTGACACTAGGTGTCTTGTCCCACTTTAATTCTGGACGAGTAATATTTACGAAAATTACTTTCTTTAATTCTCCACCTTTTGCTGTGAATGTGAAAGTATAAGTTCCTGCATCGTTAAATTGATATACATATTTATCAAGACGAACATAATCCAAACCATCTCCATTATCAACATCAAGTTTGATGTCAGTGATAGTCGTATCTTCCTCTAAATCAGAATTGTACACTGTAGGAGAGAATCTAATAACTCCACCCACATTATCACTCAAATATTGTCCTGATTTCTTTACTGTATCGCCAGATACATCTACGCTTAGCATTGGCTCTTTTACTTCATTAACCATGAAAGTGAAGTAAACTGATGTTGAGTTGCCAGCATCGTCTGTAGCAGTATATACTACATAATATTTACCTGCTTTACCGGTCTTTATGCTACCACCAACTATGGTATTGTCTAGATTAGGTTTGATAGTAGGTAAATAATTTAATCCTATCTCTTCACTCTCAGGTGAATCAATATAATATGATACACTAGTTAGAAGAGATGTATCAGTATTATCAGTGAATGTTACTGTAGGAAGAACTATAGTCTTGCCTTGATCAAAAGTTGCGCCATCTACTGTAATATCATAGTCATCTTCTACTGAAATCTTAGTGTACTCAGGAACTATCGTATCTGTAGTATCTTTAATATCCAAAACACGATAGTCTACATCAATATTACCGAAATCGTTGATTGTCACAGCTACAACTGTAACTTTCCTCTCGCTAGAATGTTCAGCAAAATCTGTAAGTTCTAACTCAAAATTGTTTGCATTTTTCTCGTCAACTAATAGTCTTCTAAATGCGGTATAACCAGTCATCTGTGATATAAATTCATCCGAATCGAGCACATTTGACTTCCTATCACTAGCAACTGTATCATAATTAGTAACTATTGCCTTGATAGCTTTAGTAATATCTTCTTTTAATGAAGTCTTATTACCATAGAAAGTATATACTGCATTCTTTAATCTCTTATCTGTATTATCATAATCAGATGAAGATATATTGATAGATAATTTATCTTCCGGACTGATGCTTGTGTTACTCTTAAGATTATTGATGCTAATACTAGGGGTAGATACTTTAACTTCACTAGAGCCATATGCGCTAGGGACTGACAGAACTTTAATTCTAAATCTAGTTGTTCCTGTCTCGTAAACATAATTCTCTTGTTTCTCTACTGTATTAGAGAATACATAATATCCAAGAGTATATTCGCCAGCATAATCTTCGGCATCTGCAGTAGTCATATTCTCTTTGAACTTAAAATTCACTGCTTTGTTGAATTGCCCAACTGTATTACCTTCATCTTTAGCAGCATAGTTATAGCCCTGCTCTCCATATTTTACTTCAATTCGCTCTCCATTAACCATTCTAACATTATCTAGATAGAAAATTTCAGAGGTATTTACTTTCTGAATATAACGCACAAATTCAAAATCTTTAAATTCTGTAACGCTATCTTCAGCATAGATAGCTGGGAATAATAATTCACCATAACCATAAGTTGACTTTAAATCAACGGTATAATCTGTGTTTACTTTAGTATCTGGTGCTAAAGTAGTCTCTTTAGTCTCTTCATTTATCACTACATCATAGTCATATGCCATAAATACTTTAGGTAAAGCAGCGTCTGTAACTGGTGCTGTAACTAAAATGAAATCTTTATTAGCATATGCAGTCTCTACATGATAGATAATCTTATAATCGCCGACAAGTTTAGCGTAGTCATCTACTCCGAAGAACTCTTTAGTCATATCAAAAGTATAAGTATTAGCTGGAAGAGTCTTGGTAATAGCTGAATTATTAGCTTTAGCAATAGTAATAGTTACATTATGGTCTACATTGTCACTATATTTATCACTGACAGTAAGTGAACGAAGATCTATCTCTTTCTGCCCTAACTGAATAGATGGTAGTGTAGGCGTAGTGATAGTTGTAGTCTTAGCTGTAGGAGTCTCGAAATCCTCTAAAACTTCTAATTCAAAAGTCTTAGATGGTGGATTGCTACCATAATTATATGAATACTGGATAGTGTATACTCCCTCACTTGCAGTACTCAAACAATAGTAACCATCTTCATCTATAGTAAGTGGGCTATTTGGCTCGTCAACCTTTAATTCTGTAACATTGTCCTTCAATACATATGGTTTGATTGGTTCTTCTGTATTGACACTCTCAGTAGCTGTGTTTTTAGCATAAGCAAATGGAAGGCGAACTTTGCCATCTTTCTCAACTGCTACTGCACTAGGAAGTATCACTTTTTTACCCTTATCATTGCCAGACTGAATAGTAAAGTCTAACTCATATGATACATTAGTCACATTTACGGTATACTTATTAGAATAGAACTTATTAGTACCATCATTGATAACATATACCACATCGTATAGGCCTTCATTAAGTGGAAGTACTTTAATATACTTATTATCGCCTTCACCTAATTCTTCACTAAAATACTCAGTATCTTTCTTATACTCATGAGTTTGACCGGCTGGGTCTACAACCTTGATAGTATAATCTGTACCAAAATTGTTCTTTAATAGCGGAATTCTAAATTCTCCTGCTGCACCTTCCTTAGAAGCGTCTACTTTGGACGGCATTTTTACCGCACTAATAGCCTTTTGATAATTGGTCTTAGTGTACTCCTTTGCTGCATAGGTCTTCACTGTAGGATTGATAGCAAATGCTAAACTAGCACAAGCGAACGCCATAAAGCAGAAAATTACTCTAAATATTTTTTTGATTGATTTCATTACTGTCTCCTATTTAATATTAGTCTTGAATATTGTAATAAATATCAAGAATTTTGTCAATTAAATTCGCTTAAAATTTGTAAAGTTTACTCAATTAGTTTAAGTGAGATTCGATATTTTATCATACGAAAAAAGACGAGTTAAGTCGAATTTGAGCGAGTTAATGTAAATCAAAAGAAAAATTATGCTAAAAGCATAATTTACAATCGACTTAACTGCTCATCAGCGTACTCTTTCGTGATAAAATTAAAGGTTGGGCTACTAGCTAAAAAGTATTGTTTCTCCCTATGTTTATTGAGTCGAGCTAGGTAATTACCTCCTAAGAGTTTGGCTCGCTCAATTAATATCCTATTGAGTTCATTGAAATCTAAAATATCAGAATCAATGAGTATTTTTTTATTTTCTAATGCCCATTCGCTAGGCTCTACTCCATTAGACTCATCAAATTCACACAATATATTAGTATCTTCCGGAGAAGTAATTAATCTAGCTATTATCTTAATCTTTTCTAATACAGTACGCGGTAATTCTTTCACTGCATTCGCATCCATGTAATAAAACTCGTAAAGCCTATCAGCTTCGCCAACTATAGCTTCAGCTCGTTTAGAACGCTTCAAAATCACACGATCCCCATAGACACCACGACCGCGTTTATATTCTATTATTTCATAGAAATTATTTATCAAAAAATCTAATTGTGCCCAATTTAGTTCGTTTACTTTAGTCATATGCGCTACCTTTAAGACAAGGCATCTACTAAAAGAACTATATTCTTTTTATTAGTCTTATACACTCTCTCAAAATCGCTAGGAGCCTCAATATCACAGTCGAATTTGATAGCACAATCAACCATAGCGCATAGATATTCTTTAGCTTTAATATACGCGTCTACTACAGTCTCTCCCTCTGTGACAATACCTAAATCCTGAATAGATATAGTGTACCAACCGGTATTGGTACCCTTCTCATCATCCTTATAAACCACTGCCGGATAAACTAAATCTCTCATTTGTTTCCTTCCCTTTCAATTAATTTATCATTTTGATTATAACATAAAGATAGATTGATGTAAAACAATTTTAAAAACAAATTTAATTTTTATATATATAAATTTTATAAAAAAACTCCCGCCGAAGCGAGAGTAAACTAATTCATATTCACCAATTCTTCCGACTGAACTTGGTTGCGTACATGTTTCGCAGTATAATGTGAGATAGATGCCTGAGCGTCTGGATTCTTCCTAGCCGATACTAATGAATCACATCTTTTATAGGTGCGAAGATAGTGTCCTTTGTATTCAATTAAATTCTTAATAATATCCGCAGAGCCTAATAATTTAGCATTCGGATTTGGCTGATGTGCCTCCATCGTCATTTTAATTAAATTCTTCTCAAAAGCGAAAGTAGTACGACTAAGTTTCATATCGTTTGGAGTTATTTTTCTCATAGTTTTATTTGTCATTGTGTCCTCCTTTGTTCTGACCATATAATAGCACAAATTATTGTATTTGTAAATAGTTTTTAACTAAATTTTTTAAGAATTTTGTATTCCGCTAAATCATCTATTTTATAGGGGATTTGATAGATTTTTATTAATAATTAATTGAAAAATTTTTTAAATAAAATTATTTAAGTAATAAAGAAAAAATCTCTGAAATAATCAGAGATTTTTATACTAAATATCACAAAATACGAATATAGTGGATAATATTTTATTCTTCTTCAATATCTTCGAATTTGATATTCACATCTTGACTTGCAAAACCTTGTACATCGTCTTTCACTTGCTTAGGCAAAATACTTCTATAATAAGGAGCTCCTGTTCCTGCTGGTATCATTTTACCAATAATTATATTCTCTTTTAGTCCTAACAAGTGGTCAACTTTACCTTTTAGTGCGGCTTCAGTCAATACATTGCTTGACTCTTGGAATGATGCTGCTGATAAGAAACTCTCAGTAGTTAAAGATGCTTTAGTGATACCTTGTAATTCACGCTTAGCCGTAGCTGGCACTCCGCCTTCCTGCAAAGCCTTTAAGTTAGCTTCTTCGAAAATGCGATTATCTACTGTATCTCCAGGTAGTAGGTTAGTGTCACCCGAATTTTCAATTTTAACCTTTCTAAGCATCTGTCTGATAATAATCTCTAGGTGTTTAGCATTGATTGATACCGCCTGCGATTTATATACCTCAAGTACTTCGTTAAGCAGATATTCTTGAACTGCCTTAACACCACGAGTACGCAATACATCTCTAGGATTCAAAGGTCCTTCTGTCAATGGAGTACCAGGAGTAACTACATCGCCATTCTTAACTTTCACAGTAGAGCCATATGGTAATATATAACTCTCTTCTGTACTACCTTTAATAGTCACTTCATAACGTTTGTCAATCTGATTGATGCTGACCTTACCACCTATCTCAGAGATTACAGCTGCACCCTTAGGATTACGAGCCTCGAATATTTCTTCAACACGAGGAAGACCGGATGTAATATCCGCTGCTGACGCCGAACCACCACTATGGAAAGTACGAAGCACGAGCTGTGTACCCGGCTCACCGATTGACTGAGCAGCTATAACACCTACAGCTTCGCCTATATGAACAACATCATTAGTAGACATATCTCTACCATAACATTTAGAACATACACCAATCTTAGCTTTACATGTGAGAAGCGAACGAATCTGTACTTTCTCAATACCTGAATCAACTATCGTCTTAGCTAAATCTTCATTTATTAATACATCAGTACCGCATATCTCTTTCTTAGTCTTAGGATTGATAACCGGAGCAGAAGTGAAACGACCAACTATTCTATTATATAGAGTCTCCACTACTGTACCATTCTGTTTAATCTCTGTAACATCAATACCCTTAATAGCTTCGCCAAGGTTCTCAAAACAATCATGCTCAGTAATTGTAGTATCCTGTGCAATATCTACTAATCTTCTAGTCAAATAACCTGAATCCGCAGTCTTCAAGGCTGTATCCATTAACTGTTTACGTGAACCACGTGCAGCACTATAGTACTCTAATGAACTTAGTCCTCTACGATAGTTCGATTTAACCGGCACATCAGATACACCACCACTAGCAGCATCTGTAATACCCAACATACCGCTCAATTGCTTTAACTGACCGATACTACCACGAGCACCGGATGTAAGGATAATCTTGAGTGGATTAAATTTCTCCATCTGTGAATCTGTCACTTTAACAATCTCATCTGAGGTCTTGTCCCAGACTGAAGTATTCTTTGAATGTTTATCATTATAGTTCATGAAGCCTTGCATAAATAGTTCATCATTCTGTTTAGATACTTCGTTTGATTTCTCTATGATTTCATCTCTCTCTTTTGCTTCTTGGATATCGAAAATCGAGAATGAAACGCTAGACAGAGTACTATACTTATAACCCATATTTTTAATATTATCTATCATAGTAACTGTGGTATTAGTACCATGCTTACGATAACATGTCTCAATGAGTTTACCATACAGGCCTTTCTTCACTTCATCGTTAATTTCAAAAGTGAAAATGTTTTCTTTCTTAGTTCTATCTACAAAACCTAAATCTTGAGGAATTATGCTATTGAATATAATTCTACCAAGAGAAGTCTCTGTTCTGCCAGTATATTCTTGACCATCAAATTCGACAGTCCTTCTTAAACTAATTTTGGCTTGCAAACTCAAATCTCCATTCTCGTGTGCAAGAATTGCCTCATCCGCACTAGCAAAGCACATACCTTCGCCTTTGCTACCTTCACGAATAACAGTTAGATAGTAGTTTCCAAGTATCATATCCTGACTCGGTACCATATTCGGACTACCATCACTTGGTTTCAATACATTGTTTGATGCTAGGAGTAACATTCTTGCTTCTGTCCTAGCCTCTACAGATAATGGAACGTGCATACTCATCTGGTCACCATCGAAGTCCGCATTGAAGCCTCCACACGCTAGAGGTGGGAGACGAATAGCTTTACCTTCTACTAAGATTGGCTCGAATGCCTGTACACTTAGTTTATGAAGAGTAGGTGCACGATTTAGTAGCACTGGATGACCCTGTACAACTTCTTGTAAAATATCATACACAATAGGTCGTTCTTGATCTATCATACGAGTAGCTTTCTTCAAATTATTAGTAGCATTTAGCTCTAGCAATCTCTTGATAATAAATGGACGGAATAATTCTAGTGCCATCATCTTAGGAAGTCCGCACTGATAAATCTTCAGCTCTGGACCTACAACGATAACGCTACGACCTGAATAGTCCACTCGCTTACCAAGTAGGTTCTGACGGAAACGACCGTGTTTACCTTTCAATGATGCAGTGAGTGACTTAAGGTCACGCTGACGAGAGCCTTGCACTGCTCTACCACGCTTACCATTATCGAATAACGCATCAACTGCCTCTTGGAGCATTCTCTTTTCATTACGAACTATAATTTCAGGCGCACCTAACTCCATCAATTTCTTAAGACGATTATTTCTATTAATCACTCTTCTATAGAGGTCGTTTAGGTCACTGGCTGCGAATTTACCTCCATCTATTTGAACTAATGGTCGCAAGTCTGGTGGGATGACTGGAATAACATCCATTATCATCCAGCTAGGCTGATTTCCGCTCTTGATAAACGCTTCGATAACCTCGAGACGCTTGGTAGCTCTAAGTTTCTTCTGTCCCTTAGATGTGTGCATGATATTAGTGAGTTCTTCTCTCTCTTTCTCTAAATCTATACTAGTCAAGAGTTCTTTGATTGCTTCTGCACCCATGCCTGCTCTAAAACCATTAGGACCATACTTCTCTACAGCTTCACGATATTCTCTATCACGAATAACCTGTTTATAAGAGAATTCTGTATTCTTAGGGTCTAGCACTACATAACTAACATAGTATAATACTTCATCTAGTTGTTTCATTGCCATATCTAATACGATACCTATTCTAGATGGAACACCCTTAAAGAACCATATATGACTGACAGGACAAGCAAGCTCAATATGACCCATACGCTCACGTCTTACCTTGCTACGAGTGACCTCTACGCCACACTTGTCGCAGACTACACCCTTGTATCTAACACGCTTATACTTACCGCAGTGGCATTCCCAATCCTTCTTAGGTCCAAAAATACGCTCACAGAAAAGGCCATCTTTCTCTGGCTTCTGTGTGCGGTAATTAATGGTTTCAGGCTTGGTAACCTCACCACGAGACCAACTTCTAATCATCTCGGGTGAAGCTATACCTACGCGTATTGAGTCAAAATTGTTTAATTCAAACATTATATTTCTCCTAAACTGATTGATTGATTAATTCTTGTTTTTTAGACTCTTCTTCTTTAATAGAGCGTAAAGTCATTTTTATACAATCGTATATCATCTTTGTAACATATTCATCTGAAAGGTCAGATAGTTCTCTATAGCCATACTTGTCCAATAGATTAATTTCTTCTACACTTAAATGTATTTTATACATAAATCATCTCTCCTTAGTCATCCAAATCATCGAATAACTCAGACTCATCGAATGCAGTAGCATTGACATCATTCTCAAATTCACGAGCGATATCGTCAAACTCAAGAGTGACATCCTCAAGTGCTTGCTTATTGACTGGCTGAACTGCTGTGACTTCCTCGCCCTCTTCACTGACTTCATTGATAGTAAGTTCGTGATTATCGGCGGTGAGAATCTTGACATCCAAACCTAAGCCCTGCATCTCTTTCACTAACACTCTAAACGACTCTGGCATACCTGGCTCTGGAATAGGCTCGCCACGAACGATAGCCTCATAAGTCTTGATACGACCTTCGACATCGTCTGATTTGATAGTGAGCATCTCTTGAAGTAGTCTAGATGCACCATATGCCTCGAGTGCCCATACTTCCATTTCACCGAAACGCTGTCCGCCGAGCTGGCTACGACCACCTAGTGGTTGCTGTGTAATAAGTGCGTAAGTACCAATACCACGAGCGTGAATCTTATCATCAACCATGTGGTCAAGTTTAAGCATATACATGACACCAACTGTGGTCTTATTCTCGAATGGTAGACCAGTTCTACCATCATATAACTGCATTTTTCCGTCTTCTGGGAGATTGTTTGCTTTTAATAACTCTCTAATCTCTTCTTCGGTAGCACCATCGAAGCCCGGAGTAGCTATCTTCCAATCAAGGTGTTTAGCTGCCCAACCTAGATGCACCTCTAATAACTGACTTAAATTCATACGAGATGGAATACCTAGCGGATTTAGACATATATCTACTGTCTCTCCATTCGGCATATATGGCATATCACTCTCTGGTAATACTACTGAGATAACACCCTTATTACCATAACGACCTGCTAGTTTATCTCCTACTTGAAGTACACGCTTTTGTGCAATGTATACTTTTACGCACATATTAACGCCCGCATCAAGTTCATCCTTATTCTTACGAGATAGAATCTCTACGCCTACTACGACACCCTCTTCTCCGTGTTTCACTTTTAGTGAAGTGTTCTTAACGTCTTTTGTTTTCTCACCAAATATTGCTTTAAGTAGTCGTTCTTCTGGAGTAAGGTCTGTCTCTCCCTTAGGAGTCACTTTACCTACTAAGATATCTCCAACTTTAACTTCAGTACCGATACGAACAATACCATCTTCGTCTAGATTCTTCAATGCCTCTTCGCCTACACCTGCGATATCACGAGTAATCTCTTCATCGCCTAGTTTAGTAGTACGCGCTTCGATTTTAACCTGCTGTATACTGATAGATGTAAATGCATCTTCTCTAACTATTCGCTGATTGATAAGTATAGCATCCTCGAAATTGTAGCCTTCCCAGTTCATAAATGCGACTGTCATATTCTTACCAAGAGCCACTTCTCCCTTATCGGTTGATGGTCCATCAGCTAGGACATCGCCTTTCTTTACCTTCTCGCCTTTCTTCACGATAGGTTTTTGATTAAAGCATGCTTTTTCGTTAGTACGCTCGAATTTTCTAAGTCTATGGTTGACAATACTGCCATCCGCATACTCCATAGTAATGTAGTCTGCTGATACATATTTACATACACCATCTTGCTCAGCTAATATCAATACACCTGAGTCGACAGCTACTTTATGCTCGATACCTGTACCGATAATTGGGCTGTCTGCTTTAAGTACTGGAACTGCCTGACATTGCATGTTTGAACCCATCAGTGCACGGTTACCAGGACTATGATCTACGAATGGTATCATACTAGCAGTAAATGATAATTCTTGTCTAGGACTTAAGTCTACTAAATCAATATATTCAGCGTCTATACGCATCATCTGTCCGTTGTGACGGCAGTCTAAATAACCTGATTTGATAGTCTTGTCTTCATTTAATTCCACTGTCGCTTGCGCAATATAGTGTCCACGCTCTTCATCCGCCATTAAGAATACTATATCATCAGTAAGCCTCTTCGTCTTTGGGTCTACAATTCTGAATGGAGTCTCAATGAAGCCATACCTATTAACACGCGCATACGCAGCAATAGAAGTCATAAGACCAATAGGTTGTCCTTCTGGAGTCTCAACTAAACAGATACGTCCATAGTGTGAAGCGTTAATATCACGAACTTCTACTGTAGCACGCTCTTTCTTAACTCCACCTGGACCGAAAGAAGATAAACGACGTTTATTTCTAAGACTAGCAGCTGGGTTAATCTGATCCATTAAAGCAGATAACTGGCTGGTAGCCATAAATTCTTTGAAAGCTTTATTGATAGGTCTAGCGTTAACTATCTGACTAGGAGTAGTGTCAGTAAGGTCTCTACTCTGTAAAGCTTCTCTGACTTGGGTCTGAAGTTTATTCATACCGCTTCTGAATTCATCTTTTAGTAATTCACCACAAGTAGCTACTCTACGCATTGACAAATTATCAATTTCATCAGTCTCGCCTAAACCATCAATTAAATTTAAGTGATAACTTACTGTACCGATAAGGTCATCAAGTGTAATTTGATAATCTTCTAGTTTCCTAGCATTCGCCTTAATAGCAGCTTTCAGTGCCTGTTCGTCATCTTTAAATTCTTTCATTATATCTTGAAGTAATGGAAGATATACGAGCTCAGTAATACCTAATTCTTGTGGGTCAAGTTTAGTATACGCTTTAAGGTCTACACGATTATTACCCACTACTCTGACTTGCTTGTCATCTAAAACGATATCTACCATATTGATACCAGCATTCTGAATAGCGGTGGCGGTCTCATAGTCAATCAACTCGCCTTTATTTACAAATGTTTTTCTACCTAATTTGATATCAGTAGCGGCTATCTGGTCTTTAATACGATTAGCAAGAGATAATTTCTTATTAACTTTGAAACGACCTACTTTCTCTAAGTTATAATGTTGTTGATTGAAGAAACGGTCATTGATGTATGCCAAAGTATTCTCAGGGTTTGGTATTTCGCCCGGACGAGTACGACGACCGAACTCAATTAGTGCATCTTCCTGAGTAATCTGAGGCTCTTTTTCTAGTGTGTTAACTATAAAAGGATGATTGGCAAATATATTTAGCAATTCTTCGTTAGTGTAACCGAAACATTTAAGGAGTACACCCAAACTCATCTTGTATCTACGCTCTACTATTGCACGAAGAGTATCGCCTGTAACCTGCTCGGTCTGTACCCACATACCATAACTAGGCTGAATAGCACCATTGTAGTCCATACGACCATATTTATTCAGTTCTCCACCAAAGACGACGCCTGGAGCTTTAACAAGCTGATTCAATACGACTCTTTCTACTCCATTCCAGATGAAACCTGCGTCACTAGACATATATGGTATGTCTCCCATGAATACTTCTTGATCTATAATCTGACCAGTCTCTTTCACTAGCAGGCGAACATTAACTTTGAGTGGAACTGTATAACTAGTCTGCTTTGTCTTGCATTCCTTCCACGAATTTTTAGGCGTGCGATCTATAGTATAACCCAAAAAAGACAACTCGGCTTTACCTGAGTAGTCTATAATCGGATTATATTCGTTCAAAACCTCTCCAATGCCTTCATTCAAGAAATTCTCATAAGATTCTTTAGGTATACTTAGTAAGTCTGGCATAACATAAGGAACCTCATGTTTAGCAAAACTCATTCTCTTTGCCTTGCCGTACTTTATCTCTTTGATGTTGAGTGTGTTTGAATTCATTCATTAACTCCTTATTCAGTTGTAATCGTCTACAAGGTTATACATAGTATAAAATCACTACTTTCACCGAGCGGCTATTATTCATACTAGGAGATTTTATCACATCTATCTAGTAATGTCAATAGTTTTCAAAAAGATTTTTTAATAAATTATCGACAAAATTCTTATGTTTAAACAGAGAATAAAGAAGAAGGGCATTTTTGCCCTCCTCTTTTAATTAAACCACTTTTTTATTTTTCCTTTATGAAAGGTAAGTAACGAGAAGAAACCATTTATGGTGTCATCTCATAGAAGTACGAGAATACTTTTAGCTAGTGATTGTGAGTACAATCCTGCTAAACAAAGTTATTCGAGTACTAGCAGCAAGGGTCATGTTTCTTGCCACAACCGCAACCACATCCACATAATAATAATAAAATTATTATTAATAAGCATGGGTCTACTTTGCATCCGCAATTACATAAGATTAATATTAAGATTATAATCCAAGTGCAATCGCCACAACCGCAACCGTTACCGTAGTTTCCGCAGTCATTGCCACAGTCATTACCGCCAAAGAATTTATTAAACATAATTCCTCCTAAATGTATTTCTAAATTGAATATGTACTACAAAAGTCTTAATCTTCGGTACCTAAAGACATCTTTTGTATACTACATATTACGCAGAGATTAAAAAAAAGTTCACGATTTTCAAATTTTCGTAAACTTTAATCTATTCACATTGTTCTATATTTATGACTACATATAATATATTTTATAAATTATTCTCTTTATTTTTATTAAGAATATAACTAAATCTCTCCGGAACTTCCCCAAACTTAAGTTCATTGCAACCACAAAATGAGTCCGATTCTATCTCCTCTAAACTCTCTGGTAAGATAAGATATGTCAAATCATCACAACTATCAAACGCATAATGCCCTATTGCTGTTACTCCTTCTGGTATAGAAATCCTTTTTAAACGCCAACAATCAGCGAAAGCAAAACAACCGATATATTCTAGTCCTTCATTTAAGGTAACTTGCTCAAGGTTCTCACAGCCAAGAAACGCTTCAATACCAATCACTTTGACAGTGGAAGGAATTTCGATGCTCGTGAGTCCCTGTTGTTTTCTGAACGCACTCTCGCCTATTGCATCAATGCCCGCCCAGAACGCCTTTGGGTCTCTATTTAATAAATCCAAATCTTGCGCATTGACCTGATATAACACTCCGTTTTTTATCATAACTGATCTCCTTTATTACATTTTAACAATAATGCGTAAATTGTCAATATATAAATTTGAAATAAGTTATGATAAATACTTTTTAACTTTTTCTTTCATTTTGTCTACATCGTACGCCAAAGCTAATTGACCAAGACCGATATTACATACCTCTTCAAAGCCATAGTGTGAGTAGAAACTATAACCGCGTGTCTTTCTATTCTTAGTAATAAGATACATATATCTAAGTCCTTTTTTCTTTAGGTGTACACCCATAGTAGTAAGGAGTTTAGCACCTATCTTCTGCCCTTGATGCTTGTCATCTATATTAATATGGAACCCCCCTCCGCCTAGGGTCTCATCCATTTTATATGAAGACGAGATACAAAATTTAAAGAACACACCCAGCCACCAGCGAATCTTTTTCACTCGTGGGAGTATATTTAATTTATTCTTCTCTTTAAATAGTTCTCTATTGGTAGATGCTACTATATATCCACAGACATGACCATCGTCGTCTGCTACGAATACATTTTCTCTCTCATACTCGAGATAATAGTCTACAAACATTATTGCTATACTTTCTCGCAAATCTTCTTTCTTCTGAAACGACTTCTCGCCTGTATCCATACAGATTTTTCGCACTGAATCTTTGTCACTCTCTTGATATTTTCTGATAGTTACCATACTGCCCTCTTAGATAGAATTATCTCATAACAATCTATTATTTGTCAATTAATATTTGGTAATAATTATTGCCATATAAGTCAAACTTTGCTATAATATACAAGTATGCGTATATGTAATCTAGCGAGCGGTAGTAGTGGGAATTGCACACTAATCGAAAGCAAAAATACTAAGATTCTTATAGATAATGGTAAACCACTATCGTATGTTTTCTCTGCCCTTGGCGAGCTAGGAGTCGCACCCGAGCAGATAGACGCAATACTCATCACACACGAACATACCGACCACACGAAAGGTATAGAGAGATTTGCCCACACATATAATACACCAATCTATGCACATATGAGCATTCGTGAAGTTCTCTTTCATCAGATAAAAATTGACAATAACCTATTTAATTTTTTCGAATCTGATTTTCAAATTGGAGATTTACATATTCAACCATTCCCACTCCCACATGACAGCAAGTATTGCGTTGGTTATCGTGTCAGTGAAGAGGACGCAGTAGTATCTGTATGTACGGACTTAGGGCAATTCTCAGATGATACTTTCGATGTCATAAAATCAAGTGCATTGGTATATCTAGAAGCAAACTATGACCCAGAGATGCTAATGTCATACCCGAACTATCCACCCTTCTTAAAACGAAGAATCAATAGTAATCACGGACATTTATCTAATATCGCATGTGCGAAGGCTATAGAGAAATTGGTAAAATCCGGTACACGCCTAGTTGTGCTATCTCATATCAGCGAACATAGCAATACGGTCAATCTAGCGGTCAATACTATAGCCAACTATCTAGAGAGCAAAGGTATAATACCAAATCAAAATATCAAGCTTGATATTGCTCATCATGAGCATCGAGGCACAATCTTTAGAATCACACCTACGAGCCAAAAGTAAAAAAAAATCGCAATCAAATTTGATTGCGATTTTTAATGAAATAACTAAAATTCAATAAAATATTGCAATTTTTCTATAAATCACTAAATTTTTCTATTAATATAACCTTTTATTATAAAGTAAAAATAATATGAATTTGCATATTGACAAATCGAAAATCTATGTTATCATATGGTCGTGAGGTATATTATGGATGAAATTAAAAATACAAAAAATATAGACGAGTATATTTTAAATGAACAAAAAGCAGACGAAGAAAAGCGACAGACTATAATAAGCAAAATGTTAGCCACTAACGAAATTTTAACTAATTTTGACCAACTTAAAGCGGTCACAGAAAGTTATATTAACGAAACAGATAAAAACAAAAAAAATAAGTTAGAAAAACTACTTATTGCTTGTGCTGAAAGAAAACATGTTCCTTTTGAAGAACTTTATCAAGTATCTCTATCTACTCTAGAGACCACATTAACGGAAGAAGCGAGAAAATATAAAACTTCGGTAAGAGTTAAACTACGAGAATGGGATGATAGTGACCCATACGATTGGAGCGATTTTGACTATGGTACTGCCTTAGATATTCAAATCGGAGATAAAAAGACCTCTCTCAATTTCTATCAACACAAAGGGCTAAGTTCAAGAAAAGGTCTACACTACTTCTCTATATTGCCATTGTTTGAGAGAAAAGTCTTGATAGAAGGTGTTCCTTATGCCAAACATATGTTATACGAAGCATTGCGAGCAGAATATAATATAGAACGCACGAAGAAATTGCAACAAGCAAAAAAGCAATTAAGCGAGCACGATGATGAACTAAGAATACTCAAAAACCCTGAATATATAAAAAATCGAATTGAGAAATTAACGAGCGAAAATTTGGCTCTCGAAGCTAGTTGTGCAGATTTGGAATCTGAAATTGAAAATTGTCCATTGTAAAATTATAAGTTAAATCAATCTATAAAAAAAGCGGACTACTCCGCTTTTTTTATGAAAAAAACCTATTTTTTTCAATTTATTTACTAATTCTTATTAAATTTTTTAATTTATACTGAAATCTATCCGATAGTATCCTTGACCGAGATGACAGAGTGGACATATTTTTGGCGCACATTTATCTTTGATAATAGTGCCACATTCTTCGCACTTAAACGCATGCTCACCCACCTTGCATTTATATAGACAATTACAGCTAAGATTATCGTGCAACTGCTCTAGTGTACGCTGGTGAGTCTTCTCGACTTTCGCTATCATTTCGAATAAATCTGCCACATCTTTAAACCCTTCATCTCGTGCAGTGGCGGCAAAACTCGGATAGATATTCTCACTACTACTCTTCTCGTTCTCAGCCTCTAATTTTAGTATTTCTGCGAGCTTCCCACTCCTAAATGGATAGCCTGCCGTAATCTCAATATTCTGTACATTAGCTCCACCTAGCTCACTTATCTTATTGAAGAATTGCTCTGCATGTGCCATCTCATTCTTTGCTATACCTTTGATAAGGTTACTCATATATTGATAACCTTCTTGTTGGGCAAGTTTCGCCATGAATTGATATCTCGCTCCTTCCTGACATTCGGCAGCAAAACTGCGTGCTAAATTCTCTTTAGTTTTCGATTGTTGAAAATCCATAATATCCTCCAGATATATGGTTGCCAACAATCGATATTTAATACAAAATTATTTCGTCATTCTATGTTTACAATAACTTGACTTACCACAGTTTGGACATTTTAAATAGCGTTTAGTAAGCGTATGTGCACCCATGATATAGTTCTTCATATCTGGGCTAAATTTTGCCTTACAATGCGGACATTCGAATGAGCCTGCTTCTCTATCAAGTACACATGCCACACCAATCCCCACCGCTATGACAACAACGGCTATCACTATCAATATCACTCTTAACCAAACCTCTAAATCTAATAGTCCACTTAATAGTACTAACGTGATACCTGCGAGCAAGGTGGAAAAACAGACACAAAGAGAGATAACCAGTTTTTTCTTAAAGTCCTGTTTATCCTGCATAAGCCTTATAATATTATCTTCAGCTTTTGCTTGATATTCTGCGGTTGTTATGTTCTCTCCGCACAATAGTTCGTTCGCTGTGATATTCAATTCATTACATAATGGCATTATTAAACTAGTATCCGGAAAGCCGTTACCACACTCCCATTTCGATATAGTCTTTTCACTGACGTTGAGTTTTTCAGCGAGTTTAATCTGCGTGAGTCCTTTTTGCTTTCTCTTCTCGGCAATAAATCTGCCTATTTTTTCTAAATTCATATTTCCTCCTTTTGAATTCAGTATCATTATAGCATGAAAAATCTCAAAATTACCCCCACGCAAAGTAGAGTTTAGTGTGTTTTTGTATGCTTTTCATTATATTTTTAGAAAAAAGCCTATATTTTAGGCTTTATCAATATGTTGAGAATTGTGATAGTTTATTTCTAATCATCTGTTTTAGTTGTACAATATTTTTGCTGGTTTTAGCTGAAATATAGCAAGTATCGTATTGATATGAACGTAATTTAGTCAGTTCGTCATGCGTAAGCTTTTCGGCCTTATTATACACCAAAATTACTTTATTAGGGTCAATACCTAGTCTATTAAATTCACGCTCCACCACTTCTATCTGCTCGTATTTATGTGGGTCGGACGCATCAACAACTAATAGCAAGACATTAGCATCCAGTGTCTCTTCTAGAGTCGCTGAGAAAGCATACATTAATTCGTGCGGTAGATTACGCACAAAACCTACTGTATCGATTAACACATATTCTACGCCTTCATCCCAGACCTTTTTAGACAGTACATCAAGGGTCGCAAATAGTCTGTCGTCCGCATACGCTTCAGTCTTAGCTATTGCATTCATAAGAGTAGATTTACCAGCATTGGTATAGCCCACCAATGCGACACTTTTAGAATAAGTCAAACGTTGCTTTCTAGTAGTTTGTCTACGCTTTTGTATCTCTTTTATCTCTTTTTCAAGTTTTACTATATCTTCTTGAATTTTCCTTTTATTCAGCTCTAATTTACTTTCGCCTACTCCGCGTCCGCCAACACCACCATTCACACGTTCACTATTCATATTAAGCGTCGTGAGTCTTGGCAATGAGTATTTTAATTGTGCAAGTTCTACCTGTAATTTTCCTTCGCTAGACTTCGCTCGTCCTGCAAAAATATCCAATATTAACATGGTGCGGTCAATCGTTTTAACTGACAAAACTTCACTGATATTTCGTAATTGCGAACCGGTAAGCGGACAATCTATGATGACAACATCCACTCCTAAACTAGCCACTTCGTCTCGAATCTCCTCTAATTTCCCACTGCCAAAATATGTCCGAGCATTGATTTCTTTCACTAAAAAAACATTTGTTTTCACAATTTCTAACAGTGCAGAACGAGCGAGTAACTCCAACTCTTTCGACCTATAATCCGCTCCGTCTAAATCTACATATGGACATAATAAATATGCTTTTTCTCTCTCTATATTATTATTTTCTTTCATATAATCTCCTTATATCTTTATTTCTTAAATCAAACGCTTATCCAAATTTAAATAAGGAGATATATTCTCATTATCTATCTATTGAATAAGCAAAATGATAATTGTTCATAATGCTCACCTTCATTAATAAATTATCTCATTATTTATAATTTTTGTCAATATTTTTAGTATTAAATAACGACAAATGATAATTGTTTCAATATTTTTAGAAAAGTTATAAAAATCTATTGACAAACACTTCAAATATTGATAATATTAAAATGCGTTTTATGGGGGATTAGCTCAGTTGGCTAGAGCACTTGCCTTGCAAGCAAGGGGTCATCGGTTCGAATCCGATATTCTCCACCAAGAGATGTAGCTCAGCAGGTTAGAGCACCACCCTGATAAGGTGGGGGTCGGTGGTTCGAGTCCACTCATCTCTACCAAATACCGCTAGATTGGTGGTGTTTTTTTATTCCATACAAAGTTATTAGATAGAATATTTTATCTGAAAAGAAAATGGATTGGAATTTATGATTAATACTTGCTATCAATTATAAAATTATTCTATCTTTTTTCAGACTATTTTTACTCTACTATTTTAATATCATCATCTCTATAACGAATATCATAAAAAAATTTTTGTATATTCACATTTGTCATCTATCCAATAAAACAGTTTATACAAAAATAAACAAAAATTTCAAACATTAATATAAGAAATTATATTTATAAAATTACAATTAGTAGACAAAAATGTAAATATTTGGTACACTAGTATAACTATATTTAGTAATACTTAGTTAAAAGGAACAACTTATGGGATTATTTTCTTATCTATTCGCTTCCGACAACAAACGAAGCCTAATGAAAATCGAAAAAATAGTAAAAATCATTGAAGAGAAAGCAGACACATATGCACATATGTCCGATAGTGAACTTCAAGCACAAACGCCTATTTTAAAAGACAGACTAAAGAATGGCGAGACCTTAAATGACATCTTGCCTGATGCTTTTGCACTCGTGCGTGAAGCCTCTACTCGCGTACTCCATCAACGCCATTTCCATGTACAGCTTATCGGCGGTATAGTACTTCATCAAGGTCGAATCGCAGAGATGCGTACCGGTGAAGGTAAGACATTGACTGCAACGACTGCTGTGTACTTGAATGCACTTACTGGCGAGAATGTTCATGTCATTACTGTCAATGAATATCTAGCTACATCACAAGCTGAGCAGATGGGTAAACTATATAAATTCTTAGGAGTAAGTATCGGTGTCACACTATCTGGTCAAACTCCAGAAGAGAAGAAAGCAGCCTATGCCTGTGACATCACTTACGGCACGAATAATGAATTTGGTTTTGATTACCTACGCGATAACATGCAAGTAGACAAAAAGTACAAAGTTCAGCGTGGTCATCATTTCTGTATCGTCGATGAGGTGGACTCTATTCTCATTGATGAGGCGCGTACTCCACTCATTATCTCAGGTGCAGGTGGCAAAACCAGTGAATTATATACCATCGCAGACTCATTTGTAAAAAGACTAAAAGAAGAAGATGTAGATATTGACATCAAACATAAACAGATTAGACTAACCGAAACAGGCGTGAACAAGGCAGAGACATATTTTAAACTGGACAACCTATCAGATATCAGCAATCTAGAGATTAACCATCATATCAACAATGCCCTTCGTGCCAATTTCATCATGAAACGAGATATTAACTATATAGTAAAGGATGAAGAAATTTTAATCGTAGATGAATTCACAGGTCGTGTAATGTCTGGTCGTCGTTATTCTGACGGACTACATCAAGCAATAGAAGCTAAAGAACATGTCAAAATTAAAGACGAAAATAAGACTCTAGCTACTATTACCCTACAAAACTATTTTAAGCTCTACTCCAAACTCAGTGGTATGACAGGTACAGCTAAAACTGAAGAGAGCGAATTCAACAAAATCTATAATCTAGATGTCGTAACAATACCTACTAATAAACCAGTACAAAGAATAGACGAGCAAGATATGATATTCTTCACTGAAGAAGCTAAATATAAAGCAATAGTAGAAGAAATTAAATCCAAATATGAAAAGGGTCAACCTATTCTTGTCGGTACTGCTTCTGTCGAGAAATCCGAGCGTATCAGTAAAGATATTAAAAAATTAGGCATTCCACACAATCTATTAAATGCGAAAAATCATGAACTAGAGAGCCAGATTGTCGCACAGTCTGGTAGAGTCGGAGCCGTGACTATATCAACAAACATGGCTGGTCGTGGTACAGATATTTTGCTTGGCGGTAATCCTGAGTTCCTCGCTAAACAAAAACTATTGAATGAAAATGTTGCACCTGAAATAATAGAAAAAATTACAACCTATAATTCTACTCTATCCGAAGAAGAACAAACTATTAAAAATAAGTTTGATAAATATCTATTAGACTTCAAGAAAACCACAGATGAAGAAAAGCAAAAAGTAATCGAACTCGGAGGATTGCACATATTAGGCACAGAACGTCACGAGTCTCGTCGTATTGATAACCAGCTCCGTGGTCGTGCTGGTCGTCAGGGAGATCCCGGCTCTAGTATCTTCTTCATCTCGCTTGAGGATGACCTACCTCAACGCTTCGGTGAAGATAGAATGAAGAACTGGTTTGCACTTGCTTTCCGTGGTAACGAAGATATGCCACTCCAGAATAGAATATTGACTCATTTCTTCGAGACTGCGCAGAAGAAAGTGGAAGCAATGAACTTCGGCATCCGAAAGAATGTGCTAGAATATGATGATGTGCTAAACAAACAGCGTCAGATAATCTATGCAGAGCGTGACAAAGTACTAGAGGGTGTAGATATTCATTCTCAAATCCTAGAGATGCTGAAAGAATATATTTTCGAGCAATGTTCGACTTATTTAGATGAGTCAAAACCAAGTTACGAATGGGATTTAGATCCCCTCAATAAAGCACTAGAGGATAAACTATTAGATAAGGGTACTAATATGGTCACACCTGAACTGGTAGAAGACCAAGATATTAATCAAGTTAGTCAAAGTGTATATGAGAAATTATTAGAGATATATCAAAATAAGGCGGATGAATTTAATAAACTCGCTATCAATATCGACTTCTCATTCTTCGAGCGAAACATATTACTCCGTGTGGTAGATAAGTTCTGGACAGACCACATTGATGCAATGAATACCCTTCGTAATGAAATAGGTATCTTGTCATACGGACAAAAAGACCCTATCATTGCGTATAAAAACGAAGGCTTCGATATGTTCGATAAAATGATTAGTGACATTCGTGAGTACACGGCCTCCTCTCTATTCAGAGCGAAGATGCAAATCAATGTCGTACCAGCCAAGCCAAATCATCCTGTCGGTATGAACACTAATAAAACCGAATCTAGTCAGGCTAAAAATAAATCTGCACACATTGGTAGAAATGATCCATGCCCATGCGGTAGCGGTAGAAAATATAAAAACTGCTGTGGAAAAAATTAAATTAACTTTAGGAGAAAGATATGTTGCATGCTTTTATGGCACTTAAATTTCACGATGGCGAAGAAGATAAACAAAAAATTGAAGCTCTAACTAACGCACTACTCAATGCCGGTATAACCAATACCGTAATGGCACGAGATGTGGAGAAATATGGCAAAGCGAACTTACCAAAAGGTAAAAAACTTATGATTGACTATGCTTTCCCTGCTATGAAAGCTAGTGACATGTTCATCGTAGAATTCTCTGAAAAAGGTGTTGGACTAGGTATAGGTGCGGGCTATTGTTACGCATCAAATGTGCCTATCTATGTGATAGCGAAAACCGGTAGCGACATTTCTTTAACCATAGAGAATCTAGCTAAAAAAGTAATATTTTATGATAAATACGAAGATATTACTAAAGCCTTTAAGAAAATTGTAAAGGATTTTAAATCAAAGTAAGAAATGTAATATTTAATATATAAAAAACTAACATATGTTAGTTTTTTTATGGCATATTATTAGCAAAATCTGTCACTAAATCTACTATTGAATTTAAATTATCATTACTAGAATATGTCTCTGCTCTTTTAATAATTTCATCACATGCATTGTTCACATATCTCTTTGGCAGATTTGAGAAAAGTTTCTTTGATTTCGTCCTATCTTCTTCTGATAATTTAATCACTCTATCATGACTCAAGTATAGATCTCCCATTTTAGCTATGATTGATCTCATCTCCGACTCTGCTGTAGTACGCTCTATTCTTTCTATTGTCATTTCAAAAATACTCTTAAATCTAAACGAATCAAGTAGCCTTTGATAGTTCATAAATTCACATACTAATTTGAAGTATTCTATGAAAATTTTTAATTGCTCTGCTAGATTTAACTTGAATTGTTTCAAGGTTTCTAATAGTTTAAAAGTACTAAATACTATGCTCTCATACCTGGTA
This sequence comes from Candidatus Onthoplasma sp., assembly GCA_965646995.1. Taxonomy (GTDB): domain Bacteria; phylum Bacillota; class Clostridia; order Christensenellales; family UBA1242; genus Onthoplasma. The sequence goes on from CBFGBH010000005.1 coordinate 72,437, forward strand.
CAAAATTCTTCGTACTTAGATACCGAGTGAAAGTGTTCGGAAATATCATTTGACAAAGGAAACAACATAAATTGAAGTGTCTGATTTGCCATATAATCAATATATGCCCTTCTCCCAACCAAGTGGTCAATGTCTATATGAATGAAAGATTTAAGTTCAGCCTTTCTCGTAGCACAGTCATGCAAAAAAGCATGAAAACCCTCATGAAAAGCTGACTGCAATTGATAAAAAGCTTGCGAAGTAGTATTATTTAATTCCGGATTAGATATAAATAAATACTCTGGCATATTTTGATCATAGTAAGAAGTGGTAGAATTTTCATCTGGGTTAAACCGAATCTCTCGCTCCATTCTACCATATAGTTCTGCTAATTCATGTTCGTATGCTTGAAGAGCTTTCCTTTTCTCTTCCCTGTTTAGTTTATTCCAATCAAAAATAGTTTGAGCAAATATAGACATATTGTCTCCTTTTAAGCTAGGTAGGCATTATAACATTGCTTTTAATGTTTGTCAATACAAAAAAAGACTAATGTATAGACTTTTAAAATATAGACAATTACATCTCTCGTCTAGATGAGAGTGCTTTAGATAGCGTCATTGCATCAGTATACTCGAGTTCACTACCCATTGCAATTCCCTGTGCGATACGTGAAACTTTAACACCTAATGGCTTCAAAATATTTGCTATATACATAGCAGTGGCCTCTCCCTCTACATCCGGATTGGTAGCCACTATTACCTCTTTGATGCCCTCTCTACTCACTCTATCTAACAGTGAACGAATATTAATGTCGTTTGGACCCTTACCTTCTAATGGATTGATAACCCCATGCAGTACATGATAACTGCCATTAAACTCGCGTACTTTCTCGAGTGCTATGACATCTTTAGGCTCTTTCACGACACAGATAATTGGCTCTTTATTGGCTTTAGCACACACATCGCATACTTCTTTATCTGTGAAATTAGCACAAATTCTACAATAATGAATCTTCTTCTTTGCATCAATCATTGCATTAGCAAAATCCGACACTTCACTCTCATTCAAGGTTAGCAAAAAGTAGGCGTACCTCTGTGCTGTTTTTTTCCCCACACTTGGTAGCCTAGAGAATTCGTTTACTAGCCTATCCATTGAGTCTATCTGATTCATTACATCAATCCGCCTAGACCACCCATCATTCCCATCTTATCTTTAGATAGTTCGTCTGCTTTAGCCATAGCATCTTTTAGCGCCACCATGATTAAATCTTCCAACATTTCAACATCATCTGGATCAACTGCGGCCTTATTTAATTTAACAGACTTAATCTCTTTCTTCCCATTCATAGTGATGACTACCATCTCTCCGCCTGCTTTGCCTACCACCTCAGCATCATTAAGTTCCGCTTGTGCTTTCTCCATCTGTTCTTGCATCTTTCTAGCCTGTTGCATTAGGGCGTTCATGTTCATTCCGCCACCAAATCCTCCATGTCCGTATGCCATAATTAATACTCCTTATATTTTTATTCTTTAAATTTAATTTTTGTCTTAAATACATCTTTTAGACTATCTTTGATATCATTCTTCGATGCGTTTGTTTTATCATATTCAATTTCTACACCAGAAATACTATCATCAAATAGTTTTACTAAACTCAATAATACATCAATTCGTTCTTTATTGTCAATCATTTGATAGCTACCTTGGTCATTTGTGTGAATGATTAATTTATTAACTAATTTCTCCACTTTGTTAACAGTAGTGAGTGCATTTGATAGAGCGAATAGATTTTTCTCTTTTACCTTGATAAGTACATTCCCCCATACTTTCTCTATCTCGGTCTGATTAACTACTTTTTTAGTTTCTGTTTCAACTGGTTTAGTTTCTATTTTTGGAGGTTTAATCACTACTTGAGACTCGTCAAAACTAAGCAAATCTAAACATGCCGACTCAAATAGATTTTCTGGGTTAATACTATATTTCAAATCCAATTCTATGCTTGCAAATTTCGAGAATGCTGATTTCAAATAGTTCAAATCGAATTGAGAAGCTATCTCTGAATAATTAGCATATTCTCCTGGCAATATATCTAGTACAGAATAATCTCCTATTCCTGATTTAATCATTACTAGATTCTTGATAAAATCTGCCATCTCTTTGCATAACACTTGAATATTTTTACCACTACCCAAAGCATTCTTTACCGCTGTGAATAGACCTGCAACATCTTTCTTTGATATGGCATTGAGAATATTCTTGATACTATCACGATTGGATAAACCAATCACTTTCTCAGTAGACTCATAATCAATCTTATTATCACAGAATGACGCTACGCTATCTGCTATTGATAACATATCACGCACACTGCCATCGCCTGCTTTAGCAATTAGATGTAGACTTTTCTCATCATATGTAATGGACTTAGCATCAAATACATTCTTCAAATGTTCTACTAATGTGGCAATATTTAATAATTTGAAATCAAATCGCATACAACGAGATAATATAGTGGCAGGTAGTTTATGAAGCTCGGTCGTAGCTAAAATGAATATGACATGTTTAGGAGGCTCTTCTAAAGTCTTAAGCAGAGCATTAAATGCACTATCTGTCAACATATGCACTTCATCTATAATATATACTTTATATTTACCTATTAGTGGAGGATAACCGACTTTATCTCGTAGTTCTCTAATCTCTTCTACTCTATTATTGGATGCCGCATCTATCTCGAATATATCAGTATTGGGTTCGCTAAGCGCTACACATTCCGCACACATTCCACAAGGATTACCTTCTAAGGAATGAGTACAATTTACCGCACGGGCAAAAATTTTAGCCGTACTAGTCTTACCTGTACCTCGAGGCCCACAGAATAAATAGGCGTGCGATAATCTATCCAGTCTGATTTGATTTTTTAGAGTCTTAACAATATAATCTTGACCTACCACTTCGTCAAAATTTTTTGGTCTAAACTCTCTATACAACGCTAAATGCATTATAAATCTCCTTCTATCGTTCGTAATTTTTTCTTAATCGCTTGCAATGTATTATCCACCTGCTTAGTAGACATATGAGCTTTTCTACTCATCTCCGAATAGGTCAAGCCATTCAAGAACATCTTTAATAAATTATATTGCTCATCTGTAAGCATATCTTTTACTTTACTAACCATAATCATTCGCATCTCTCTATCTATCATAGATTGCTCTATATCACTCTCATCATCCACTATCACTATATGTATGACATTATCATCATCTGTTATTTCGTCAAAATTATTGATAGGCAGATAGGTATTTAATGGAGAATTTTTTTTTCTATTTGCCGATTTAACTAAATTCTGTAGTTTGCGATGAATAAATAATGAAGCAAACGCACTAAAATTGTGATTTTTATCCGAATTATATACACATATAGCATTATATAGACCTATCATTGCCTCTTGAATCAAATCATCAAAATCCGCACCTACCAAGAAATATTCACGCGAAATAGCTGTAACTTTTGGTTTAAACACTCTAAATAAAGTCTCCATAGCCTGTTCGTCATGGTTTTGTGCTTTTAATATTAAATCATTGATTTGCGTTTCTAACAACTATTTTCTCCTTTGTCTAACTACTTCATATATAGCTATAGCACCCGCACATGAAGCATTCAAACTATTAACTTTTCCATACATGTCTAGTGACAAAATTTCATCAACATTCTCTTTTACCAATCTAGATACACCCTTACCTTCACTACCTATTACTAGAGCTGTAGGATATGTGAAATCTGATTCATATACTCGCTTGCTCCCCGCTTCTAATGCATATGTCCATATACCATGCTCTTTAAGCGTACGCACAGTTCGCGCGAGATTGGTCACTTTCACAACTGGCATATGAGTCACTGCGCCTGCACTAGTCCTATATACTGTGTCCGTAATATCACATGCTCTATTCTCTGGAATAATGACAGCATCTACACCTGCACACTCTGAAGTACGTATAATGGCACCTAAATTGTGTGGATCTTCGATACTATCTAATATTACAAGAAAAGCGGGCTTATTATTAATCTCAATTTCTCTTAAAACTTCGTCTAAATCGGAATATCTAAAGTTAGGTACGAAAGCGATTACCCCCTGAGTCTTACCCTTCGCTATACGCTCCAAATCCTGTCTACTGACTATATCTACTCGAATCCCCTTCTTCTCTGCTCGCTCAATTATCTTGAGTACATCCCTATTATCGCATTTCTCGGCTATTATTTTATCAATTTGTGAAGAAGCATTTAATAATTCATTAACCACATTGATTCCATTAACTATCATAATCTCTCCTCCACATATTGTTTAAATATATTTTTTAACTTATCGAACTCTCTATTTAGATACCAGTAACCTATCAATGTCTCAAACTGAGTCGCTAGACTATACTCTGCTAGCGTACTATTCTTTGCTTTATTATTAAGGTGCGCATTTCTAGCACGCATCATTATGTCATGCTCAGTTTCACTCAACGAGTCTTTTAACTTCTGCATAATTTCCGCCTGCGTCTTAGCACATACTACGGAATTAGCCAACTTATTCAACGCATTAGGTTTATAACTATATTTGCCAACTAAGTAATCTCTTACCATCAAACTAAATACACTATCTCCTAAGTATGCCAATGTCAGCACATTCTTATAATAATTGGCATCATTATCATTCCTATTCATACCACGAATAATAGCATAAAAACTAAAAAATGTAAAGAAACTAATCTAAAATCTTTGACAATTTAGTCAAAAAGGTTTAGACTCTAAATATAGGAGAATTATATATGGAATTCATCAAACGCATGAAAAAGCGTGAATTCATTGAAATGGCACTAAAGACTGCTATAGCAATTTTTGCGTCTTTTATAGCTATTATCCTAATGGAAGGAATGATTTATGGTATAGAGATGAATGCTCTAAGAAAAGCTCGTACATCTACCATTAAAATAGAAAATCAAACTGTAGCTTATTGTGTAGCCGAGAAAAATGATTATTTTGTAATATATTATAATGAGAATCAAGAGTATCCTTGGACAAAAGAGGCAAAAAATCTCACAAAAGAGGAATGTGAAGCTCTATTAACTGGATCTGAGCCTATCAAAGCAGTGTTATTCCGTGCTCCTAATGCTTTCGAATTCACGATCACTCCTGTCCACTATGTAATTATGGTAGTATTTGTGCTAGTGGTCGCGGGCTACTTCGTATATAGATTCGTAGCACTTACCAAGGAATATAAGAAAATAGTAGATGACTTTAATAAAACCGGCAAAATAGAGATAACTAATAATTAAATTAAAAATTCACTCTTAGAATAGAGTGAATTTTTTTTCACATAATACTTGCATGACTTACTATAATTATCACGCAATAGCTAAAAATTTAATAAATACTCATCATTGTATCGCTGTGACTATTTTTAAACATTACCATCATATACGACCTGCAATGGTATTGTATTTTGATATACATAAACCAATCCCTATTAGAGAGTATCGGTGGAATGAATATTTCGACCTGATACGCGAGCAAAATATTAATATAAATAATCCAGATAATTTGCCTTTATAATACTTCGCCAGTCTCAATAGAATATATGTACATATGTTCAACTTTCTTTTTATAGGCTAATTCGACTGCTTTTTTATATAGTTTAAGTTGCTCTATATAACGCTCTTTTAGTGTCTTAATAGGAAGCCGAGAGAATTTGTAATCAACAATATCTATACTTTCATCTCGCTCTATAATCAAATCAACCACACCTTGAACTAACACCTTATCATTTGTTTTGCTATCCACTAGTTCACTATATGGGACATACATCATGAATTCCGCTTCCTTTTTTAGATTAACATTACCCTTAACCAATTTACTAATTACTTCGTGAGCTTTTTTTACTTTGGTATAATCGACATCTTCAAAGTCTGAATTCTTTTGATAGCTCGTATTAAAATTTAATAATTCTAAGGCTTTGTGATAATGAGTACCTTGCAACGCTCTATCTTCCTGCTCATATTGATTGCTCGGTTTTAACCATTGTCTCGTACTAAAGCCAATCTCTTGCGAATGCTTTGAATTTAAACCTGTGACAGTATTTTTAAATGACACATTAAATTTCTCAGTATTTGGATATATAAAATCTGTATCCAACCGTTCTATACTCCTAACATCTGAATGTTTATACTCATCACTACATGTAACCTGTTCATCTATAAATTCAATATTACAGTACTTAAATTCATTCTTCCCCTCTGTTAAGCGGTCAAAATAACAAGACAATATCGCATTCATATAACTAGTCTTCTTAATCTGTTTTTCAAAAAAATTATCATTATATTTGCCTACTATTATCAGTTTATTTTTAGCTCTAGTGAGTGCCACATATAATAAACGCAACTCTTCTCTCTCACCCTTACTCATATTGGCAAGTTTAATAGCATATTTATTCAAACTATATGATTTAGTGCGGTCAGCCGTATTGTAATAATTAATGCCCAGACCTAAATCTATATTAAAATTAATACCATCATTTTCTCTTAAGTACGAAAACATTTTGCTCGCACCAAATAGAATTACTACAGGATACTCTAGTCCTTTGCTCTTATGAATAGTCTGGAATGTCACACTGTTTTCGCCGTCAATACTAGAAAAATCCGAACCTTTTATTATACTACTTTCAATAATTTCAATAAATTCATTTAAAGGAAGTGAACTCTCAAGCGGTGTAATCTTATTCAAAAATTCTTCTAAAGTAGATAATTCTTTTTCTCCGTTCTCGGTTGCTAAGAAATAAAATTTGAGTCTTTCTTCATTTAATATATACCTAATAAGTTCGATATTCGAACTCGTAAGTCCAGCATTGCGAATGCGAGTAATTGCATCATAGCCCTGTCTAATAATCGGATTATCTAAATTCGCTATTAAATTTTCTTTAAACGAATATTCTTTGTCTCTAAATCTAACTATATCATCTATTGTGATATTAGTAAGTGCCATAAATGTAGCCAAATAATCAGTATCATCTGCTACTCCGGTCACGCATTTTAATATCGACATGATTAATTTAATACTTTCACTAGTGGTAATATCCAGCTTATTATTAGTGTTCATAGGAACACCATTCTCTTTTAATAACGAGATGAGATTTAGTGCCGAATCATCCTTCTCGCTACGAGACAATATTGCAATATCACTGTATGTAAAAGTGCGATATTCTTTTATGCCTGCATCATAGAATTTAGTACCGATTAACTCACTTATGGTCTTAAGCACCCACAAGGCTTCCGCATCGTATGCTTTTTTCTTTCGTTCTGAATTTTTTACAGAATATACTCCTTTGGCAATATCTTCTGTATTGATATCTTTTAATAAAATTATTTTAACTTTATCATCTATTATATCATCTCGCTTAGGTTCAATCATGGAATCTAGTTTATAATCAATACCACTACTCTCTCTCGTCATTAATTTTTCGTAAATTTCGTTAATGAAATTTAATATCTTTGGATTAGACCTGAAATTGACATTCATATCAAATGCTTTGCCATTCTTTTCGTTCGATTTATAAGAATCATATTTATTCAAAAACCATTCCGGACTAGAGCCTCTAAAGCCATAAATAGACTGTTTTACATCTCCCACCATGAATAGATTAGTACTATCCGAAATTAGTTTCATCATTAATGCGTCCTGCAACGGATTAACATCTTGATATTCATCAATAAAGATATATTTATATTTATCTCGTAATTCGTTTAAAATCTTTTTATTATCTAATAATTTCAACATCAGTCTATTCAAATCGTTAAAATCCAGCAGGTCATTTTTTTGTTTCATAGTGTTATAATTTGAAATAAAACTTTTTAATAAATCCACAAATATTTTTAAAATCTCGGCCGATTTTTCGTTTTTTATATCAAAATCCTCGTCAATTCCGTATTTTTTCAATTCTTCCTTTAATTTATTGAATCTCTTTATTATCAAATTAACATCTCTTAATGTCGGGCAAACATTACAATCTTTCGTAGAAAAGGAATTGATATTTATAGTTTTTAATGCCAACAAATTTGATTTCAGCGTAATCTTATTATTGATAGAAGATATATTATCAATGATACTATCGAGTTTTACTTTTACATTACTATCACACTGAGAATAAATATCTCTGATAACTTTATCTAATGATTTTACATGCGAAAAGATATGATCTAGAATGATTTTCTCATGTTTCTCACTATCTAAGTAGTGTGAACATATGTTATCCAAATAGTACTGATAATCATCTATATTGATTATCTGATAATATATAGTTAGCAATAATTCTTTTAACGTATCAAAATTTCTCTTTCCGCCACCGAAAATATCTAACACGATATTGGCTTTCATCATGTCTTTACTAAATTCATCAATTGTCTTATTCATGCTACGCGTGAGATAATAGTCACGGCTCGCGTCCGAAATAATCTCTATATTCGGAGAGACCTCTAATTCATAGAAATATTTACGTATAGTTTTTGCACTGAAACCATCAATCGTGTCTATACTAGCAGTTTTTACCTGATCGATTAGACTCAATATATAACTTTTATCTTGAGTGGTCTCTAATAGTGAATTAAGTTTATCAATTAGGCGAGTCTTCATCTCTTTCGCAGCTAACACAGTGAATGTCACTACTAATAATGAATCTATGTTCTGATGCTGATTGATAATAATATCTGCGATTTTCTCAATCATTACAGTCGTTTTTCCACTACCTGCACCCGCACTGACGAGCTGATTTCTCTCGCGAGAATCTAAAATATCTCTTTGCACATTTTCAAATTTCATTCTTCACCTCGCATACTATCTAATGAGACCTTACAAACAGAGCGAGTTTTTATATTATTACTTGAACGCCTGCACACATGGGCATATGGGCAATAATTGCAAGGTTTACTTACTTCACTAGGTGTTGGCTCTATATACCCCGACCTAATCTCTGACACCGCTTTACTAGAAACATCACTAGCATATTTTAAAACACGCGACAGCTCGTCCGCTGACATTACTTTATCACTAGAGCGATAAGCTGAACCAGATTTCGTCAAGCGTAAATTAACTATATCACTTTTTCCATCACTAGACAATGTCTTATCTAGAGCATGTACGACATTTTCATCAGAACGATAATAACCTATCATTGAATAAGGATTATCAGTAATGTCACGATAATCATTATGAAGCGGCAAATAAAATCCGCCTACAATCTCTCTATCTAGGATATGATTCATCGCGTTAGCATACAAAAATAATTGTAGTTTATTACCATAGTACAAATCTTTTAGACTGGCATCCACACTACCTGTTTTATAATCCACAATACGCATAAATGCCTCCGAGAAATCGACTCTATCTACTTTTCCTACAAAGTCAATATTATCAATTACTTTGTCTGTGGTAAATGAATATTCTAGATAATTTTTATTAGGTAAAAATTCAGATTTACTATCAATATAATTCACACCATTAATTACTCGTACTGCTTCGTCAATCAAATTAGTAATTATAGGACTATTAATATTCAATTTGAGTCTATCGTCTCTATCTAGGAATCTAAATATCTCATCTCTGCAAAACTCATATAAGTCTAAAATATTCTTTTCTCTCTTATAATATATAAACAATAGTTCATGTAAAATATTTCCTACATCTACCGATTTTATTTCATTATCAAGTCTTGGTCTGATTTTTAGTAGATTATTGACAAAATAGTAAAATGGGCATTTAAAATAGTTCTCCAACTGTGAAGCTGAAATTTTATCTATTTTTTTCGTAAATTCTATATTTTCTTTGGATAAATTAAATATATTTTTTTTCTTTACATATTCGTTAGTCTCTTCATCGAATGATTTATCATTACATACTGTCTCTATATAATCCCATTTACTAAGAGACTGATGCTTAGCCATGGAATTTTCATGTAAAGGCATTTTTACTGGCGTATTGAATATTATTCTTTTATTAATCTCTTTAACTAATTCGCTACACATACCTGAATAAGTGATAGACAATCTATCATTAAACAACAGCGCAGTATTGTATAGTCTGAGTTTACTAAGTCTGTTGATATGTGCGATAGTTGGAGCTAACTTATGATTGAAATTTAATCTATCTATCTCACTATCTAGAATAATACCACAATCATATTTCAAATTAGGTGCATTCTCACTCGTGCAATTAACTAAATATAGATTATCAAAAACTTCCATAGAGTTATTAGCGTCTACTATTTTGACTGCATCTAAAGTAAGCGGTATATTATTAATCTTAGAGACACTGCCTATATGCAAAATAATATCATAAATAGTATGAATATCTGCTACGGGATAAAATTTTAATATCTCATCTAAAATATTTAAAATCAAATCTTTTGACTTTAAGAGTAAGACTCTATCTTGCAATCTAACACAAGTATTCGACAACTCCATTAATATCTTATCCACATTAAGCACTTCACATGTATGTATGAACATCTGTGCAATATTTATAATATTATCATTTTTATCAATAATTAATAAATCTAAATACTCTTTTAATATAGATATAGTTTCGCTTAACTCTTCCCCAAAGTCAATTTTATCTAGCAAAATATCATTATATCTAATAGTAAGTAACTTATCTATTATTGCTTCCTTTTTGGTTTGTTCAATCAATAGAAACGGAGAATTTATCAAATCTATAAGATGTGTGAGTGAGTAGTTCTCTAAATTATATTTGAATATTGTAATTAAAAATTTATATAATATGCTTGAACTTAAGTTAAATTCGCAATCTAGATAGTAATTAATCTCATATTTCGAAAATATTTCTTTAATCTTACTTTTGATTCCATCAAGCCCGTAAATCGCTACTCCAAACTTAAAATAATTCTCACCTTTTAATACTCTATAGCGAATGTCACGAGCCACAAACTCAAGCTCTGAAGAAAGGTTTTTGCCGGAGAAAATTTGTATTCTATCGTCATCTAATGTGTAGGTTTCGTTAGTTAGTGAAAATAGATTCGTTTCTAGAAAGTTATTAAGCCCAGTTTCGTTTCGTGAAAAATTTTCCACTTTAAAGCCTAGTTCATTGATAATTGCCAAATTCTTTAACTGCGAATAAACTTCATTATTATAAATGTGCCGATTACCTGTTTGTCCATAGTAATTGCAAATATAGAGATCTGCTTCAATTGCCAATCTCTCAATTATTGAATACTCTATCGCTGTGAAATCATCAAAGCCTACAAATACAATTTTTTTACATTTAAGTCCATTCGAAATATATAATGTGGACATCAGAAACACATCTGATGCATCTAATAACCCAGCTTTACCTTTCTCGTACTCTTCAAAAACTAACGCAAGGTCGAGAATTTTATCTTGCAACTCTATATTATCACATGAAAATTTGTTCATATCTTCATATGTGATTTTACTAGCCTTAAGCTGAGAAATAGTCGCAAATATCTCTTCAGCATACGAGAATGAATATGCTTTACTCTTTAAAACTTTTAGATTTTGTATGTTTTCGTTCAAAATCTTATTGATTAATATTATACTACCGATTTTCGTTATCTGTTTTTCTTTCGGTATTGTAATAGCACGCTTAGCAAATCTATTAAAAGTATTCACACGAATATTAAAACTACATTCAATATTTAATGCTTCAAATATGAATTTCTCCATGTATAGGCTAAGTTTATCTGGAACGATTATCTCAATCTCTTCATCTGCATTGTCACGACAAAAATCTGCCACTCTAGCGAGCGAAGATTTTAATGACGGCAGATTAAATAGCGTAATCATATAAGTATTATAACATAGTTCGTCATATTTTGCAATCTAACTAAAGTATGAATAAAATGACTCATTCTACACAAAATACACTCGGAGGTGCTAGATGTCTAAAAATAAACAATGGAGACCAGGTGACACAGTTCCTGAATCAGCTACTTATGTAGCATATGACTCTAAGGGACATGATGGCGGTAGTCTATATCTTGAGAAAGGTAAGAGATTCCCAGCTACTCAGCATTCTGGAAGCTATTATCGTAAAGGCGAATAGTATCTAAATAGCCATCAGGCAAACAAAAATAGCCATATTAGTGGCTATTTTTAATTATATATAATCTTAATATTAAAATTTTAGATATATAGTCAAGTCTTTAATGATTATATTTATTTAATATAAATTAAAAATTAAAATAATAAATGTTGACAATCTTAAATTAATTTGATATAATTCACATATTGTTTGTTTATAATCATAGCAAATGATATCAATTTAATAATATGGAGAGTTACTCAAGAGGTCGAAGAGGCGTCCCTGCTAAGGATGTAGGCGTCGAAAGGCGCGCGAGGGTTCAAATCCCTCACTCTCCGCCAAACAAAACCTAAATCGAACGCTTAAAAAATTTCGGTTTAGGTTTTATTATTAGGAGATAATGTTGTGGTTTTTGTTTTTGACTTAGATGATACTATTTGTGATACTGACGGTTATAGCAAAGAATATATTGCTAATTTTTTTGTCAAACATAACTTACCTTACAAACAAATTAATGAAACAGCACGATTTGCAGAGAAATACTTTGATTGGGACATGGAAACAGCGAAAAAGTGGTATAAAAAATATGGAGATGAAATGATGTTGGAATTTCCATGTAAAAATGATTTTGATATTGCGGTTATAAACGAATTACACAATTTAGGTCATAAAATTATCATTTCCACGGCACGCGAAACCGATTGGCATAATAATCCTGAACAAATTACTATTAAATGGTTGAAAGACAAAAATATAAAATATGACAAACTTTATTATGGAAGGATTGATAAAGAGGTTATATGCGAAACAGAGCATGCAGATATTTTTGTTGATGATGACATTTCGACCGTCAAAAGAGTTGTGTCCCATTTCTCATCAACAAGAAAAATTCAAGTATTCCTTATGACAAGCAAATATAATAAAAATTTAGAGATACCCATTGGGGCAACAAGATTATCAGATTTATCTGAGATGTATAATTTTATAAACAAAACCGACAAATCCACGCAATAATATTTCAGCATAATTTCAATTTACATTACACTTGCTCCGCCAAAAGTAATTTGACCGCCAGTGTAATAGCCCTTCATTAAACTTTCACGAACACCACGCTTAACTTTTTGGCTGAGCTCGGCGGAATAATATTCGGCCATACCTTCAAGCACGCTTTCCATCAAAATTCCACTAGCATCATCTGAAATATTTTCTCTTGCCGATAGCACTCGCACACCATTTTTCTTTAGTCTCATTTTGTAGTTTGCACTATCGTATCTATTTCTCGCAAACCTGTCTAATTGGTAAACTAGCACATACTCAAATTCTTTCTTTTTGCTGTCCTCAATCATTTTTTGAAATGCCGGACGCCTGTCAGTCGTTCCCGAAAGTGCACGGTCAATATACTCGTGAACAACCACATAATCATTTCGCTCGGCGTACTCGTGACAAACACGAAGTTGCCCTTCAATAGACTGCTCCGTTTGCCTGTCACTTGAATATCTAGCATAAATTACAATTTTCTTCATGACTTCTCCTAAAATAAAATTTTTTCTCTTTCAAGTATTTTACAACACAACACATACCACAAACTTTTTCAGAAGTCCAGCATAAACCCGAAAGTTTTTTAATCTTTTTTCTTCCACGCAAACATACTCCTTAGTCACTTACTTTTGAAACTAGCAGAATAATTAAAGAGAACTCTAGTATTTTAGAGTTCTTTTTTTGTGGCGGTTTATGCCGCGAAAGGTTCTTTACTCAGGGCTTAAGAATGGGACATAATAGACAAAAGGCAAAAAGAAAAAAGCGAAAATATCTTCGCTTTAATAGCATAATACTTGTTTCTTTGTCTTAATTGTAAAAGTTTATCATTCTAAGCCCTGAGTCAAGAACACCGTGGAATAAATTAGCCACGACTTAAACATATATTTTTACCTTAATGTCAATATAATTTGGAATTGTTTTATTTTGAATTATTTGTCGCATTTTACTTGAATATTCTGCAATAAAAAAGCCCTGATTATTGTCAGGACTTGTTTTTATTGGGCTGTTAAAGGTTATTTCAATTTTGTCATCATAAAGTCGTATTTCTTTTATAAGGTAATCAATCAAAAGTTTTGGCTCTAACTTTAATGCTTGCAAGTAATATTCTTGTATATTCTCTTTTGAAAGTTTTGCATTGCTTTTACTCTTTTTTATTAGTATTTGTCTTTCTAAATTTTCCAATAGTAATTCTAATTCTTTCATTCGTTTATTTGTGGTATTGTTTACAACTCCAAGTTCGACCGCTTTCAAAATATTGTTTAATATATTTTAGTTAGTTTTTATTCCTTAATTAAATTCGCAAGAAATATGCTACCATTAAACTCTTGCTCTTGTAACTTCATTTAGTTGTTTACTATCTCATTTGTATATTTTGGACTTTGTAAAATACTTAAATTGTTTCAACCATAAAATCTTTTAAAAGTTCTTTTCTAATCATTGATTTTTGACAGCCATTGTTTCTCTTTCTTCCTAAACATTTGTAATAATGCTTTTTAACTCCGTTTTTAGCAGTTCCACATTCTGCACTTATTGGCATTCAGCAGTAACCACAAGTGAGTTTATGTCTTAATAAATATACAAGTTCCTCACTTCGTTTGACATATTTATTTTTGTTTATCTTATTCCTTACTTTATCGTAAATTTCATAAGGCACGATTGCAGGATACATATATTCAAACACTTCTTCATTGTGTCTGTATATTCCAAAATACTACTCATTTTCTTATATC
>CBFGBH010000006.1:0-71921 GCA_965646995.1 Candidatus Onthoplasma sp.
GAAAATATCTTCGTCTAGATATATTACGAGTTCTCTTGTCTTATATTTAGGATTTTTAGTCGGTTTATAAATCACTTCAGATTTCATATGTTTTCCCCCTATATATTTGCATTATAATGGATAAGTTCTATATTGTCAATATTAATTTTCACTAAATTCTTCTATTAGATAATCTTTAAGTAGAGTATAACGTTTAGCGGTATAGTTATTATGTATCATGCGAGCGAGTAATTGTTTACTACCTACTAGCACAACTGCTTTTTTCGCTCGAGTGATGGCGGTGTAGAGTAGATTACGCGTCACTATAATAGGTGCTCCCGGTACGAGCGGAATTACTACACAATCAAATTCGCTACCTTGACTTTTGTGTATCGTGATAGCATATGCAAGAGTTAGTTGGTGTAGGTCAGTTTTGGCATATTTAGATATTTTCCCATCATCGAAGCGAATAGTAGTCTCATGCGTTTCAGGTTCAATATTCGTAATATAACCAATATCGCCATTGAATACACCCGAACCTTCTTGTGTCATGCCGTTTTCTTCATATTTTACGAAGGTTTGTTCATAATTATTGACTATCTGCATAACTTTATCTCCGACATGGAATTTAGTGAAATCGGTACTCAGCTCGACTCCCGAGAAATGTGGATTGATAGTCATCTGTAACCTTTTATTTAGATTGTCTATACCACATGGTCCCGCTTTCATAGGGGCGAGTACTTGGATTTCTTCTGGCTTGTAGCCAAAATATTTAGGTAGCCTTGTGGTCACTAAATCAACTATTGTCTCGCTATTGCTAATTAGGTCTTTGCCTGCCTCGTAGAAAAAGTCCTTGCTAGTATTATTTATGACAGGCATTTTACCACTATTAATCAAGTGAGCATTAGAGACAATCAGACTTTCATTGTCTTGACGATAGATATTTACAAGCGAGGTAGTATGTATACGCTTGCTGTCTATCAGGTCACGAAGTACATTGCCTGCCCCCACACTAGGTAACTGGTCTTTATCTCCGACCATAATGAGCCTAGTAGTAGAGCGTAATGCTTTTAGCAAATGATAGAATAATGCGACATCTACCATACTCATCTCGTCTACTATTACGACATCTGCATCTAGCGGATTACTCTCATTGCGATGAAAGATTCCTTCTCCCGCTTCGGTTGGATTTACTTCTAGAGCTCGATGAATGGTCTTTGCCTCCACTCCGCTACTCTCGCTTAGTCGTTTTGCTGCTCGTCCAGTTGGAGCGCATAGGAGAACTTTTTTATTCTGTTGCTTGAACATCTCTAGTATACAACGAACGATAGTAGTCTTACCAGTACCGGGGCCACCTGTGATGATGGATGCTCCTTTGTTTAGACTAGCAAGCACTGCATCAGTCTGCTCGCCATTTAATTGAATTTTGTGCAGACGTTGATAGAAGTTGATACTGTCAATAAAATTAAATTTTTCATCGAATTGATTGAACGATAATCTATACAATTTTTTAGCAATATATTTCTCTTGATAATAGTATTTAGTTAGAACGCTTACGCCTTCTCCATGGTAGTTAAAATTTTTAATTAAGCCTTCGATTTGTAGATAATCTACACAGGTTTGTATGTTTTTTAACTCATTTTCACTGAAATTTAAAATTTCTTTGCAGTTTTGCACCAAATTTTCAGTAGGTAGATATGTATGTCCCTCACGCTCACTGGCTGTTTTTAATGTGTAAATTAAGCCTGCTTTAATGCGGTTTTCTCCGAACAAATCTATTCCTAGTTTTATGGCAATTTTATCTGCTGTCGCAAACCCGATTCCGTCTATGTCTTCAATTAATTGATATGGATTGTTTTTTACCATTTCAATGGTTTTGTCTTTATAGATATTGTGTATTTTTATCGCTGTATTAGTCGTGATGAAATGTGATTGCAAGAACATTATAGTATTTTGCATATCTTTCATCTCGTTGTATGCGTTAGATATTTCTATCGCTTTTTGTTTGCTTATACCACGAATTTTACTAAGGCTGACAGGATTGAATTCTAAAATTGTCAGTGTATCTTTGCCGAATGTGTCCACAATTTTTTTTGCGGTCACTGGGCCGATACCATATATTAAACCACTAGATAGATATTTCTCAATAGCGGGTTCAGTAGTTGGCTCTACGATTTTAGCTTCATTGACTTTAAATTGTTCTCCGAATTTTTTATTGACTACAAATTCGCCTTCTAACTCTAGTGTCTGACCCTCGTATACTTCTGGAATATTACCGACTATAGTTAGTTTTTTATTGTTGTATGACAAAGTTATTACCGAGTAACCATTCTCTGTATTTCTAAAAACTGTATTCTCCACACAACCAGTGATTTTCATTCTAACAATGATACTATATATTTAGAATTTAATCAAGAGAATAATGATATTGATTTTTATGTAAAAAATTAAAAAATGCAATAAATTTATTTGAATATTTTATTCTGATTTGTTAAAATACGAGCGACAATATATACAAAGGAGAAAATTATGAAAAAATTTTTTGCAGATTTCAAGAAATTCATCAGCCGTGGGAATATTTTAGATATGGCTGTAGGTGTCATTGTAGGTAATGCATTCTCGGCCATTGTGACCGCATTTACGAACAAAATTATTATGCCGCTCATCAATCTATTGTTATCTTTTGGCGGAGATGGATTGTCATCGGCATATACTGTGCTGAAGCCGGGTTATACTTACACATATAATGAAGCGGGAGAAGTCGTTAGTAAAACTTTCGATTTAGCGAGCAGTATTTATATTGATTGGGGAGCATTCATTACTGCTATATTAAATTTCTTTATCATTGCCATGACACTATTCATTATCTTAAAAGTAGCTATGAAGAGTAGTGAACTATTCCGTAATGCTACTATGTCGATGGAGAAAGTTAGACTGAGTAAGGAAGAGAAGTTAGAGTTAAAGGAACGAGGCATTTCACTTAAGAATAAGGCTGCTATTCAGGCTTACCGTGATGAAAAGAAGCAACTAGCAGAAGAAAAGGCAAAACTAGAAGCTGAAGCAAAAGCTAAAGAAGAGATGGAATACAAATTATCTCATCCTAGTCAAGAAGAACTTTTAATAGAAATTCGTGATTTGTTGCGTGCAAACGCTAATAAAAAGACTAAAAATAGTACAAAATAAGCGTATGGAAAGTCTCTAAGTTACAAAATTAGAGATTTTTTCATTTGTAATAAAGTACGAAATAACAAAATTTTTCTTTTTAGGGTATTGACAAATAAATATTTTGAGTTATAATAACTATAACTTTTCGTATTGGGGGAAGATTTATGAAGAAATTTTTAGCATTTCTAGTCGCAATCATCGTAGTAGTGAGTCTAGGTCTTACTACATACTATTTCTTGCGAAATGATGAAGTTATCAACTTCACTACTAAAGAAGTTTACTGTAATATCAACGATGTGATTACACTCGAAGATTTAGGTAAAACTGTCACTAAACAGAGCAAGAACACCACCTATGATTATAACGCAGGTGGAGAAGAAGTCACATCTCGTATCAAATTTAATGTTGAGAAGGGATATTATGTTGTAGGCGAAGTAGGCGGAGATGTTGAGCTTGTTATCAAGACTAGTAATAAACATAGCGCTGAATTCAAGATTTTAGTGCATGTAGGTAATGGTACTGCTGATGCTCCATTTAATATTTCTAGTCAAGCAGAGTTAGAGCGTATCGGTGGACAATATCCTTTAGATAGTCATTTCGCACTTAGAAGAGATATTGCACTTAACAATTCATTCGCTCCTATTGGCTATAATATGCAGAGCGAGTCATGGGTAGGTTTCAGTGGTAAGTTTGACGGTAAAGGTCACACTATATCAGGACTTAACCTTAATGGTACAGGATATACCAACGCAGGTCTATTCTATTCATTAGATAATGCTGAAGTTAGAGATTTATATATTACTGGAGCAACTATCAATGGTGCATATGATAACGCTGGTGCATTGGCTGGTGTGGTTACTGGTACTATAGATAAAGTTCAAGTTATTAATGCTAATATCACTAATACCAAGACTAATAGCAAAACTGGTGCATTGGTTGGTGTTATATCTGGCGAAAATTCATTAGTTAAGTTATCAGGTGCTACAGGTACTATCACTCTTGGCAGTGCAGCCGTTGTAGTTGATGATACCACAGAGAGTGATGAGCCGATCGTTCCTGAGGTTATTAATGTGGTTGCTGGTGGTTTAATTGGTGAAATCATAGCAGTTAAAGTTCAAGCTACTTTTGCTGAAGTAAATTTTGTTGTAAATAACGCTAATGGTCACGTCGGTGGCTTTGCTGGAATATTCGCAATCACTGCAGATAATGGTACTATCCAACAATCTTACTCAATGTCTACTAGTGAATATGCTAATTTTGCAGGTTTTATAGCTAAGATCGACGAGAGTAGAATAGGCGACAATAATGCTAATATTAACTATTTAAAATACTTAGTTGGTAACTATGCAGTAGTTCCTGAGGGTAAGAGTGCAGTTAACGAATATAATACAATTAAATTTGAGAATTTCTATGATGTATCCAAATCTAATTATTTTATAGTTCCATTTACTACTGCTGAGAATTTGCTTTTAACTAATGATTATATATTCTATGCGGTATCATCTGAAGAGAAAACACTTTGGGATAATAACGCATGGTATACAGCATATGGCAAACGTCCTGTACTTAGATATACAGATACAGAACTTGCTGGAGTATCTGCTGACTATTTAGCAAAAGATCGCACAAAACAAGAAATTTCAGATAAAGATAGTTTCATTTCATTAATAATAGATAATAAAATAGAAAATAAGAAGTTAGATATCAATAATGACATTAATTTGGAAGGTGTTGAATGGACGCCGGTAGAATTATACAATAGCATTATTGATTTCAAAGGACATAAGATTACTGGACTTAACTTAACTAAGGCTAATGCTGAAGATTTGGGATTATTCTCCGTAATCAGTAATAGTACAGTCAAGAATTTAATTTTAGATGGCGTTAGAGTTAGTGCAGACGCTACTAATGTAGGCGCTTTAGCTGGTAGAGTAAATAGCCGACCAAATACTTTAGGTGATACTAGTTTAGACAATATTATGGTTAATTTTGAAAGTACTCATACTATTAACCAGGATATGACCTATTTCGGAGGATTAGTGGGTGTTGCTGATGACAACACAATCATTACTAATGCTAGAGTATCCGGTATCAGATTAGCTAAGAATAACACCAATTTCGTGGGTGGCTTGGCAGGTGTTATGAGTAGTGGTGCAGTTAGAACGGCACATATTGATAATGCAGAACTTAATGGTATCAATGTAGCAGGAGTTGTAGCGGTTAATGGTGCAGCACTTTCTAATTTATCAACTGCTGATATTCAGATGAAGAAAGCCGTAGTAGCTGGTGGTATCACAACATCTAATCTAGGTAGCATAATGAAAGCAGACATCAATGTGAACATTCTATTAGATACTATTACTGAAAGTTCAGCATTTGCAGGCGTTGCAACATCAAATGATGGAACTATTGAGGATGTTACTTTAAGCGCACAAGGAATAATATTCGATGCAAATTCTACAGCTGAGAATATTAGAACAGCAGGTATATCTGTTGTGAATAATGGAACAGTTACTAAAGTGTACAATCGTACTATTAGATTAGGAACTTTTGTAGCAGGGAAAAATCATCTAGTAGGTGGTATGTTCGTAGAGAATAGCGGTAATGCTAGTGAGTGTATCGTTAAACCTAGACTATATGGTAATACAGTAGCTGGTATAGTTGTCGATATGAAAGATGGATCTATCGACCAAGTATTAGTAGCCGATATAGATAGAGGTACTAATGCAATCGCAGCTAACGAAATGCAAGGTGACAAGTATGTAGCAGGCGTAGCATACAGCATGTCAGCGACTAGCACGATTACTAATGTTCAGACTATGAGCAGTCTAGTAGGTTCAGCTAATGATACTCGTGTATCTCTAATCGTACTTCATTTCCCTAATGGCGCAGTGCTAAAGAATTCGACAATCAATAGTTCGGTTAGTGGATATGGTACTTTCTATCGTGAAACTTGGAAAGATTTTAATACGAAAACAAATGCAGGATACTATCATATTTATGGTGTTGATTCAGCAGCTGGTAGCATGCAGAGTGTAGTAATCAATACTGATAGTTCTAAATTGAATGGCAAGAGTTTAGTATCAGCTAGCAACTTAAGAGGTCTATTATTTGGTGGATCATATCAAAACACAGCTCAGAGCAGTTACGTGAAAGCTACTGATAATTCAGGTTTCAATACTAGAATCACATTTATAGATGATTGTTATGTGGAAGTAGGCGGTAATTGGGATAAAAAGAATGTAGCTAAGACTATGACCTTCGATCTTGAGAATGTATGGTCTAATTCAGCTAATGGCGGTATCCAGTTATCATTCATAAATAGATAAAAGTTAGTTAAACATTATTACGAATAGAAAAAAGAGCGATTTAATCGCTCTCTTTTTTGTGGAAAACAATAAAAACACCTACTAATAAGTAGGTGTCGTATGACTAAGATTAAGTACTATTGATTTGCTTTTTCTTTGTCATAAGCAGCCAATATCTGAGAACTGATTTGCTCTCTAGTCTCAGTGTTCAATGGATGTACGATATCTTTGTACTCACCACCTGGCGCTTGCTTTGATGGCATAGCGATGAAATTACCATTTGTGCCTTCAATAATTTTGACATCATGCACTACAAATGCATTATCAATAGTGAAAGAAGCAACGGCTTTCAACTTGCTATCATCTTTGCTAACTAACCTGATTCTGATGTCTGTGATATTCAAGTATGTTCACCTTCCCCTTTTTAAGATTAACTAACTAGTAGTCATTTTAATTTTAAAACAAATTTTATTATTTTGCAAATGATTTTAATAGTTTTTGTTAATTTCTTCCAAATAAAAACCACTTGAAAAAATAAAACATATATATTGCTAGGTGGAATATATGGATTCAGTGAAATCAGTTTTATTTTTGGGTATCGGCGGAGTGAGTATGCACCAGCTCGCCATAGCTTATAGAGAACTAGGATATAAAGTATATGGCTATGATTCGCATGTTAGTGAATACACAGAGCAGTGTAAAAAGCACGGTATCAAAATTATACATAAATTTGATAGATTGTATACCGATGTCGATATGTGTATCAAGACGGCAGCAGTGAAAGAAAATGACAGATTTGTACGTGCATTGAGAAAGAAAGAAGTTAAAATTCTCGATAGAGCAGAAGCGTTAGCTGAGATATCCACACATTTTAAATGCGTAATAGCTGTGGCTGGTACTCATGGCAAATCTACTACTTCAGCACTCATTTATGAGATACTACGCACAAGTGGCAAGCAAGTATCCTGTCATATTGGAGCGGATGTTTTCTCTCCACGTTTTAATTTGGGCGATGATTATTTAGTTGTAGAAGCATGTGAGTACAATAAAAGCTTTCTTTCATTAGTGCCTACTATATCGGTGATAACCAATGTAGAGGCTGAACATATGGATAGTTATGGTAGTATTTTTAATCTTCGTTCAGCATTTACTAGATTTTTGAAGAAAGGTGTTGAGAGATTTGTCTATTTAGATGAGACGACCAGATTTTTAAATAGAGTTAAAAATATACATTTTGTTAAACCTGCCACATTAAATATTAAGCCGAAAATTCATGGCAAATACAATATGAAAAATATTTCATTGGCGATAGCGGTCGCAAAATATATAGGCATAGGCGAAAATAATATTATTTCTGCAATCAATGGATTTATGGGGTTGCCTAGACGATACGAACTCATAGGGCAGATTGATAAAAGCAGAATATACATTGACTATGCTCATCATCCCACCGAGATAGAATCTTTTGTTACTACCTTTAATGATGATAATGAAGACAATTTAATTATATTTCAACCGCATACATATTCGCGAACTAAGAATTTTTTAAAAGACTTTGTTAGAGTATTCTCTAATGTACAGCACCTATGTATTTATAAGGAATACCCAGCCCGAGAAAATAGATTTCAAGGCATGACGGCTTATGAACTGTATCGTGAGATAAAAAAACAAAATCCAAATGTAAAATACTCCGCTTCTTATAAATCTATATCAAAAATTGTTGCTAATTATTCTGCAATAGCTTTTGTCGGAGCTGGAGATATCAACGAAGTAGCGAAGAGAATAGTGAAGTCGTCTAATTGACGGCTTCATATATTTTTAGATATAAGATGCAGTAACTTATAACTAATAAAAAATATATTTCAAAAAAGAGTTGACAAATCTCGCATTTCAAGTTATAATCACTACGCTAGAGTTAAAAAATAAAGGAGCAATCATGAAGAAAGATATTCAACCTAATTATGTAGAAGTAACTTTTGCATGTGCATGTGGTGCAGAGTTTAAGGGCAAGACTTCTAAAGCAGGCGTTAAAGCAGGCGATGTAGTTAAACTAGAAGTTTGTGACAAATGTCATCCTTTCTTTACTAATACACAGAAATTAGTAGACACCGAAGGTCGCGTAGATAAGTTCAATAAGAAACACAATAGAAAATAGTGTATTTAGCGTATCTCTTTTTTGCATATGCATTTTAGGGTACGCTTTTTTGTTACTTCCACGCAACATTCTTCTTGTGTGACCCAATTTTACTCCACAACGAGTAGAAAAAGTAAGATATGAGACTATTTGATTTAAGGAAGAGTTTAAAAGAAGAATTTTCTCAACTGGGCATAGATACAGTTGATGTTGATTTCATTGTCGCCAATGTATTGAATGTCAGCGTTACAGAACTAATACTTATAGATAACCTAGATGAAAAAGATGTAGATACGATATTAGAAAAAATCGCTCTTCGCAAACAAAAAATTCCGGTTGACAGAATTTTTAATAAGCGGTATTTCTATGGACTTGAATTTGATATTGACGACAATGTTTTATCTCCGAGACAAGACAGTGAACTCATTGTAGATGCTGCTCTTAAATATATTAAAGAATATAATTTTAAAACTGCACTTGATATGTGCACAGGTTCGGGTTGTTTGGCAATATCTATTAAAAAGAATGCGGAGATTGATATTACGGCAGTTGACATTTCATCTAAGGCACTTATGATGGCGAAAGCGAATGCTGAGAAACATGGGGTAAGAATAAATTTCATTTGTTCAAATATGTTTGAAAAAATTAAGCAAAAATATGATTTAATAGTATGTAATCCACCATATATATCGACCGACGAATTAAAAAAACTAGATAGAGAAGTAATCGACCATGATCCTAGACTAGCACTTGATGGTGGAGATATGGGATTAAAGTTTTATAATATCATTCACGATGATCTACCTAGAGTATTAAATGACAACGGTTTACTCATCCTAGAGATAGGGGAAGACCAGCGAATGCTCGTCACTACATTGTTTAACGATTTTGAGTTAATCGAACATGTGACTGATTATGGTGGCAATGATAGGGTGTTGATTTTTAGAAATAGGAGTTTTTATGATAGAGAAATTAAAAGCGATTAAAGAGAAGTTTGAGCAACTGACTCAAGATATTGCCAATCCTGAAATAATAGCTGATACTAAGACCTGGCAGGCTAAGGTAAAAGAGCATGCCAATCTTCAGCCATTGATGGAAGAATATGACAATTATTTGAAATTTTCTAAAGATATGGACGAAGCTAATATTTTGCTCGAATCAGAGACAGATGCTGACATGCGAGATATGCTAAAAGAAGAGAGCCAAACTTTAAAAGAGAAAATATCTGAAAGTGAAGAAAAGTTAAAAATTCTCCTTCTACCAAAAGACGAGAACGATACCAAGAATGTTATTCTAGAGATTCGTGGCGGAGCAGGTGGAGAGGAGAGTTCGCTCTTTGCTCATTCACTACTTAGAATGTATCAGATGTATTGCGACTCACATAAATTCAAAATGGAGATATTATATCTCGATGAGACAGAACTCGGTGGAGTGAAAGAAGTACAAGCCATGATTAAAGGCAAGAACGCGTATTCGAAATTCAAATTCGAGTCTGGTGTTCATAGAGTGCAGAGAGTGCCGGAGACAGAGAGTCAGGGCAGAGTGCATACTTCTACCGCAACAGTTGCGATATTACCAGAAATGGAAGATGCAGATGTCGTCATAGATGATAAAGATATTCGACTAGACATATTCCGTAGTAGTGGTGCAGGTGGTCAGAAAGTTAATAAAACCGATTCAGCCATCCGTATCACTCACTTCCCTACTGGAATAGTAGTTACCTGTCAGGATGAGCGTAGTCAGACACAGAATAAAGAAAAGGCATTTGCTATGCTCCGCTCGAAAGTATATGACTATTATCAGCAACAAAAAGAGGCAGAATATCGCCAGAATCGTAAGAACCAAGTAGGTACAGGAGATAGGAGCGAGCGTATTCGCACATACAATTTCCCACAAGGGCGAGTGACCGATCATAGAATAGGACTCAGCCTATACAATATCTCATCATTCATGGATGGTAATATAGACGAGATGATAGAAGCACTGACCATAGCAGACCAGCAAGCCAAATTGGCAGACCAAGGAGAATAATATGACATCAAAAGACGAATTTAAAAAAGCACTTAAAAAATTAGGTTTCGTTCAAGACAAGAATACTAGAAGTGCAGGTTCGCACCTAAGATGGCACCATATAGAATATCCGTCTATTATAATCGGAATAGCAGATCATAAGAATACCAAAGAGATTAGCCAACTAGTTAGACAGGATTTAATCAATACTTTAGCTCTTGTAGTATGGTTAAAGTTCCAAGATGGCAAGCACAATTTTCAGCCAAAACTTGCTATGAAATTTTTAGAATGTATTAACACTGATTTGTCAGATCAGATCTTACAGCGAGCTAAACGAATAGATTTTTCCAATTATGAGACAATAGCGAACGCAATGCCTAGACGCTTACTACAAGAGATTGTCAAGCGAAATAAGACTCTGACCAGCGAAGCTATAGTCAATAGCATTAAGAAATAGTAGATAAAAGCATTCGTCAAAATATTACAAAACATAACGTTTTATTTGAGTTTTTGTTGCAAAATATTTTGTTACATGGTATAATCAAAATAGGAGAATATTATGGCAGAATATCTAAAAAAAGATAGTGAAAAGGGCTATGTATTAGACAATGCAGAGATTGCATACTCCAGATTCAATAATATGCGTCATGCGATTCTCGGTTGCATGCTGGGGGATTTCGACCAGTCTGGTAAATATTTTATCTCAGATGAGATTAAGCAAGAACTCATTACTATGAGTAAATATATAGTCGACTCAGTCGAAAATATAGATATATGCCATAGTATATTGAAGTTAGACAAACAAATCTCTTTCTTCGTCACTTTTGAGAGTGATAGGGCGACTTTGACCCTAGTGGAGAAAGTGAACTTTCAGGCAAATAATAAACTTAATAGTGGAATATATAGCAATGTGATTGAGACCATTATCGATTCGGTAGAGACTAGCGGTACAGTCAATCGTAATGCCATATACCGCCGTTGGAATATTAGTTCATTCATGGGAGATGCTCTAGATATTTTCCACTTGGACGAAGATACTATTGCTGAATTGTTTGGTATAGTTAATAAATTCAAATATCTCATGGCTGCCAACGAACTCTTGCTCCGCAACGAAGCAAAAATCGAAGAGGTAGAGTCCGAATACGCTACCGAGATTTTAAGTATGCTCGCTCATTATCCAAAACTAAAAAAAGTGGTTGAAGAAGAATTAAAGCAAACTCTTACCGAGCAGAGCGATTTCATTAAATTAGATAAGCCTAATGTTGCCAAGACTATCAATGAGATTATCAATCAAGCAATAGAAAATAATATTGAAGTCCTAACTGAAAAAGAGCAGGAAGAATTTGCAAAAGAGAAACACGAGATTACCAATAACTACAATATCAAGATAGAAGAGACAGTTCCTATCAGGGTGGAGAAATCTCCTACAGAAGAGATAGGTCAAGATAATCAGTATCCGCTATTAGATACCAAGAAAGAAGAGGCAAATGCTAGTGTAGAAGATTTAGCTAGAGCATATGTGAAGCGTCTGCAAGAAACCAATAAACGAAACGAAGATGAGATAGTATCAGCTTTGACAGGAGAGCAGGTAGAGCCTAGTGTTGAGCCGGTCGAAGACCTAGATGAAGCTTTGAATAAAATTTTCGGCGCTAATGATACAAATACTAATAAACCAGCTCAAACAGGTAAAAAGGACTTAGAGAAACCAAAGACTCAAGAGTCAACTGCAGACGGGGCTACGACAGATGAAGTAAAGAAACCTACCGATCAGCCATCAGTAACAATGGGTAAGAAAAAAACAGACTTAGTCAATGCACTTAAAGGCATTGTAGGTGCGGCTGTGGTTGCGAAGTTAGTAGAGCCAAAGACTACAATGATAATTACCAAGATTGTTGCTAAGACTACTATAGTTAAATCAGACGAGCCAGTAGCGAAAGTAGGAGATACCCTAGCTCCAGAGCCAACCAAAACTATAACAAAACCAGCTGCATCTCCATCAAAATCAGCAGCAAAGGCTACTAAGGCAGCATCTTCTGCAAGCAAAAAACCAGCGGCAAAGAGTTCATCTCCTGCTAGTAAGAAAGTAGTTAACAAGAAATCTAACAACAAATCAGGTACACTCACTGGTAGAAGCGTCCGCACTTCTTCATCTGGCAGAACTGGGAGCTTAGTGAGAGCAGCGGCATATGGTAAATTGACAGATAGCGCAACTACAGGCACAAGCCATAAGCCAGATGATAAAGCAGCTACCCATAAAGAAACCGAAGTTGTAAATAGAGGTTTACTTGCATCATTAAACAAGGGGAAAGAAAGCCAAGTAAATGGCGTTTTAAATAAGGGAGATGGTATACATTCAGAGTCTTCAGATGAACTAAATACAACAGGTGAAAATGTCTCGAAAGAAGAAATAAATAAAGATATAGAGAAAGTTACTGGAGGGTCGTTCGTTGACCATGCTACAGGTGGAGAAGGTGTAAATTTTCGTTATTGATAAAAATATAAAAGATTAAAAAAACTTGCGTGTTGCAAGTTTTTTTATTCTAATGATAATTTATTGAAATAACTAATTCAATAATTCATTTTTCTCAGCGTGTTCAAGTTTTAAAGTAGTCATAAGTTTAGCAATTGTTTTTGTAATATTGATATTGGTCTCATAAGTAACATCTTGAATTTCGCTCATTTTGCGAGTTTCGTCTTCGTCTTCATAGTCTGCCCAATTTTCTTTTAGTAATGAGTTATATAAATCAAGTAATGGAGTAACAATATCAGGATATATTTTTGCCTCATACATTTTATTTAAGAAATACACAACATCTACATCATTAGCGTTTAAAAATGATGCATATTTTTCAGGATTTCTTTTAGCTGCTGTATACATAGCTTTTGAAATCTTTGATATGTATTTTTCAACAGTCATATCTTCAGGCATTTCCCTAAATTTTAAAGTATTTAATTTTGGCATAGTGTTAGGGTCTTTGTTGAACTCGTCTATAACACTTGTATTTATTTTCTTTTCTTCAGCCATAATTTAATCTCCTTAATTTTTAATTCGCTCATATTGTAGCATAGATTTTTTTAATTGTAAATACCTTTTTTAAAAATTTTTTAGATTTTTGTTGGTTTCCTCTTACTATATGTCTTTTTTATTATGTGAATACTTGTTTTATTATCAAACTATACATATTATTTGTCTTTATTTCACTTTTATGTTAGATTATTTCTATGGATAGAATTAGTTTTAAGAGATTAATTAAACTTAGGAAATCATTTTTATATGAGCATAGAGAAGAAGATTGTTACTATGAGATAGGGGACAATAATATTTTAATATCTGTTCCGCACGCAGTTAGACAGACTAGATTAGGTAAACCAAAATATGCCGAACCTGGTACAGTGGGAGTAGGCTTATTGCTTGCCAATAATTTAGGTGCTTCATATATAGTAAAAACTAAAAATAATTTTGACGATGCGAACTTTGATGAACGCTCTAATTATAGAGATAAGATAGAATACATTTTGTCAGTCAAAGGTATCAAATATTTATTAGATATTCATAGTCTAGCGAAATCTCGAGATTGTGAAATTAATCTAGGGGTGAACTTTGGTCAAAATGTCAGCAGTGATATGGTGCTTTATAATAGATTGCATGATGAGCTTATTAAAGCTGGTTTTAATGTAAGTGCTGATAGTCCATTTGCGGCTATGCCTAGAACAATAGCAGGACATTTTGCTAAAAAATACAATATCTGGACTATTCAAATAGAAATCAATTCAAAACTAACGAATGAGAGTGTTAATATCGGTCGGTTCAATACACTTATTGAAACGTTAACTAATATTTTTAAACAAGTATCCAAAAGTTAAAAATTTTTGCGAAAAAAATGTTTTAAAACCTGTTGGCAGTGTTGCGATCGCACTTATAAACACCGCGATTAAAGTATTATCGCTTTGTGTTCTATCGTATGCTTGTTCCTTTTTCCCACTCGAAACTAGTTCTCGTGAAAGTGAAAATTTTTGCGAACTTTATAAAATTTTTTTAAAAAACCTGTTGACAAATAAATAAATGTTTGTTAGAATACTCTTGCTGTTTTATGTGGTAAGACGCATGAGGTTGCATTTGTTAGCAACAACAAGTGGGAATTCATGCCGACCAAAGTCTACATTGTAGGCGGCTAGTGATTAGGGCGAATAGCCCAATTTTATTGAGAAACGGCACTTAACACACGGCTCAGTGTAATACGCGCAAGTAGATGAAATATTCTATACTGCATGGATTAGACAGATTGTGAGTTGAATGAACTAGCTATAGCTGTTGACTAAAAATAAAAGGAGAGAAATATGGCAACAACAAAAATCAGAATGAAACTTGCTTCATATGACGCAGGTTTACTCGAGAATGTAGTTTCAAGAATACTTGACACTGCTACTAAGTCTGGATGCAAAGTGTCTGGACCGGTTCCACTTCCTACCAAGAAAGAAGTGGTTACTATCATTCGTGCAACGCACAAATATAAGGATTCAAGGGAGCAATTTGAATCACGCACACATTTTAGACTAATTGATGTCTATGCACCTAACGCTAAGGCGGTAGATACATTACTTAAGATGAATGTACCAGCAGGTGTGGACATTAAGGTAGAATTATAAGGAGGGAACTGTGGAAAAAGCAATTATCGGTAGAAAAGTCGGCATGACTCAGGTATTCACTGAAGATGGTAGAGTAGAGCCTGTTACAGTTATAGAAGCAGGCCCTTGCTATGTTACCCAAATCAAGACTACAGATACAGACGGATATAATTCAGTCCAAGTAGCCTTCGGCGACATTAAGAATAAGAATGTCAACAAGAGCGAGATGGGTACTTTCAAGAAAGCTGGCGTGGACGCTAAGCGTATTTTGAAAGAATTCAGATATAACGACATTACCAAGTTTACCCTTGGTCAAGAAATCAAAGCTGACATGTTCAGCGCTGGTGATATCGTAGATGTATCAGGTATCACTAAAGGTCACGGTTTTACAGGCGTTATCAAACGCTGGAACCAACAGAGACTAAAGATGACACACGGTGTTGGACCTGTACATAGAGAAGTAGGTTCAATGGGTGCTAACTCTACTCCAAGCAGAGTTTTCAAAGGTAAGAAGATGCCTGGTCATTATGGTCATGAAGCAGTGACTGTTCAAAATCTTAGAGTAGTACGCGTAGATGCGGATAGAAATTTGATTTTAGTGAAAGGTGCAATCCCAGGACCTAAGAAATCAATAGTTACTATCAAGTCCGCAGCTAAAGCTTAAAGGAGATAACTATGGCAAAACTTAAAGTTTATAATATGAAAAAAGAGTCAGTTGGTACTGTTGACTTAAATGACATGGTGTTCAACGCTGACTATAATGAGCCACTTATTCATCAAGTAATCGTAGCTATACATAACAATGCTCGTCAAGGCACTAAATCTACTCTTACTCGTAGTGAAGTTAACGCTAGTAAGAAGAAGATTTATCGTCAGAAGGGTACAGGTAACGCTCGTCACGATGAGAGAAGTGCTCCACAATTCACTGGCGGTGGCGTAGTATTCGCACCTAAGCCTAGAGATTTTAGTCAAAAGATTAATAAGAAGATGCGTGATATAGCTTTCTCGTCTGCTCTATCTCAGAAGATTAGACAGGAAGAAGTTTATATCTTAGACGATGTGACTTTTGCTGATAGCAAGACTAAGTCGGCTAATGAATTCTTAAAGACTTTTGGTCTAGATAAACGTACTCTTATCGTTACTGATGGTAAAAATGAGAGCATAATGAGAGCTACTAACAACATTGCGAAAGTTTCATGCACAGATGCTATGCTACTCAATGTTGCGGAAATAGTAGAGAATAGATACTTAGTTATCACTAAGTCTGCTATTAAGAAATTAGAGGAGGCGTACGTATAATGAAAGCACAAGAAATCATTTTAGAGCCTATTATGACTGAGAAATCATACGCAGGCATCCCAAATAAAGTTTATACTTTTAAAGTGGCTACCGCTGCTAACAAAATCGAAATTAAAAAGGCAGTTGAAGAACTTTTCGAGGTTCAAGTGGCTAGAGTAAACACAATTACCGTAAAAGGTAAAGAAAAGTCAAGAAATACAAAGAATGGTCGAGTGACTGGTAGAACTAGCGATTATAAGAAAGCTGTAGTTTTCTTGAAGCCTGAATCTAAGGCTATCGCATTCTTCGAGTCTTTGAACTAGTAAAGGAGTAATATATGGCTATAAGAAAAGTAAAACCTACCTCACCAGCTAGTAGATTTAAGACATATAAGACAGGGGACAACCTATCTAAAAATGTTGAAATCCCTAGTTCACTAAAAGGTGAAGTTAAAAAGACAGGTGGTCGTAACGCTCAGGGTAAGATAACTGTTCGTCATATCGGTGGTGGCAATCGTCGCCATTATAGAATAATTGACTTCAAGCGTAATAAAGATGGTATCGTAGCAAAGGTTGATAGCATTCAATACGACCCTAATAGAACAGCATATATCGCATTACTTGTATATGCTGACGGAGAGAAAAGATATATTATTGCTCCACAAGGTCTCAATGTAGGAGATAAAGTAATGAGCGGTACAGGTGCTGAGATTAAGCCGGGCAATGCGCTTGAATTAAAAGACATTCCATTAGGTGCCAAGATACACAATATCGAGCTTCAACCAGGACGTGGTGGTCAGATGGTTAGAAGTGCGGGCTTATCAGCTCAGTTAATGGCTAAAGAGGGTGCTTATGTTACACTTCGTCTCCCTAGTGGCGAGATGAGAAAAGTGCTAGCTAATTGCCGTGCTACTATCGGCGAAATAGGCAATGAAGAGAACGAAATTGTATCTCTTGGCAAAGCTGG
The DNA here is from genome assembly GCA_965646995.1 of Candidatus Onthoplasma sp. Taxonomy (GTDB): domain Bacteria; phylum Bacillota; class Clostridia; order Christensenellales; family UBA1242; genus Onthoplasma. Next base: position 17,467 of record CBFGBH010000006.1, read on the forward strand.
TCGTAAGCGTCATATGGGCGTTCGTCCAAGCGTTCGTGGTTCTGCGATGAACCCAGTAGACCATCCACATGGTGGTGGTGAAGGTAAGTCACCAGTTGGACATGCTGGTCCAGTGACTCCATGGGGTAAACCAGCCCTTGGTTATAAGACAAGAAAACATAAAAAAGCTTCTGACAAATTGATTGTTAAGAGAGCTAATGCTAAGTAGGAGAGAATATGAGTAGAAGTTTAAAGAAAAAACCATTCGTAGAAGAGAAACTTATGTCTCGTGTTCAAGATATGAATGAGAAAAATGAGAAAAAGGCTATCAAGACTTGGTCTCGTGCTAGTGTCATCTATCCTGAATTCGTAGGGCATACTATCGCTGTTCACAATGGTAGAAAACATATACCAGTATATTGTACCGTCGATATGGTAGGTCATAAGTTAGGTGAATTTGCACCTACTCGTACCTTCAAGGGACATAAGCAAAAAGAAGCTAAAGGTAAAAAGAAATAGGAGTAGACTATGGCAAAGAGAATTAGAGAAAAATCTGAAAAGATTAAAGCAAATAAAGACACTCGTCCTTATGCTAGTGTTCGCTATGTTAGACTATCTCCTACTAAGGCTAAAATCGTTATCGACACAGTTAGAGGCAAGAGTTATGATGACGCAGTAGCAATCCTTGGCAATATGCCACATGATGCCGCTGCTATACTACTAAAAGTAGTGAAATCTGCTGGTGCTAATGCTGAGAATAATAAGGGACTTAATGTTCACGATTTATACTTAGCAGAGGTTATCCTTGGACAAGGTCCTACTAGAGTAAACAAAGTTTACTTCCGTGGTCGTGCCCATGGTGCAGATAGAATAGTTACTAGAACTAGCCACATCAAAGTTGTGCTAGATGTGAAGGAGTAGAGTATGGGACAGAAAGTTAATCCAAATGGAATGAGACTTGGTATCAATAAGACTTGGAATTCTTTTTGGTACGCAGACAAGAAAAATATCGCTAAAAACATTAAGGAAGACAATGTAATCCGTACTTATATCCTTAAAGAATATAAGAATTGCGCAATTTCTAATGTTTTAATTGAGAGAACTAATGACAGCGTTTCTATCTCAATTTACACTGGTAAACCTGGTGTTTTAATTGGACAGAAGGGTGCAGGCGTTGAAGCTTTGAAGAAAAATGTAGAGAAATTGACTGAGGCTAAAAAAGTTAATGTCAACATCGTTGAAGTTAAAAATCCAGATTTAGATGCTAAATTAGTAGCTGAGTCTATTGCTAGTCAGCTTGAGAAGCGTGCTCAGTTCAGACGTGTTATGAAATCTGCTATGCAGAGAGTAATGCGTGCTGGTGCACAAGGTGTTAAAACTATGGTCTCAGGTCGTCTTGATGGAGCTGAAATCGCTCGTAGTGAGCATTATAATGAAGGTTCACTTCCACTTCACACTATTAGAGCCAATATTGACTATGCGTGCGTAGAGGCACACACCACTTTCGGCGTATTAGGCGTTAAAGTATGGATCTATAAGGGTGATATCTTGGGTAAGGTTTCTCAGAGCTCAGTTCAAAATCACAAGAAAGGAGAGAACTAATATGTTAATTCCTAAGAGAGAAAAGAGAAGAAAACAATTCCGTGGTAGCATGCGTGGTCGTGCTATTCGTGGTAGCAAAGTTGTATACGGAGATTATGGTTTACAGGCAACTGAGCCATGCTGGATTACTCCTAACCAAATCGAAGCAGCCCGTGTAGCTATCAATAGATACATGAAGCGTGGTGGTAAAGTTTGGATAAAAGTTTTCCCACATAAGCCGATCACTAAGAAGCCAGCTGATACTCGTATGGGTAGCGGTAAGGGTGCTCAGGTAGGACACGTAGCTGTTGTTAAACGCGACAGAGTAATCATAGAGGTGAGTGGACCAAGCGAAGAAGTATGCTTGGAGGCATTAAGACTCGCTTCACACAAACTTCCTTGCAAAACTAAAGTAGTTCGCAAGGAAAAAGGCGGTGAAAACAATGAAGAATAATTATTTAGATATGACAATTCAAGAACTAACAGCTGAAGAGAATAAACTTAGAAGCGAACTTTTCAACCTTACTTTCCAAAATAAAGTTGGTCAGCTATCTGATACTTCTAGAATCAGAATAGTGAAGAAAAATATCGCTAGAGTTAAAACTGCCTTAAGACAAAAAGAAATAGCTGGAGCAAAGGAGTAATATATGGAAAAACAAGTTAACCACAAGACAATCCAAGGTGTTGTAGTTTCTGACAAAATGGACAAGACTATTACTGTTTTGGTTACCAGCAAGAAAAAACACCCAATTTATAAGAAATACATGACTTATACTAAAAAATATAAAGCTCACGATGAGAAGAATGAGGCACATGTAGGCGATACAGTAGTAATTATTGAGACTCGTCCACTTAGCAAAGACAAATATTTCAGACTTCTTCAAATCGTTGAAAGAGCGAAGTAGGAGGCAAATATGATACAACCATTATCTATTTTGAATGTCGCTGATAATACAGGTGCTAAACAGATTATGTGCATCCGTTGTTTAGGCGGTTCAGTTAGAAAATTTGCTAACATTGGCGATATCATTGTTGCCTCTGTTAAAAAAGCAGACCCAAATGGTAAAGTAAAGAAAGGCGATGTTGTTACAGCTGTTATCGTCCGTTCTAAAAAAGGTGTAGAGCGTGCAGACGGCAGTACTATCAAATTCGATGAGAATGCTGCGGTTATCATTGATAAGCAAAAAGCACCTCGTGGTACTCGTGTATTTGGGCCAATAGCTAGAGAACTCCGTGCTAAAGGATTTAATCAGATTATTTCGCTAGCACCGGAAGTATTATAGGAGGAAGAATATGAAGTTAAGCGTGAAAAAAGGCGACAATGTTAAAGTTATCGCTGGTAAAGATGCAGGCAAAACCGGTGAAATTCTTGAAGTTAATAGAGAGAAAGGCAGAGTAGTAGTCGCTAATGTTAATATTCAGACTCATCACAAGAAACCTAGAAGCAAAGATGACAAAGGTGGTCGAATTCAAGCAGAGGGCGCTATTGATGTGTCTAATGTGCAAGTAGTTTGCCCAACTTGTAAGATGGCTACTAGAGTAGCTCATAGCGTAAAAGATGGCAAGAACACTCGTGTTTGTAAGAAATGCGGTGCTAGCCTAGATACTGCTAAGGCTACAAAAACTACAAAGTCTGCCAAGACTGCTACTAAGTCTACTAGTGCTAAGTCAGCTACTAAGACTACTAAGACTAGTTCGGCACCTAAGGCAGAGAAAACAAGTACAGAAAAAAAGACTGCAAAGAGCAGTACTAAGGCATAAAGGAGTATGACATGGTTAAAGAGATAAATAGGCGTCATGCACACTATAACGAAGTCGTTAAAAAAGCTCTTCAAGAGAAATTCAGTTACAAGAATGTAATGGAGATTCCAAAGATTGAAAAGATAGTTTTAAGTCTTCGTCTTGGTAAAGAAAAAGACAATGCAAAAAGTTTCAATACTGCAGTAGACGAGTTAACCCTAATAGCTGGTCAAAAAGCAGTAGTAACTTATGCAAAAAAATCAGTAGCAAATTTCAAACTTCGCCAAGGTCAGAAAATTGGTGCGAAAGTTACCCTTCGTGGAGAGAAGATGTACGAATTCTTCGATAGATTAGTATCAGTAGCTCTTCCTCGTGTTCGTGACTTCCAAGGTTTGAGTACAACATCATTTGATGGTCGTGGAAACTACAGTTTCGGTGTTAAAGAGCAGATTATCTTCCCAGAAATCGTTTATGATAAAATCGACGCTATCCGTGGATTTGATATAATGTTCGTTACTACTGCTAAGACAAATGCAGAGGCACTAGAATTGTTGAAGTTGATGGGCGTTCCATTCAGGAAGGCTAAGTAGGAGTGAATTATGGCAAGAAAAGCAATGATTAATAAACAGCAAAGACAACAAAAATTCACAACTCGTGAATATACGAGATGTACTATTTGTGGCCGTCCACATGCAGTACTTAAGAAGTATGGTATTTGCAGAGTATGTTTTAGAAATTTAGCACACAAAGGTGAAATCCCTGGTGTTAAGAAATCAAGTTGGTAAAAGGAGAAGAATATGTTAACTACAGACCCAATCGCAGATATGCTTACTCGTATTCGTAATGCGAATTCTAATAAGCATGATAGTGTACTAGTTCCAGAGTCTAAGACCAAACTTGCTATCGCTGAAATCTTGAAAAATGAAGGTTACATCGTAGATTTCAAGTCAGTAGTAGTAGATGGCGTTAAGATGACTGAACTTACACTAAAATACGGTCCTAATGGCGAAAAAGTTATCCAAGGACTTAAAAGAATCAGCAAGCCAGGTTTAAGAATTTATGCTAACGCTCAAGAATTACCAAAAGTTCTTAATGGTCTAGGTATTGCTATAGTTTCTACTAGCAAAGGTATCGTTACAGATAAGACAGCTAGAAAATTAAATATAGGCGGCGAAGTGCTAGCCTATGTATGGTAGTGAGGTGTAATATGTCAAGAATAGGAAAATTACCCATATCTATCCCAGCAGGAGTTAGTGTAGAGGTTAAAGACAATGTCGTTACAGTTAAAGGTCCAAAAGACACTTTGACACAAGATTTTTCTAAGAATGTGAAAGTCGAAGTTAATGGCAACGAAATACATGTCGTTCGTCTAGACGAAACTACAGACTCTAATGCTAAACAAGGTCTATACAGACAATTAATCAACAATATGGTTACTGGAGTAAGCACAGGCTTTAAGAAGTCTCTTGCTGTCAAAGGTGTAGGTTACAAACTAGCTAAACAAGGAAACAAACTAGTTATGAACTTAGGTTTGTCTCATCCTGTAGAGTTTAGTGAAGTACCAGGTATCACATTAGAAGTTCCAGACAATAACACTATCGTGGTTAGTGGAGCAAACAAAGAATTAGTCGGTGCAATCGCTGCTAAAATCAAAGCATTGCGTCCAATCGAGCCTTATCATGGTTATGGTATTCGTTACGCTAACGAGAACATTATCTTGAAGCCTGGTAAGTCGGCTGGTAAGAAAAAGTAGGAGGTTAAGTTATGATTAAGAAGATTAATAAGAATAACGAGCGAGTTAAGCGTCATGTTAGATTGCGTCATAACTTAGCTGGTACAAGCGCTCGTCCTAGACTTTGTGTATATAGAAGTTTATCTAACATATACGCTCAGATAGTAGACGATGAGAAGCAAGTAACACTTGTCGCTTGCAACACTACACAGCCAGAGATTAAAAAGGCTATTAAAGATATGACTAATAAAGAGCAGGCAAAATATGTAGGCGAGCAAATCGCTAAACTTGCTAAGAAAAAGAAAATCACAGAGGTCGTTTTCGACCGTGGTGGATACTTATATACTGGACGAGTTAAAGAACTAGCAGACGGCGCTAGAGCCGCAGGCTTAGTATTTTAAGGAGATATTATGGCACAACAACAAAAACGTGAATTCAGAAAACCAAGAGTAGAAGAGAAGAGTGAGTTCGAGGAGAAGGTTCTCAATATTCGCCGTGTCACTAAAGTAGTGAAGGGCGGTCGTACTATGCGTTTCTCAGCTCTTGTAGTAGTAGGAGATAAGAAAGGTAGAGTGGGATTTGGCATAGCTAAGGCTGCTGAGACTCGTTCTGCTATTGAAAAGGCTACAAAGGCTGCCAAAAAGTCTTTAAATACAGTTCCAGTTATTGATGGTACTATTCCACACGAGAATATCGGTAAATTTGCTAAAACTAGCGTTAAAATGCTTCCTTCTAAAAAGGGTAGCGGTCTGATTGCTGGTGGTGCAGCTCGTATAGTATTTGAGTTGGCAGGTTATACAGATATTACTGCAAAAATCTATGGTTCAACTGACAAAATCAATGTAGTTAGAGCAACAATCAATGGTCTTAAATCTTTGAGAACTAGAGAGCAAATTGCTATGCTACGTGGTAAGTCTGTTGAAGAAATTTAGGAGGGATTATGGCTAAGAAACAAGAGAAAACTATCAAAGTTACTTATGTTAAGAGTGCTACTGGTTTCGATAAGCGTCAGGGTAAGATTGTAGAAGCCCTAGGTTTCAAGAAATTAGGTCAGACTCGTATCCTCCCAGATAACGATTGTATAAGAGGTAGCATCTTCAAAGTTAAACACTTATTGAAAGTGGAAGAAGAGGCTTAAAGGAGAGATTATGTATATACACGATTTAAGAAATGCCGAAGGTGCTAGGTCAAGTAAGAAAAGACTTGGTCGTGGTATCGGTAGCGGTATTGGTAAAACCTCTGGTAAAGGTCACAAAGGTCAGAATGCGCGTTCAGGCGGTGGCGTTCGTCCAGGATTTGAAGGTGGACAGAATCCTCTTTACAGGCGTTTACCTTCCAAAGGATTTAGCAATGCTAAATTCAAGAAAGTTTACTCTATAGTAAATGTCGCTTCACTCAATGTTTTTGATGCAAATACTGAGGTTGATGCTGTAAAATTACTTGAAGCAGGTATTCTTTCTAAAGTTGAAAAAGATGGCGTAAAAATACTTGGTAATGGCGAACTTAAGGTCGCTTTGAAAGTAGTGGCTAACAAGTTTACAGAATCAGCAAAAGAAAAGATTACAGCGCAAGGTGGCAGTGTAGAGGAGGTATAATGTTTAAAACATTAGCTGACGCATTTAAAATCAAAGAGGTTCGAAACAAAATTTTACTCACTTTACTTTTACTCTTTGTATATCGTCTCGGCTGTTGGCTCCCTATTCCGGGTATCAATAGCGAGGCATTAGGAGTCAATGTTGAAGGAAATACATTCTTAAGTTTACTTAGTGCAGTGAGCGGTGGTGCTTTATCACAAGGCTCATTCTTAGCACTGGGTGTATCTCCATACATTACTTCATCAATTATTATTCAATTACTTTCTATGGTTATCCCTAGTTGGCAGAGACTAGCCAAAGAGGGCGGTGCAGATGGTAGAAAGAAGATTAGCCAGTATACCAAAATCGCAGCTTTGATTATAGCAATAGCTCAGTCTATTGGTATCGCAGTGGGCTTTGGTATACAAGATTCAGTTAACCTCAATGTATTCGGCGGACAGGAATGGTTATGTTATTCATTCATCGTTCTAATGTTGACTGCTGGTGCAATGTTTACTGTATGGCTAGGTGAGAAGATTTCGGAGATAGGTATAGGCAATGGTATGTCATTACTAATTTTTGTAGGTATCCTATCTACAGCAGCTACTACTATTGTGGGTAATTTCCAAGACTTATTCGTAGGTGGAGAGACCACTCAGCGTGCGGTGTGGAAGTTAGTATTATTCTTCGTAATGTTAATAGCTATCTTCGCTCTAGTTGTCTTTGTTGATGGCGGAGAGAGAAAGGTGGGCGTTCAGTACGCTAAACAGATGAAAGGTAGGAAGATGTATGGCGGTCAGTCCACATATATTCCAGTGAGAGTGAATGCTAATGGCGTTATGCCTATAATATTCGCAACAACTTTATTAAGTTTCCCACAATTAATTATTAGTATATTTGCACCTAATGCAACTAACGGATTTATCACGTGGTGGAATACATGGCTTGGAACAGGTACATGGATATATTCAGTAGTGTTAGCTCTATTAATACTCGCATTCTCATACTTCTGGACTATGGTTCAATTTGATACTGAAGAGATTAGTCGTCAGATTCAACAGAATGGTGGATTTATACCGGGTATTCGTCCAGGTAAACCAACCGCAGACTATTTGGGTAGTATAAATAAGAGAATTACACTATTTGGAGCAATCTTCTTATCATTCATGGCTTTAATACCTACATTATTATTCACGGCTATTTTAGGTCAAGGTATCCAGGCTGCTTTCAGTGCTACAGGTATGCTAATCGTAGTATCAGTCGCACTTGAATTTGACAAACAACTTGAAGCACAAATGATGATGAGAAATTATCGTGGATTTTTAAAGTAGGAGTAGTATGAATATAGTTCTTTTGGGTATTCAAGGCTCAGGCAAAGGTTCGTTGGTATTAGAGTTGAATCGCATTATGGATTTTACGCTAATATCGACCGGACAACTGCTTCGTAACGAAGTCGCAACGGGAACCGAATTGGGCAAGCATATACACGAGTTACAGACTAATGGTATCTTGGTAGAACTTGATATAGTTATCAAAGTAATTGAGAAGAAATTACAGACGATCACTAGAGATACAATAATATTTGATGGTTTCCCTAGAACTAGCGAGCAATCGCTAGCCTTAGACAAAATATGTGAAGTAAACAAAGTTATCTATCTGAATTTATCAAAAGAGATGGCGATAGATAGAATTATCAATAGGCTCACATGTGATAGTTGTGGATATATTACTTCTAAGCGGAGATATAATTCAAATGTTTGTCCAAACTGTGGTGGACATCTAGCGATTAGGAGCGATGACACCATCGAGGGTGTGAATACCCGATTTGAAATATATGAAAGAGATACCCTTCCATTAGTGGAGATGTATCGAAAAAGAGGAATATTATACGAGATAGATGCCAATCGCTCTATCAGTGAAGTATTATCAGATTTTTTGAAGGTAATCAAATGAATGTAACTATCAAAAATCAAGAACAAATAGAGAAGATGCGTAAAGCAGGCAAGATATTAAAAGATACACTTGATTTGCTAGAGGCATCCGTCTATCCTGGCCAAACCAGTTCGCGCCTTAATGATTTGGCCTATAAATATATCATATCTCAAGGCGCAAAACCTTCCTTCCTTCATTATGAGGGCTTTCCATTCACTATTTGTGCTAGCAAGAATGCGCAAGTTGTACATGGATTTTGCTCAGACGAACCATTAGTAGAGGGCGATATTATCAGTATTGATTGTGGAGTAATCTATGAAGGTTATCACTCAGATGCGGCTAGGACTTTCCCAGTAGGGAACATTTCTATAGAAAATCAAAAATTAATAGAAGCCACCAAAGAATCATTCTTTGAGGGAATTCGAGACATTAAGGCAGGCTCGAGACTAGGACATATCAGTCATAAGATTCAAGTTTATCTTGAGACTAGAGGATATGGAGTAGTGAGAGAACTGACGGGGCATGGTATAGGTACTAAGTTACACGAAGATCCTTGTGTCCCAAACTACGGTAAGTATAATTCTGGTATTATACTAGAGGAAGGTATGACCTTGGCAATCGAACCAATGTCTACTTTAGGCAGACGAGATGTGTATCTAGAAGATAATAACTGGACAGTAACTACTTGGGATGGCAAATCTAGTGCGCATTACGAGAACACCATATTGATAACAAAAGATGGTGTGGAAATTCTAACTTTATAGGAGTGTTATGGCGGACGAATTGATGGTGGGAGATATCGTTAAGTCTCTATCGGGACATGACAAAAATGACCTTTTTATAGTAGTATCTATTGACAAAAATGGATATTTGGCTATAATAGATGGTAAATATCGTAAACGAGATCATCCAAAACTTAAAAATCCCAAACACTTGCAGAAATTGGCTCATGATGATAAAATTTTAGATAAAGTAAATTCACCACTTGCCACAGATACAGAAATCTATAAAATGATTAAAGTATATAAAATAAAGGAGTAATATGTCGAAAGAAGATGTTATCGAAGCTGAAGGAGAAGTTGTAGAAGTTTTAGGTAACACCAACTTCAAAGTTCAGATAATGAACAATCACACTATCACAGCGTATATTTCAGGAAAATTGCGTACTAACTTCATCAAGATTTTGGTGGGTGATAAAGTGAAAGTCGAGATGAGTCCATACGATTTGACCAAAGGTAGAATCGTTTGGCGTGACAAAAACTAGAAGAAAAGTATTTTAAGGAGAACTAAAATGAAGGTTAGACCATCAGTTAAACCAATGTGCGAAAAGTGCAAGGTTATTAAGCGTAACGGACAAGTTATGGTTATTTGTTCTAAAAATCCTAAACACAAACAACGCCAAGGTTAATTCATCGGCGGTTTTTCGCCGTACAGCAGAATACATAAGGTATTCTTATAAATTTGAAAACAAGCACAATGCTTCGCGGCAATTTAGCATTGTGAGATTATAAATACATTATTTGGAGGAAATTATATGGCACGTATATCAGGCGTGGATTTACCTAATGAAAAGAGAGTAGAAATCGGTCTTACATATATCTATGGTATAGGTAGAGTCAGTGCTAATAAGATATTAACAGCTACTGGCATCAATCCTGACACTAGAGTAAAAGACCTTACCGAGAATGACATCGCTTCTATCCGTAAATACATAGAGGCTAATTTTGTCGTTGAAGGTGAACTTAGAAAAGATGTTGCTCTTGACATTAAAAGATTAAAAGAGATTAGATGTTATCGTGGTCTTAGACATATAGCTAACTTACCAGTTCGTGGTCAGTCTAGCAAACAGAATGCGCGTACACGCAAAGGTCCTAAGAAAACTATAGCTAATAAGAAAAAGTAATAAGGAGTAAATAATGGCTACTAAAAAAGAAACCAAAAAGAAAAAAATATTAGTTAGCAATGGCGAAGGTGCTGTACATATTTTCGTCAATTCTAACAATACAATAGTAACTTTAGCAGATAGTCAAGGCAATGTGTTAGCACAGAGCAGTGCTGGTAAACTCGGCAACCGCGGTGCTAAAAAGACTACTCCGTTCGCTGCTCAGAGTGCAGTAGAAGATGCCTTGAAGAATGTATCTAACTTTGGTATTAACAAAGTTGCTATCTATGTTAAAGGTGCTGGTAATGCTCGTGAATCTGCAATTCGTGCGGTTGGTTCATTCGGTCTACAAGTGACTATGATTAAAGATGTATCTCCAATCCCACACAACGGATGCAGACCACCTAAGGCAAGAAGGTTATAGGAGGAAATATGGCAAGAAATACTAATCCAGATTGTAAGCAATGTCGTAGAGAGGGTTGCAAACTTTTCTTGAAAGGCGAGAAGTGTGTGACTAACTGCCCATTTGATAAGCGACCAGTAGCTCCTGGTCAGCATGGCGCAGGTAGAAAGAAAATCTCTGAATATGGTTTACAGTTGAGAGAAAAACAAAAAGTTCGTAGAACCTACGGAATGCTTGAGAAACAGTTTAGACTTTATTATGAGAAAGCTGTTAAGAGCAAAGAGAGCACAGGTTGGGCTCTTCTTAAGATGCTTGAACTTAGACTTGACAATGTTGTTTATCGTCTTGGTCTTGGTTCATCTCGTACAGAAGCTAGACAAATCGTTACTCACGGTCACATCACTGTCAATGGTAAGAAAGTAAATATACCTTCATACCAAGTTAAAGTCGGAGATGTTATCGTAGTGAAAGATAGCAAGCAGAGTCTTGAAATGTTTACGAGTTTAAAGGATGCTAAAATCAATACACCTAAATGGCTAGAGTTCAATGCTAAAGCCTTGACAGGTAAAGTACTAGCTCTTCCAGAGAGAGACGATATTGACCTAGACATTAAGGAACACTTGATTGTCGAATTTTATTCAAGATAATAGGAGAAATGAATTATGATGGAAATCGAAAAGCCAAAAATAAATATGGAAGAATCAAACAATGGTGCCAATGCTGTTATTACAGTTGAGCCACTAGAGAAAGGATTCGGTATCACTATTGGTAATATGCTTAGAAGAACTCTTTTAAGTTCGTTGCCAGGCGCTGCAGTAGTTGGCGTGAAGATTAAGAATGTTTTACACGAATTTTCTACTATAAAAGGTGTCAGTGAGGATGTCCCAGATATCATCTTGAACCTAAAAGCTATAGCAGTAAAAACTGAAGATACTAATGCTGATTTCAAGGGTAAAGTTTACCTTAAGAAAACTGGCCCAGCTACTATATATGGTAGAGATATCAAGTGTGATGATGGTATATCTATTGTTAACCCTGACCAGTATATATGCACTATTGATGACGATGCAGACCTTGATATGACACTATATGTCGGTCGTGGCAGAGGTTATGTGCCAGCTAGTCAGAACAAGGACTTTTCAGATGAAGTAGACTACATTGCTATAGATTCATTATTTACTCCTGTGAAGCGTGTCAATTTTGAAGTTCAATCTAGTCGTGTTGACCGTAGTTTCGACTATGATAAACTTGTATTAGATGTTCAGACTCGTGGCACTGTTAGTGCAAAAGAAGTCGTAGCACTTTCAGCTAAACTTATCAATGACTATGCTACTATGTTCGTTGAACTCGTAGAGGGTATGGACGGCATGAATATTCTCGTTGCTCGTAAAGAAGACGAGAGAACCAAATTGTATGAGAAACCAATCGAGGAGATGGAACTCAGCGTTCGTAGTTATAACTGCTTGAAGCGTGCTGGCATCGAGACTATCGGCGACTTGGCTAAGAAGAGTCGTGCTGAGATGATGAAAGTTCGTAACATGGGTGCTAAATCTATGGAAGAAGTTATCGCTAAACTAGACGCTCTGGGTATCGTACTAGATGGTAATGATAACTATTAATCTAAACTAATAAAGGAGAAAGAAAAGTGAAAGTTAAAATGTTAGGTCGTCCTACTGAAGAGCGTATGGCTATTATGCGTAATCAGGCTACTGACTTACTTATGAAAGGTAAGATTCAGACTACTCTCGCTAGAGCTAAGTCTCTTAAGAGTTATGTAGAGAAGACTTTGACTCCAGCTATTAATACTTACGAAGACGTTGTTACAGTTCAGAAGAATGTTGTTAATGACAAAGGTGAGAAAACCACTCGTGAAGTTTTAAACGATGGACCAAAGAAACTCGCAGCTCGTAGAAAGATTATGGCTAGACTATATAATGTGAAAGAGCCACGCAAACCAGGCGAGAAGAAGGCTGATTATGTTGCTCGTATGGACAATATCAAATATCCACTTATTGAGAAGATATTCAATATCTACGCTCCAAAGTACGCAGAGCGTGCTAAGGAATTAGGACAGAAGGGTGGTTATACTCGTATTTTACGCGTAGGTACTCGTAAGGGAGATAACGCCGAAATGGCAATTATAGAGTTAATTTAATTAGAGCGGACTATTATAGTCCGTTTTTTTTGACTTTTTGCTCATATATGATATAATAAATATATGAAAATAAAATTATTGGTGGACAAACGGACTGAACTAATGGAGATAGCTCTATATCTCACTGATTATTTTAAGCGATATTCGAGTTTGAATGTAAACATAGATTTTGATTATAAGCGTGAAGTAGAAAAATTTTTCAAACCATTCAAAAATCATAGAGCAATTATTCTCTTGCAAGATTTAACTAAATCGCTCAATTTTAGTTATGATGCACCTATTACACTTGCATGGCAATTAAAGAAAGATTACTCGTTTGGAAGATTAAAAGGTTATCCATTTGAAGATAGATTGGATAGTAGTGATAAAGTATTTGAATTTTTAATTGAACTAAAAAATTTTGCTATTGATTCAAACTTTGAGAATTTCTATAATTCGCATAAACCTACTTATCAAAAATGGCTTGATGATGTACGAAAAAATGTAGACGAATCTGTGCCTGATTACTTAAACCATTTTTATAAAGAAGATTTGAATAGAGTGTACTATATCAATTTAATGCCACTGCAGACACATGCAAATTATGGAGTGGAATTAAATAATAAAAGTATTTGTAATTTAGGAATCAAATATGATGACGAGAATTTAACTGATTATTATTTTATTTGGGGGACAATAGAAGGCTCTAGTGCACTAATTCAGCACGAATTTTCACATCCATTAATTAATCCTTTGACCGATAAATATGTTGATATAAACAAACTAACCCCTTTGCCACTGACCGTTAAAAATCTACTCAGAAAGCAAGCATATTCTGAAGGTGTATGTTACATAAATGAACAAGTTATAAGGGCAAGTACTATAATATATTGTCAAGAGATGTTTCGAGATAAGACCAATCTTGAAGATATGATAAATGAAGAAGAGGCGCATGGCTTCATTCATACTAAACAAATTTTAAAAGCTTTAAAAAAATATCAAAAGCAAGACATCCCACTTAGAGAATACTATCCTAAAATTTTAAAAGAGTTTTATAAACCTTTATCAAATGAGGATAATTTTCAAATATAAAAAGGACTATCATAGTCCTTTTTTCATTCTTTTTTATTTGTGATTATTTTGCCTTTTTCATGCTCTTTTATATATTTGTTCCACTTAATTAATCCGTAAGTAGTGTTAGACAAATATCCTGCTTTTAAGACCAGTAATATCCATTGACCAGCCATTATATTTATCGCTATTTCGATAGCTGTCGCTATGTACCAAGCAAACCACTGCTCTTGATAGCGGAATAGTATGAATAGTCCGTTAGCTATACCTACAGCACTACAGCAGGCATCCAAGTAACACACGATTTTTTCAAATAGTGGATTGTCAGATAATATTCCTTCTTCTATATCAATTAATGTTAGTAGATAACCGATACCTATAGTCCAAATTATAATACCTAATATTACTAAAATCTCTTGCCAACCTTTTAGTTTTCGCACTTCAGTGAGTTCACTTTTTTGTTTATCGGGATGTCTATGCCATGCGATGAAACTAATAATATCTATAGGTATCCAGAAGAATATAGTCGTAGCCATTGTAGCAAATCTGTACGCACACACTATGCAAATAGTTATCTCAGTAATCTCGACGACAAGTGATACGATGAAGTTCCACTTACTCTGTTTAGAGATTAATAGTTCGCATAATATATTTGCGAATATGTCTACTAGATAGAGCGTCATTATTAGCTTGCCATTCACACCTCCAATGTCTTCTTCTGGGAATATAAATGCAAATACAAATGCGAGTATTGTGATAGAAAAAAACCATATTTTTTCATACATCGTGAAGTGCTTCCAAATTCGCACGAAAACATTTTGTTTTTTATCTTTCGTGGTTTTCATGTTCTCATAATATAAAAGAAAAATAAAGTTGTCAAATATATAAAAAACTTACATTAATAATCGTTCAAAGTATTGACAATCGTGCTTGTTTTTTATATAATAAACTTTGTATAAGTACAAATGCTGCTTTGTCTATACTTGGCAGAAGCCAAAAGAGGTTGCAAAATTATTCAAGGAGGAAATTAATGCCTACAGTTAACCAATTAGTTAGAAAGGGTAGAGTAAAACAGGAAGTTAAGAGTAAGTCTATCTTACTAGACGAATGTCCACAGAAGCGTGGTGTTTGTTTGACTGTCACTACTACTACACCTAAGAAACCTAACTCAGCGTTGCGTAAGATTTGTAGAGTTCGTTTGTCTAATAAGGCAGAGACTACTTGCTACATCCCGGGCGAAGGACACAATCTACAAGAGCACAATGTAGTACTAGTTCGTGGTGGTCGTGTTCCTGACCTACCAGGTGTTAGATACCATGTAGTTCGTGGTGCACTAGATACTGCTGCTGTTCAGAAGCGTAAGCAAGGTAGAAGCAAATACGGCGCTAAGCGTCCTAAGTAGTCCACTCACCCGAATTAATCGTTTTGCATTTGCAAAACTTCATTGAAGGGTGGTGTCCTATTATATGAGGGACAACCCAATGTTTTCTATCATGACTCCTTTTCCTTTTATTTAAAGGAGAAAAATAGGAGTATAGACGAGGAGAGATTAGTGAAAGTTAGTAAAGTTAAAGTTTACGATATAGATGAGAGTGTTAAAGCTAGCAAATATCCAATGGCGTTAGATACAGATGTGCCTAATAGTTTGATTACGAATACTGTTATTAAACTTGCTCAGAGCAAGAAAGGCGAGGGTCATGATCAGTTTTTGACGGGATGCTTGGTAGCATTTGACCTAACTTGTTCGAATAAAATGTGGGTAGAAATGGAACGATATAGATTTGTATATTTCGTGTCCAGTCAGTCCACAATGCATAGAGCAGGCAAATTTGATATTGCTAGTCAGTGTAATAATTATGTAGATAAGTGTATCCTAAGGCGATTAAATAAACTACAGCAACAATACATTGACGACCCAACTAGCGAGAATTATTTAACTTTACTATATAATATTCCTAGCGGTTTTGAATTGACCGCACGACTTACCACTAATTATAGAAGTTTAAAAACTATATATTCACAGCGAAAAGACCATAGATTGCCCGAGTGGCGTGAATTCTGCGAATGGATTAAATCTTTACCTAATAGTGAACTCATTATAGGAGAAGAAAAAACTCCAGAAGCTAAACGCATGGATATCATCTTGGAATATATGAGGAAGAAGATGATAGACATGAGCGAAGACGAATTAAAGTCATATCTAGAGAATCATGATCAAGAGTTAGTGGATAAAAATATAATTGATATTTAATAAGGAGAAAATTATGTCAAGAAGAAATCAAGCTGTTAAGCGTGAAGTATTGCCAGACCCATTGTACAATTCCGTTTTGGTTACTAAGATTGTCAATCAAGTAATGATGGATGGTAAAAAGGGTATTGCTCAATCAATTGTTTACAGCGCTATGAAATCAGCTGGAGAGAAACTTAATGAAGAGCCATTAAATGTTCTTACTACAGCTATAGAGAATATTAAACCTAAGCTTGAGACTAAGGCTAGACGAGTAGGTGGAGCTAACTATCAAGTACCTATGGAAGTTAGTGCAGAACGTCAGCAGACACTCGCTATTCGTTGGCTCATAATGTGCGCTCGTAAGCGTAATGAGCGTGGTATGGAGGCCAGATTATCAGCAGAGATAGTGGACGCTTTCAATCAGGCAGGTGGCGCTATTAAAAAGCGTGATGAGATGCATAGACAAGCAGAAGCCAACAAGGCGTTCGCACATTATCGTTGGTAATAAGGGGGAATAAATGGCGAGAACAGTTCCATTAGAGAAAATTAGAAATATCGGTATCATGGCACACATTGATACTGGTAAAACAACAACTACAGAGAGAATTCTGTATTACACTGGTGTTAATCACAAAATAGGTGAAGTGCATGACGGTCAGGCTACTATGGACTGGATGGCACAGGAGCAGGAGCGTGGTATCACTATCACTTCTGCATGTACCACATGTAAATGGCAGGACTGCACTATCAATATTATTGATACTCCGGGACACGTAGACTTCACAGTTGAAGTTGAGCGTTCACTTAAGGTGTTAGATGGTGCGGTTGCACTATTCAGTGCGCGTGCAGGTGTACAACCTCAGTCAGAGAATGTGTGGCGTCAAGCGTCTAAATTCAATGTTCCTAGAATGTGTTTTGTTAATAAGATGGATATTAACGATGCCAATTTCTTAAAAGCTGTTAACAGCATGAAAGAAGTTTTACACGCTAATGTCGTTCCTATTCAGCTTCCAGTTGGTGCTGCTGAGACCTTCAAAGGTATCGTAGACCTAATCAAGATGAAAGCATATGTATTCTATGACGATATGGGTACAGATGTCAGAGAAGAAGAGATTCCTTCTGACATGTTAGCACAGTGTCAAGAATATAGACAGAAGATGATTGAGTCAGTAGCAGAGACTGATGATGTATTGTTAGATAAATTCTTCATGGGCGAAGAACTTACTGAGCAAGAGATTAAATCAGCTATTCGTAAAGCTACATGTACTCTTAAGATGTTCCCAGTACTATGTGGTACTGCAGCGAAGAATAAAGGTATTCAAGAGTTACTTGACGCAGTATGCGAATATATGCCTAGCCCTATTGATGTACCGGCTATTAAAGGTACTTTGCCAGATGGTAGCGAAGTAGAGCGAAGCAATAGCGATAATGAGCCATTTTCAGCCCTTGCATTCAAGATTGCTACTGACCCATATGTTGGTCGTATCACATTTATTCGTGTGTATAGCGGTAAATTGGCATCTGGTAGCTATGTCCTTAACTCTAGCAAGGACAAGAAAGAGCGTATCGGTCGTTTACTTCATATGCACGCTAACGAGCGTACAGATATATCTGAAGTATTAGCAGGAGATATTTGTGCTGTCGTAGGTCTTAAAAATACTGGTACTGGTGATACTCTTTGTGATGAGGCTCATCCTATCAAATTAGAAGATATGGAGTTTATGAAACCAGTTATTGAGCAGGCTATCGAGCCAAAAGATAAGCAAACTCAGGAGAAACTCGGTATCGCAATCTCTAAACTTATGGAAGAGGACCCTACCTTTAAATCGTACACCAATGACCAGACTGGTCAGACTATTATCGCAGGTATGGGCGAACTGCACCTAGATATTCTAGTAGACAGAATGAAGAGAGAGTTTGGTGTAGAGGTTACAGTTGGTAAACCACAAGTAGCATACAAAGAGACTATCCGTCGTGCAGTTGAGGCAGAGGGTAAGTATATTAAACAATCTGGTGGTCGCGGTCAGTATGGTCACTGTAAGATTAAGATGGAGCCACTCGAGAGAGATAAGGGTTACATTTTCGAGAGTGCTGTTGTCGGTGGTGCTATTCCTAAAGAATTCATCGCTCCAATCGACGCAGGTATTCAGGATGCGAAGAAAGCAGGTGTCGTAGCAGGTTATGAAGCTATCGACTTCAAAGTTACTGTATACGATGGTTCATATCACGATGTCGACTCATCAGAAATGGCGTTCAAGATTGCCGGCTCTATGGCATTCAAAGAGGCTATGAAGAAGGCAGACCCAGTATTACTAGAGCCTGTCATGAAAGTCGAAGTTAATACTCCAGAGGAATATCTTGGTGGAGTTATGGGTGGCTTAACTTCTCGTAGAGGAATCTTGACTGGTACAGATACTACCCATGGTAATGTGTGTATCCATGCCGAAGTTCCATTATCTGAAATGTTCGGTTATACTACCGACCTTCGTGGCTCTACACAGGGTAGAGCAGACTTCACAATGGTGTTCGATCACTATGCTGAATGTCCAAAGAATGTTTCTGATAAAATAATCGGAGATAGAAAGAAACTAACTGAATAGAGGTTTATATGACGAACATTGAATTACAACAACTTGCAGAAGATTTAACTATTATCTATAGAAAAGTTGAAAGTCGACTTGCAAAGTTGGGAAATAGCGACAATATTTTAAAAATCGAGAGTAGTCTGTATGCTTTAAAAGATATCATAGATGGTGGGAAGTATTTAAAACTGACTGCAGAGGATATCATGCAGATGACGGATTTCTGTTTTCCAGTTTATTACAATATTCATGTTGTATATCCAGAATTCTTCGATGATTTAAAAAATTCAAGTGTAAGTCAAGTGTATAGTTCATTAAAAAAAAGAATGGACAATGTAACAAATGCTGTTCATAATTTAGATACTATTCTATAAAACAACATTAAAAACATATTAAAATTGCTTGACTTTAATATTCGTATTAAAGTAAAATAATAAGGTAAGAATTATAAAGGAGATATAAAATTATGGCAAAAGCTAAATTTGATAGAACCAAACCACACGTTAACATTGGTACTATTGGTCACGTTGACCACGGTAAGACTACTCTTACTGCTGCTATCAACGTATGGTTAGGTAAGAAAGGTTTCAAGGCTGACTCTAAAGGTTATGCAGAAATCGATAATACCCCAGAGGAGAGAGCTCGTGGTATTACAATTAACACCTCTCACATTGAGTACGAGACTGATAAGCGTCACTATGCTCACGTAGACTGCCCAGGACACGCAGACTATGTTAAGAACATGATTACTGGTGCTGCTCAGATGGACGGAGCTATTCTAGTAGTTGCATCTACGGATGGTCCAATGCCTCAGACTAAAGAGCATATCTTGCTTGCTCGTCAGGTAGGCGTTCCATACATCATCGTATTTATGAACAAAACTGACCAAGTTGATGACCCAGAGATTCTTGAATTAGTAGAGATGGAGATTCGTGATCTTCTATCTTCATACCAGTTCCCTGGTGATACTACTCCTATTATTAAGGGTAGTGCATTAAAGGCTCTTGAGGCTGCTTCTGCTGGTAATATTGATGACCCAGCTTGCGCATGTATTAAAGAATTAATGGACGCTGTTGACAGCTATATCCCAGATCCAGTTCGTGATACTGATAAGCCATTCTTAATGCCAGTCGAGGACGTTTTCTCTATTACTGGTCGTGGTACTGTTGCTACAGGTAGAGTTGAGCGTGGTATTATCAAAATCAACGAAGAGGTAGAATTAGTTGGTATTAAGCCTACTCGTAAAGTAGTTATTACTGGTATTGAAATGTTCCGTAAGTCACTAGACGAGGCTCGTTCAGGAGATAACGCAGGTCTACTACTTCGTGGTATTCAGCGTACTGAGATTGAGCGTGGTCAGGTGCTTGCTAAGACTGGTTCAATCACTCCACACACTCAATTCAAGGCTGAGGTTTACGTATTGAAGAAAGAAGAAGGTGGTCGTCATACTCCATTCTTCAACGGATATCGTCCACAGTTCTATGTTCGTACTACTGATATCACTGGTTCTATCAAACTTCCAGATGGAGTTGAAATGGTTATGCCAGGTGATAACATCTCTATGGAAATCGAACTTATCCACCCAATCGCTATTGAGAAGGGTATGAGATTCGCTATCCGTGAGGGTGGTAGAACAGTTGGTTCAGGTGTTGTAGCCGAAATCATCAAATAATTTTAAAATAAAATCTCGCTAATTGCGGGGTTTTTTCTTTTGTTTCCAAAAAAAGTTGAAAAATTTTTAAATTTTATTTAAAATACTATTGACTCTCCAGTTAAGTGTAATGTTATAAATCTGTTGACGAAGGAGGAATCATGATTAAAATAGGTGAGTTAAGCACCATTTCGGGTGTCCCTGTCAAGACTATTAGATTCTATGAAGAGGAAGGTTTAATTAATCCAGTCGAGGTCGACCGCTGGACTAATTATCGCTACTTTGATGAATCAAGTCTTGTCCGTCTTAGCGAGATAGCGTACTTAAAAGATTTGGGTTTTTCTTTGAAAGAAATTAAATCTTTTGATAAGAACACTATCAAATCTAAGATTAATGAAATGAAAGAAAAAATTGAAAAACTCACTGAAAATATTCATGAATTAAACTCCATTTGTCGAAAAGGAGAGATAATTATGAAAAATTTTATTAATGATGCTAGAGTAATAGGCAAATGGCATAAACTAGGTGTAGTTTCAGACGAAAAAGACGCACTTACTAAAAAATTTGATAATGAGAAGAAAGACTTATTTGTTTTCAACGAACTGTACTTCTTACCTAATGGCGAGAGATATTGGACACTGGCTTGGACTAAAGGTAAATTATTTGTCAACGATAGAGCTTTAGATTATAAGATTACAGATGGTATGTTACTCGTATATTTACGCGGATTCTATGGCGAAGATACTGGCGACATTGTTGTCTATGAGCAAGTAGATAAGATGGAATATACTCCACATGACATACAGATTAGAGACAATACTGATTTACCATTTGTTAAAGATAGTCGTGTAATCGGCAAATGGGAAGCAATCGCTTGTATTGAGAAAAAAGAGATAGAGGCCTTCAAGAAAACAGGAGTAATCGATGACAATCATTCTTCGCTAAATTATGTCATTTTAAATGCGGATGGTACTGCAATCCGTGAATGGAAGAGCGAATCAATTGATAGATTAAAATGGACTAAAGGTGTATTAATCGACGAAGAGATGGGGACGGCTTCAGAGTATGAGATATTTTCTCGTGGAGGTGTAGACTACCTTAGCATTGAATGGAAATCTGGCGATTATATTTACGGTGGCTTTATATTTGTATATTATTTATTTAAACGCATGTAATCGAGAAATCTCGCATTTTAGCGGGATTTTTTGCTAAATTACAGCTATTGACAAAATCAATATAATATGCTAAAATATCATTATGAATAATATCGAAGTGTATTTTCATTGTAAAGACGAGACTTATCCATATTACGCAGAAGTGAAGAGTCTAAATAAGCAAGATTTCATAAAATTGTATTACAAACTTATATCAATTCGTCATTTCTCATATAGAGAGTTAGAGCGAGTAGATATTGTTGCAGATGCAGATGAATTGTGGTTATTTAAACTTAGTTTCAGTGGAGATTTGCACACAGTGAATTTCAGTTTATTTGAGAGCGACTATTTACGAGCTAGAATGCCTATATTCGCTGATGAATTATCTATAATATGGCAGGATTTTTTAATAGACACATTAGGAGCTGACTACAAATCACTTTTATATGAATATCTTAAAGATAAGAATGCTTCAGAGCAGGCACTAATTGATGAAGAATATGCCGAACTTGAGGTTAAGAGAAAAGCATTAGATAGACGACAGAAAGCACTAAATAATAATAAAACTAGGCTTAATATACGTTTCGATTTGAGCGATAATAATATTGATTAGGAGAGATATATGAGATTTATTCGAGAGTATCATCACGATTTCGTGATTAAAAAGGATTGTTTTGGGAATGCAGTAGGCTTTGAGATTACTACAATTTGTTTGAATGCTTTTGACGGAATTATTGAGTATCTCCGACGTAATAAATTTTTAGGGACATACACTATAGTAGTCAATGGAATTGTTCTATATGTTTCTGCCAATAGTGAGCCAAATCAAGTGATGCGTAATTATGAATATGAATTAAACAGACAGATGCAAAGAGACAAAGAAAGAAGAGAAAAAGAAAGACAAAAAGACGAGACTCAACTCGAAGAAGAGAATGACTCAGAGAATGAAATGTCATTATAAAATAAAAATGAATAAATTATGGCAAAGAAAAAATTAAAAGAAGTATGGTTAAAATCAATCATAGTTTATCATGACGATAATTTTGAAATAGTCCGTATTGAAGCTAGGTCAGGAGCGTTTTTAGATAGCTGTATTAAAGAAGCTATCAAGTGGCTATGCATGAGTAGAGTGTGTGGGTCTGCCATGCTCGATTTTAATAGAATAGAAGTTAAGATATGGAAAAATAGTTTCTGGAGAGATAATGTAGATGAATATTATCACTGCCTCGAAATAGAAAATATTTATAATCCAATGGATTAAAATAGTTGACTTTATTAAATTTTCATAATAATATAATTATAG
Organism: Candidatus Onthoplasma sp.; assembly: GCA_965646995.1. Classification (GTDB taxonomy): domain Bacteria; phylum Bacillota; class Clostridia; order Christensenellales; family UBA1242; genus Onthoplasma. The sequence continues at coordinate 40,415 of CBFGBH010000006.1, forward strand.
GAGATAGGTTATGATTAGAGTTTTCGGTTGGCGTATCTAGATGCTTACACTCAGTGTAAGTGGTCTTTATATGCCACGAAACATTCTATCTAGACTCAGTGTTTGTTTTGTGGACTTACACTGAGTTTTTTGTTATAATATTTTAAATTGGAGTCTAGATTAAGGAGATTTTATGAAAAAAGTTTTATATAGTGCGACCAAACCTACAGGTAATTTAACATTAGGCAATTACTTAGGGGCTATTAAAAATTGGTTGCCATTGCAAGACGAATATGATTGCTATTTTTGTATAGCGAATTTACATTCACATACGATTGAACTGACTGCTGACTTTGTTAGAACTAAGACTTTAGAGCAGTTGGCGACCTTCCTAGCATGTGGACTAGACCCTAAAAAAGCTACGTTATATATTCAATCAATGGTTAGCGAGCATGCTGAACTATGTTGGTTATTAAATTGTAATACTATGATGGGAGAAGCTAACCGCATGACTCAGTATAAAGACCATGTAGCGAAGGGAGAGAAATCTATTACGACCGCGCTATACACTTATCCGGTGCTTATGGCAGCAGATATCTTATTGTATAATACGGACATTGTGCCAGTTGGCGAAGATCAAGTACAGCATGTAGAGCTAACTCGTGATATTGCTAATAGATTTAATTATCGCTTTGGCAATACTTTTGTAGTTCCGAAAGCAGTCGTACCGAAAGTGGGTGCTAGGATTATGGGACTGCAAGAGCCGACTGGCAAGATGGGTAAGTCTGGATTAGATCCCAATAATAATATTTATCTAAAAGATACAGACGAAGAGATTAGGCGAAAGCTAAAGCGTAGTGTAACAGATAGTCTCAATAATATTGCTTACGACCCAGAGAATCAGCCAGGAGTGAGTAATCTACTCACTATTATAGCATCGTGCGAAAATAAATCGATAGATAGTGTGGTGAGCGAACTGAAAGGTCTAGGATATGGTGCTTTGAAAAATCGTGCCACTGATGCTGTGATTAATATTATTTCGCCAATTCGAGCTAAATTCGAGTACTATATGTCACATACAGATGAATTACTAAAAGTAGCAGAGTTAGGAGCGAAGAAAGCAAAAATAGTCGCTTCAAATACTATCTCAAAAGCGAAATCCGCAATGGGAGTATTATAAAATAGCATTCGTGCTATTTTTTCTTGGTGCTAATTCATTTTATATGGAAATGTGGAATGATTAAATATTCTATTATATTTGACATGGGTATTCAAAAGTGATATAATTTTACTATTGAGAGGTACATTATGGACAAAAAAGAAGCAAAAATAGCATATAAGGCTGGGAATTTCGATGATATCTTATACGCATATCACACAGATATGGATGAGAAGACCAAGCGCTTTGTCGAGAAACATTATCTTGAGAGATTGAATTGTATTTTAGATTATGACCTTTCTCTTGATATTGACACTTATTCTCAAAACACATACTATGCTAAGGCACATAATTATTGTGGAACTTTTGATGAGGCGTGGGAACATATTAATTCTCCTAAAATCCAAGCAGTTATTGAGCATGATGCTTATTTCACTAAACAATATAGGAAATTATTAGAAAGTATAGAGAGGCAAAGGGACAAGGTGAAGACTGCTATTCGTACACCATCTCATTATCAAGGAAATACTGGTAGGAGATATCTCGTAGAGACCTTGCCTAAATGTATGTTTACAGAAGATTTCGTGAGTTTTATCGCTCACGAGGCAGGTATACCGGATATATTTGTAATTATGACCATTTTAGAGAAAAATCCAGATATTTTGAATAATATTGAGATATTGACCTCCTTCTATGATAATCTAAACACTGACAAGTCACTATGTGATGACGCTGAGGCTAGATTTAAAAAATTAATAGGTGAAGATAAATTTGCTGAAGTATTGAGAAATAGTAAATTTGAGGCACAGAAGAAACAAATCAGCAAGAACCAAAAGAGAGAAAGAGAAATCAAACTCGGTGGGGTGAAATCTATTTATGAGAGCTTGGGTAAAACTCCACTTGCAGTAGAGTCGTTACTAAGAAATTCAAATTCTTCATTTTATGAGGATATGGCAAAAGATATTATCAATGCATATCCAGAGTTAAAGTTTGATTCAAAGATTTTAATGGATGCTTGTCATATATATGCAACAGTAATTCGATGGGCGAATAAAAGGGCTAGTTTTGATTCAATACCTGATGAGTATTTTATGTATGATGATGTCGTAGATTTTATTATAAGAACAGCGACTCAAACTGTCCAAGAAGAAACTGAGAAAATGACCAAAGCGCTAAAAGATGCAGATAGTGTCAGTGAGCAAATTAAGGCCAAAGTGGACGCTCGTATAGCTGAGATTAAAGAGCAAGTTTTAGCTAAACGCACTAAGGCAGTTGGGCTTTCACAAGACAATGAAGGCGAAAAAGTGCATGAGATAATGTCTAAAATAGATACATTAGGGGTGTAAGTATGACTAAAGGGGTAAAAAAAGAGAGTAAGACCCAAAAATCAGGTCTTACCAAAGCAGAGCTATTAAAATATATCAAAGATGAGTTTGATAACTTTTTAAATGAATTATTGGAGAAAGAACCCGTGATTTTAAGAAAGGCGACCGAAAGGAAAGCAAAAGAAAACGCCAATAAAAAATTAGCAAATACTAAAACAAAATCTCCATCAAAAACAAAGACAGCAGCGAAAGATACCACAGCTACTCGTACACTTACTAATAAGCCCGCCGATAAAAAAGTAGCTACTAAATTAGCTACCGATGCGACCGAAAAATCAGCAAAAAAGACATCAGCAAAAACGACAGCCGTTAATCCTAGCACAAAAGTAACATCTACAGTTACTAAAAAAACGATAGAAAAGCAACCTAAAAAAGTTACTACCAAAACACCAGCAAAAACAACTACCAAAGTAGCAACTAAATCATCTGTGAAAACTCCTGCAAAGTCAACTGCAAGGTCTTCTGTCAAGACGACAACTAAAGCTACAGTAGCATCTAAGCAGTCCACACAGGCTAAAAAAACAAGCAAAAAGTAGTCAAACGACTACTTTTTTAAATAAATCCTCTCTGTTGACCGCAAACATAACAATTATGATTGTTATTATTCTGACCATATGCGCCCAAGGCTAACAGGAGCAATAATAAGAATGTAGTGTTATTAGCGAGGTCTGTATTTGTCGCTTGTGCAATGATTGCTATTAGTATAGCGAACAAGATGTAGAAAGCATTTATATTCATTTTCTCTCTCCTTATCGATATTAATCGGTTTATTTTATTTATTCGACATTTTCTTTTCTTGTGAATGATATTTTAATTTTTCTTTTTATGTTACAATTTTTGTATGAAACTGGAAGTACATGAAGAATTAACATTGAAGAATTACATGCCAGCACGCTCAGATTTAAAGAGTTTGACGACATTTTTCTATGCGTTTAGTGATGATACGAGATTAAAAATAATCATATTACTTACAATTCGTCCGTTATGCGTTAGCGACATTTCTAGTGTATTGAATAGTAATCAGACCACTATCAGTCATCAGTTAAAGATATTGAAGGCTCTTAATATTGTGGCATGTGATAGAGAGGGGAAGAGCATTGTCTATTATATTAAAAATCCAAGCATAGAGTCAGTATTAAATGCGACGGTAGAATGTATATAATTTCAACACATTTGGCTAGATTTTCATATTATGACATATGAAGATAGTGTGTGTATCGGGTGGCAGTTACAAATCCTTTTATCTCAATTTCTTTCTAAAAATGAGAGTCTGTGACTTGCTTATTTTTAATTTTGGTATTTTTTACGATTGCGTTAATGACTATTCTATTAATCTTGTCAAAAATGAATTAGTCATGTTGTCAAATAAATTGCATACTACTATAGTGGCAGGCATAAATATATATATAAATGATGTTATAGAGAAACGATTTATAGTTTGTAGAGCTAATGACATTAAGATTCATTCGTGTATCAAATCTGTTAATTTAAGGATTAAGTCTCATCATTTTGCAATAGGTATTCCTTGTAGTATTTTTTCTAATGCTAATAAAATAATCTTAAATGATAAAAAAATTAACCCAATTATATCGCATTGTAACCCACACAAATTATATATTTTCTGCGATAGATTCGGACTAAATATAGTCGAAAATCGGAAATTAAAGAGAAAATTTTACAAATATTCAAAAATTATTTTGAAATAAATTCTACCTATGTTATAATAAACTAAAATAATACTGGGTGGATGGTATCCGTTTGGAGAATTTAAATGAAAAAGACGATTAGAGACATAGATGTGTCTGGCAAACGCATCTTGCTTAGAGTTGATTATAATGTGCCGATTAATACTGAATTAAAGATAGTAGACGATACTCGAATTGTTGCGAGCTTACCTACGATTAATTTTCTTTTAGAGCATGGAGCTAAGGTTATTCTTTGTTCGCATTTAGGTAGACCTAATGGACAAGTAGATAATAAATTGTCGCTTAGACCAGTGCTAGCTCGCTTATCGAAATTGTTAGATAAACCTGTCTCTTTTGCAGAAGATATCTATGACAAATCTACTCAAGAATTAGTAGACAAGATGAACGAAGGAGATATATTAATGCTCGAGAACATTCGTTTCTTCAAAGGCGAAGAAACGAATAATGAAGATTTAGCTAAGACTCTCGCTAGCCTTGCTGATATCTTTGTATTTGACGCATTTGCTACAGCACATAGGAAGCATGCTTCTACATATGGCGTGGCTAAATTATTACCTACTGTTATAGGATTCTTAGTGGAGCAGGAACTTAGAATGTTCGATAAGGCATTAAAAGACCCAGAGCATCCATTTGTGGCTATATTAGGTGGAGCGAAAGTGGCAGACAAACTTCCAGTAATTAAGAATTTACTTGACAAAGTAAACACTATTTTAATAGGTGGCGGAATGTCATATACTTTCATTAAATCTATAGGAGGTAATGTCGGCACTTCAATAGTGGATAATAATCAAATAGACTTGGCTAAACAGATTTTAGACAAAGCAAAGGAAAAAAGCGTGAAGATTGTGCTTCCTATAGATAATGTAGGAGCAAAAGAGTTCAGCGAAAATGCAGAGAGTAGACGTTTTATCAGTGGTTTCTTTGCGGATGATTATCAAGGTATGGATATAGGTCCAAAGACTATCAAGACATTTAAAAAGATTATCAAAAAAGCACGCACTATAGTATGGAATGGTCCATTAGGTGTGTACGAGTATGATAAATTCAAAAAGGGCACTAATAAGATAGCTAAATATGTAGCGAAGAGTAAGGCATTGTCAATTATAGGCGGAGGCGATAGTATTGCAGCAGTTAAATCTATCGGTTGCTGTAGAAAATTGACACATCTGTCTACTGGTGGCGGTGCGAGCCTATCGCTACTACAGGGTAAGACGCTTCCTTGTATCGAGCTTATCGAAGAGATATAATAATATTGGACACTTTAGATTGTGTCCATTTTATATTTAAGGGGGACTAATGAAACGTGCTATATTGATTATATTAGATGGCTATGGAGAAGGCAAACCATATGATTTCAATGCGGTCACGAATGCGAATACACCTTTTTTGCATAGTCTTAAGCAGGGTAAACAGGCGCTCATTAAAACGGATAGTGAAGCTGTCGGTCTACTAAAAAACAATATGGGTGGCAGTGAAGTTGGACATATGACTATAGGTGCAGGCAGGACCATTCCTTCTATGGTCGTGCGTATTAATAATGACATCACGAAAGGAGCATTTATAGAGAATAAGCAATTATTGTCTATATTTCATAGTTTGGGTAAAAAAAATGGCAATCTTCATTTAATAGGACTTATGAGTGATAAAAATATTCATAGCAATATCAATCACGCTCTAGCTGTAATAGACATGGCTAAGACGCATGCTAAGAATATATTTATACACTTCATTACAGATGGTAGAGATTCTGGCGTGCATGATAGTTTGAAATATTTAACCAAATTAAATAAAGAGATTTCTCATATTCCTAACGCACATATTTTGAGCGTGAGTGGTCGTTTCTATGCTATGGATAGAGAGAATAATCTAGATAGGACAACTCTAGCCTTTGATGCAATGTTTAAAAAAAATGTTACTACAGATATGTCCGCTAGAGAGTATATCAAAGCACAGCATAACAAAGCTATCACAGATGAATTCATCCCACCCATTCAACTACAGTGTGATGATTTTAATGGAGTGACATCAGATGACGCTATAATGTTTTTCAATTTCCGTGAAGATAGATTGAGGCAGATAGGCAAGATGACGATGACTCTTCCTGCTAAAATTGTCACAATGGCGTCTGTCGGAGGTGTTAATAGTACAATACTTTATCGCGAACAGATAGTGAAACATACACTTAGTGAATATCTATCGAAACAAGGATTAAAGCAAATTAAGATTAGTGAATCGACCAAATACGCACATGTGACTTATTTTTTGAATGGAGGACGAGAAGAGCCTTTTCCAAACGAGTTTCGTGTGCATGTACCTACTATCAAGACAGATAGATATGACAAAACACCTAAAATGCGAGCAAAAGAGATCACAGACGAAATCATTAATGCGATAGATAGTGAGTATGACTGCATTATAGTTAATTACTCTAACCCAGACATGATTGGGCATACTGGTAACTATGATGCTACTATTACTGCACTCGAGTATCTAGATAAATGTATTAAGGAAGTCGTTACTTACGCTACCAAACACGACTACGCTCTACTTATTACAGCTGACCATGGCAATAGTGAATATATGCGAAAATCTGACGGAGCACCGCATACTGCACATACGCTGAATAAAGTATTCTGTGTGGCAATAGACGATAAACAATTGAAGTTAAAAAAATCAGGTAAGCTTAGCGATATAGCACCCACGCTGATAGATTTAATGAGGTTAAGGAAGAATAATTATTTTGAAGGTAAAAGTTTACTCAATTAATCTTGACTTTGAAATAATTTGATGATAGAATAAAATAAAGGTAGTGATTATGACATTTTATTATCAATTTGTGAATTTTATTCAAGAATTGCATCCTGCATGGTTTACTGTTATATGGGTTGCATTGGCGGTATGTGTGCTTCTATGCGTAATGAAATTTTTTAAGATATACAATGGCACACAGAAGAAGTTTGAAAAAGTTAGTTTGATCATTATAGCCATCATATGTCTAGCGTTGATTATCTATTTGACCTATATCAGAAAATAGCAGAAAATACTTGTAAATTTCATTTACTTGTGATATAATATCTAAGTTTATTGTGAAATATATTGTTAATTCGTAAGAATTACGATTTTTGGAGGAGATATGAGTTTTTTATTAGCCACTGTACCTACTTGGATTAGTGATACTTTTCCAATTTTTGAGAGAATATGTCTAGTGATATTGGCTTTACTTGCCATAGTGGTTATTGTGTTAGTATTTATGCAAATTACCGGTGGTAGTGAGACTAGCAATGCGATTACAGGTAATCAAGATAGTTATTATGCTCAGAATAAATCTGGCTCTCGTGAGGGTCGAATTACACGCTTAATATACATCATGTTAGGCTTGATAGTATTCTTCTGTATAGTGTACTTTGTATTGTTGAAAATACCTACTTTATTCTAATTTTATAGGTGGAATGCCCACCTTTTTTCTTTTTTTAGTGCGAATTATTCTAAATTTGTTTTTAAAATTTTCATATATTTGGTAAAATATGTATATGGAATTAATTAAACTTATACGAGACAATAGATTAATATACTTAAAGATAGATGCATTGACGAAAAAACTAGTCTCTCTTACCCAAAGAACCAATAAAGATATACGAGACGAATTGATTGCGCTTTTGCATTCGGGAGACTTGTTTATTGATGAAAATGGTAAGATTAGTATTTCAGCGGATAAAGGACTATACAAAGCGCGTTTGACTCTTAATAAGAAAGGATACGGATTTGCAATGGTGGAAGGTTATCCAGACTTTTTTATACCTGCATTCGCTATCAATGGTGCATTTGACGGAGATGATTGCTTAGTCGAGATAATCTCGAAGAAATCTGACGAAGAGATAGAGGGCAAAGTCGTCCGAATTTTGAGTCGAAACACCACTCGAGTGGTGGGTACTTTGATAATAGGTAAGAGCAAGAATGTGGTGTTCCCTGATGATGAAAAACTCCCACAGATTCGTATATTCAAGGATGATATGGGTAAAGCGAAGAACAATGACAAGGTCTGGGTCACTCTCGACATGGACTCACTTGAGACCAATTCACTGCATGGCAAGATTATTGAAGTACTGGGCACTGCCAATAGTCCGAAAGCAGAGCAACTATCTATCATCCGCTCACATAATCTAATCGAGCAGTTTGATGAAAAGACACTAGTAGCAGCTAAAGCTATATCTCAGACTGTGGATAAAAAGAACTTTCCGTCTCGAGAGGACTTTACCGAACATAATGTCATCACGATAGACGGTGAAGATGCACGAGACTTCGACGATGCACTTTCAGTTGAGAGACTTGAGAATGGCGGATATACTCTATATGTCCACATAGCCGATGTGGCGAATTATGTAACTGAGAATTCTCCGCTAGATAAGGAAGCATACAGGCGTGGCACTAGTGCATATTTCCCTAATCTAGTCATTCCGATGCTACCTAAAGAACTATCAAATGGCATATGTTCACTCAGTGAAGGTGTGGAGCGCCTAGTACTGACTGTAGTGATTAATCTAGATAAGGATGCGAATGTCCTTTCATCTAAAGTGGTCGAAGGTATTATCAAGAGTCATCATCGCATGACCTACACCGAAGTGAAGAAGATATTAGAGGGCGACGAACTTCTAATAGAGAAATTCGAGGACATCTGTGCGGACATCAATACTTATCGTGAAATTTCTACTAAGTTAAAAGCGATACGACATGCTCGTGGAGAGATTAGGATGAATCTACCCGAGCCATTCATTTTAGAGAATGAGTCAGGCGAGATAGTGAGCATTGAGAAGCGTATTCAGGACGAAGCTCATGAGATTATTGAGAGTCTGATGATATTAGCGAACGAATGCGTAGCGAAGAAATTTTATGACATGAAGATGCCATTCGTCTATCGTGTGCATGAGAAACCGGACGAAGAGAAAGCTGCTCGTATATCTACTATTCTTAATAATATGGGCGTACCTAACGAGTTGCAGACAGATAGCGAGCATCCTGTTGCTTATCAAAAAGTGATAGAGAAGATTGCCGGCACACCGAAAGAGACCACTCTTACCAAACTCATACTGCGTTCGATGATGAAGGCTAGATATGCACCGACCTGTCTAGGTCACTTTGGGCTTGCGAGCGAATTCTATTGTCATTTTACCAGTCCTATTAGACGATACCCAGACCTAATGATTCATAGGATTATCAAGAACTATATCAATGGCGTTCCACTCTCCGAGCTTAGAGATAAATATAAAATTATAGTGGAGAAAGCGAGCGAGCAGTCCAGCCTAACTGAGAAGAATGCAGACGAGGCAGAGCGTGATGTCGATGATTATAAGAAGGCAGTCTATATGACTAAATTCATAGGCGATATATTCATAGGTACTATCTCAGGCGTGCAGGAATTCGGTATATTCGTTGAGCTTGACAATGGTGTAGAAGGTCTAGTGAAGCTTGACTCACTACCAATGGACGAATATATATATGACGATATGGCTATGACTCTCAAAGGACACGCACACCACTACACTATAGGCGATGAAGTGAAAATCATCGTAGCGAATGCAAATACACATCTTCATCAGATAGACTTCGACCTACCAGGCAGTGAGACCACACTGGGAGCATATGTTATCAATAAGAATAAGAAAAATAAGCACTCATCATCACAGCAAAATCAACATCCGTACAATAAACCTAAAAACAAACATTCAAATAAAAAACCACAGAAACAAAGACGAAAGAGAAAATAATAATTTATTTTCTTTTTTTGTATATAGAAAACCCCCAGATAGTCTGATGGTTCGGTTTAGGTTATACCTTTGCGTGAAAAATATAAGATAAGTTATTGAATCTTGGCTCCCCTTGCAAGGGGAGCTGTCACGAGTAAACGAGTGACTGAGAGGTGTAAAGAGTATAGAAATAAAGAGACTACCTCTCCGTCAACTACACTTCGTTTTGTTGCCACCTATCTAATGGGGTCACACAAGAACTAGTTTCGCAGTGGGGAGAAAAAGGAGAGGCAAGATATAATGTACGCTTCCGCGAGATTGCCACACAGTGTTTGCAATGACATAGCACGCTTGTGTGTTGCTGTCTGCATTGGGGTTTACCCGTAATATGAAAAACCACCCGCCATGCAGGTGGATTTTTATTATTATTAAATCAATATGTCATTCGGAGAGGCTTTAGACTCGGTAGAATCTCACTCCTTAGTTAGCTTTTTATAATCTTGCTTAAATTTGGTTATCTTTTTATCTAAATGACTTAAAGTTCGTGACATTTTATCGGCGATTATTAATAAATCTATTTTCTTTGCTAACCGCTGATTCTTAGTACTTTTAGTAAAATTGGGACATGTTTTATAAATCGACATTTCTTTTAGGCTAATTTTGCAATGTCCTTTTGATATTCGTGAGATTGCCATATCTTTATTAGCAACATAATGAATTAAAAAGTGTTCACAATTTTGACAGATTTTAGCATCTTTATCTAATTTAATCATAATTTCCCCTTTGATTAATTGACTTTAAAGTTTATTTAATAAAAATAAATGACCTTAAAGTTCTCATACAAGCAAATATAACACTAATAAGTTCAGTAGTCAAGAATTTTCACACCATATTTGTCTTTTTAAATATAATTTATTAAAATAAATATATGAAATTAAAAGAAATTAGAAAAAGAAAGAATGTATCACAAAAAGATTTAGGTCAATTAATAAACACCACACCTGAAGCTATTAGTAAATATGAGAGAAGAATTAGTGACCCAAGCATTGAGAATTTAATTAAAATGGCTGATTATTTAGAGGTTAGTGTCGATACATTAGTAGGGCATGATGCGAATATTGTTGATTTGACACTTATGGATGAGAATAGACGAAATCTTATTACTAAGATAGCGAACGAATTATCAGATGACGAAGTGTCGAGATTATTGGGTTTTATGTATAGTTTTAAGAAATAAACTATACATTTTTATTTATCTAATTTGACTTTTGTGTTATAATTAAATTATGAATAATGGCGAGAGACTCGTAGCTGAGAATAGGCGAGCGAGATTTGAATATGAATTATTAGATAAGTACGAGGCAGGTATAGTGCTAACAGGCGATGAGATTAAGTCTGTGCGTGCTGGTCATCTTTCACTCACTGACTGCTATGGTTTCATTAAGAATAACGAATGCTTTTTGCGCAATGGTTACATTAAGGAATACACCAATTCCTTCAATGCTGGGCGAATGGCAGATGAGACCAAGCGAGATAGGAAACTCCTGCTACATAGAGATGAAATAAGTAAGATTAAGAAGAAACTCGAGACCGAACATCTGACCTTAGTGCCTACACGAGCATATTTTTCTGATAGCAATCTCAAAATCGAACTCTGTATCGCTCGTGGTAAGAAATTGTTTGACAAGCGTGAGAGTATCAAGAAAAAAGAGACCGAGAGGAATCTAAAGCGATTGTCCAGATGAGAGTTTTAGTGACATCTGTCAATAGCTAAGAGTATCAAGAAAAAAGAGTGGGCAAATTCTCAAGTGTTATCAATAATTGATATCAAATAGTTTGCCAGATTTGAAATTAAATTGTAAAATAATAATATGAAAGAGAAGAAAGATAATATCATCAAGCGTTGGTATAAGCTTGCAGAGCCTAATAAGAAGTATTGGGTTATGCAGATTATTTTTTACACCATCTATGCAGTATTGCTCTCAATTATCACGATATTTGCAGCTAAGACTATCGACTATATGTATAAGGAGAATTGGGTCTGGGCGTTTACCTTCCTTGCCTTTGAATTGGGTAATATCATATTGCGAAATCTAGCCTATCATATACAATATATCTTCTATACTAAACAGTATGGATATATTAGAGAGAAAGTGACAGGCAAGATATACGACAAATTATTATCGTGTGAGAATGCTGGACTAAAAGAAATCTCGAAAGATAAAATTTTAACTATTGCGATTAACAATATGTCCTATCTTTCCGAATTCCCGGACGCGATAGCTGGCTTCATCGCATACGCCATTCAGGTCATAATGACATTAATCATTGTCTATATTGCCAACCCATACGCCGGATTAATCGTGACGGCGTTAGGTGTGGTCAATTTCTTCGTGTATTATAAGACGAATAAGAAACTCGGCAGATTTATGCTCGAGCGTTTCGATACCAAAGATGATATATTCAAGGCACTCAATAAAGTCATTAATAGTCGTGATACCATTAATGAGCTAGGAGGAAAAGAGAAGTACGCGGGAGAGGTGCTTGACAAGACTAGAGCATTCGGTAAAGCATATAAAAAGTACTATACTACCTATTCATTTAAGAACAATTTATGGTACGCGTGCTGGAATGTGGTGGTGTACGCCATTACTGCATTTCTACTATTCTTAGTCAGCGAGAATACGCTCGATATGTCTATATATCTAATCATCGTGCCATATCTCTCGAGTTGTACAGACAAATTAAATACCTTATTTGATAAGACGGACGCACTTGAGAATATGCGTGTAGATGTAGACAGAGTCAATATGATACTTAATATGACAGACAAAGAATTAATTAAATATGGTAAGTTCAATTCTGAAGTTATGGGATACAATCTTGGACTTATTGATGTTGGATATGTAAACAATGAGGCTGGAGAAGTATCACTAAATAATGTGGATATTTCATTCAAGATGAAGGCTATCAATGTTATTAAAGGAGCGCGTGGTAGTGGCAAGAGACTAATATTTAATCTACTCAGACGCCGTATTAAACCAACCAGTGGTAAAATATTATTAGACAACTTAGACCTGTACGAATATAATGAAAAGACTTTCTCGAATCATATTTCGTATTGTTCTTCACACCCAAGTTTTGTCGCTGGTACGATTAAGGAAAATTTGACCTTGGTTGAAAAAGATTTCATATCAGTTCAATCAATGTGCATCAGACTTGGACTAGATCAATTCATAAAGGCTTTACCTATGGGATATGATACTCATATTGAAGATGTCAATTCTAGTGATGTATTATTCTTAATAGGACTGGTACGCGCCTGTCTATCACATTGCAAAATCTTAATGGTATATGAGATACCGCAGGACACTCCAGATGAGTTTAGACAATTCGTAGTGCGTTTTCTAGAAAATGAGAATCTAGACAAAACGATAATACTATTCACACACTCAGATGACTATGACTCTATAGCAGACATCAGTTATGGTATTGATAATGGCAAGGTTAAGTCTCTCAAAGTGAAGTAATTTAGATGTCAACTAAAATTAAGGCTTCGGCCTTATTTTTATTAAAATTATAATCTGGGTAGAAGAAAATTCTACCACTCTCATAAGAATAGAGCGATTCTATTTTCTAGCGATTAAACATTATCAAAAAGTTTATAAATTCTATTGCTAATAGAAAAATTTTTTTGTAGAATAATAGCAATTCTAGTATGATTTTGTGCTTTACTTAGTATGAATAGGCTCGTTTTACACACAATATTAGAATAAGGGGGAGATTGTTCAATGCATAAGAATTTGAATTCAAGTGCAAAAATCGAATCTAAAAGTAAAAAACTAATCAAATTCGCAATAGTCATTTTATTAGCTTTGGCGTCTGGACTTGCGATAGGTATGTTTTATGTGAACAACTTTCTTGGCGGAGTCAATTATGGCAGTTATTCCGAATTGGGTCTAAGAGATGATGAAGATGCTATCATGAAATCAGAAGGTACGAAGCCTGTCAACACATTGACCGGAATCAATGCTTTCATAATAGCCGAGCAACGATTAAAAGAAATAAAATCAATCACTCTCAATGCGAATGGATTCATCAATGCAATGGGTGTGAAACAAAACATATATACGAATAGATACAAGAACGAATCCGAATATTTCGTTGAGAATATCAGTAAAGGACAAATAATATTAGGTGTTGATACAAATATTGCAGAGCGTGACTATTACGATGAATTGACTGATAAGGTCAAAGTGTATAAAGGTAATAATATTCAAGAGACAAGTGCAACATTCAAAGAAATGAAAGAGGAACTATCTCTTTTGGAATGGAAGAAAAGGAACGGAACTACACCTATCAATTTTCAACCATACATAGTATCGACAAAGACTATTCAGTCGTCTACCAAGCCTAGTCCGTGTACTTTAGATAATGGCAATGCTGGATATGTCGTTAATATGTCACTTAAGCCTGTAGGGGCTTACTTATATGTAAATCAAATTAAGAATTTGAGTGGACTCACTGATTTGCCTGACTTTGTATTCATTAATCTTGAAGTATATTTTAATCAAGATGGTACTTTTAATAAAATTGTAGCTGAAGAAGAGTACAAGGTTAAGAAAATGGGTATGAAGGTCAGTACTTCTTCGAAAATGACCTATAATTTCAAATACGAATCCACACCAATTCCAACAATTTAAAATACGGAAGAGAATTATGAGAAGTTTTATAAGATATACAATTATATATGTATGTATTACGGTACTGACATCTGTCGGTGTTATCTTTCTTGAACAGCCATCTGTCAATTCGAGTGATGTTATAGCAGCGACTCCGAGTGTGGAAGAGAACACTGCATTTGATAATCTATTGTCCGGCGTGATGAGTGCTAAGGGCTTTGATTTATCTCTTAATACTAATATTTTAAGCGAAGATGGTGCTTCGTATCTACTTAATGGTAAAGTTTATCTCGATATTTCGAGTGGATTTGAGAATATATCAGCTCAGGGTGATTTGATTATAAATGATAATTTACAGTTTGGTATTACTTATCAAAATGGTTGGTTATATATTTCAGTATCAGATAATAAGTTTAGAATTCAGACCTCTAGTATACAAGAGATAATCAATTTAATTACCAATTTACTAGATGATAAAGGGGTCGACTTTTCGTATTTGACTACAAATATAAAGACCAATATTGATTTAGACAAACTAAATGTAACAGACTTGCTACAAAAATTGCAAGATGTATCTGATGAAGTGATAGAGAATGGTCATCTATTGAGAACGAACTTGCTTGGTCTGGATATAGAAGTCAAAACAGATAATGATTTCAAAATCAATTCACTTACAACCAGTGAGATTTTATTTAATGGCTTTGCTTTTGTACCGAATATTTCACTAACTTATGTAGAAGAACCTAGAGCGATAGAACTAGATGAGAATGAATTTTTAGATATTTCGTCCTCTACAGAATTGATTGAGGCAGTAGTCAATACTTGCACTCTGACAGACTATCATATTACAGCCAATCTCAATATGAATATGAGATTATCCGCTGTCAAAAATCCTATTTCAATGAATATTCCACTAGATGTGAAGATAAAGATAGTAGATGATAAGCCTGAAATTATGGCACGAATTGGCGCTATACCTGTCATAGCTCCTGTAGATAACGATGTGCCATATAAGGTAGGAGACACTGTTAGTGGTGTATATTGTGGACTAGATAGAATATTAAATATTTATTATAAAGATGGCTACATATATTTCTATCGTAGTGAAATAGTTCCGGTAGTAGGTAAAAACCGAACGTATGAAAAAATGTATAAAACCACTATTGACGAGTTCATGCGTGACCCAATGATATTATTGAGTTATGGCTTCGGCTTTAAGGACATCGTCATGAATGAGATCGAGAAGTCCGTAGACTTAGCAATGAATAGGGACAAGCCTATTGATTATACCAATGTTTTACTTGGCTTTAGTCATGAAAATGACATGTATTCATTCGTAATGAACTTAAAAGAGTTAGCAAATAATCCGAAATTAGATACCATGAATCTTGGTTTCTCGACCGAAAAAGTAAATGGCAAACCTTATATTACAAGTGCTAAATTGAAAGTAAATATGCCAATCTCGGATGTCTTCACTATTGATATAGAAAGCAACGATATTCGCTTAAATTCTATCGGCGAAAGTCTAGATTGGAGCAGTTTTGATGAATTTATAACCAATTACCCATATAAAACAGACGAAAAATGGCATGCTAGCAAAGGTAATTGGGAGTTGGTCAGTGCTACTACATACACCGTTGCTTTTGAAGAGAACGGCGGAGAGGAAGTTCCCAATGTAATAGACGCAGTAGGTACAGAATTTGATTTGCCGATACTGCCTACTAGAGTTGAAGACAATGGCGAGAGGAGAGACACCTTTACATTTGCTGGCTGGTTCAGTTCAAATGATTTTATTGAGTCCAATCGAGTTATAGTCGGCAGAGTACAGCGTGGAGATACGACCTTGTATGCTAAATGGGATGTCAAGACTGAATTGTATTATGATGTCATTATAGTCAATGAATTATCAAACGAGAACATAACTATTCATGCCCTAGCTGGTAGCGAGATGAATATAGCGACTCAGTTAGATGATATAGTAATATCTACAGATGATAAGACTACCACTTACGCTTTTGTAGGCTGGTACACGGATGCTCAGTTCACGAATCTTTGGACTGGAGGGCAGATTGTACCAAACTATAATGTTACCTTGCATGCAAAATGGGATATAATTGATGTGGTAGAAACTAGGAAGTTAAATGTTTATGACAATGGGCTATTAATATCTAGCACGGCTCACGAAGTAGGGAAAGAATTATTATTGCCGGACTATTTACATATTTATGATAGTACTAGGTTTTACTTAGATGAAAATTATAGTGTTGAGTATGTGTTGCCTGAGTACATGCCAAACGAGTCTCTAGATTTACATATTAGGAATATTTATACAGTGAAGATTGTCGATTCAACTTGTAATAATGAAACTATCATTTTAACTGGTTATCAAGGAGAAAATATTACTCTACCTAATAATTATGCTACTGTTGTTTTGGATGATGGTACACAGACGAAAAAAGAGAATTATATATTTAAAGGTTTTGATACAGTAATTAGTGAGTTTGCAAATCAGGATTTAATTATCAATGTAGAATGGGATTATGATGTTAAATATTATTATGATGTTACATTCAATAAAGATAATAATGTAATTAGTGCGTACAAGAAACATATTGATTTCCCAATCTCTATACTGCGAGTTTTAGAAGGTACGATTATCGACCTGTCAAAATATATCCCGACATGGAAATATACTACAGGAATCGGAATATTGACAGTTAATTGGTATCATAAATTTGAAGGGTGGTCAACGAAAATGGGTGGAGACAATATCACTGAATTAGTAGTGACAGGGAATACCGACATTTATGCTAACTGGAGTGGACTACCTGAATCTGGTAAAAGTTAAAATATTAGTTTAATAAAAAAAGTAAACCAATTTTAAAAAATGTAGTTTGATACTGATTTTAATAAAAAATATCGCATTACTGCGATATTTTTTATTAATCTACTTATTTTTCATCTTGTTTTATTTTTTGTAATTGTTGGTTCATTCTTTTGATTTTAGCTTTGATTGAATAATATATAGAAATCCACATGATAACATATACTAAAATGAATGCGATTATATAGCAGATTGACCCCAACAAGTTGTGTGGCATCCAGTTCAAAATAAATGCTACCGGGAATGATATAGAGATTACTGCGAAATGTATCAAGGTTTGTTTTAATAAACTCCATTTTTCAACATCCCATATGACAGATGAACCTCCAAAAAGTGCACCTATAATCATTGAGCATATTGCCTGTACTATTACAGCTGTGATCTCATTACCGCACCAAGCAATCAATTCATGTGGAGCGGGGTAGTATGCGCCGTTGCCAGTGCATAGTGAAATAATTACGGTGACTATTAAACTGATAGTGACACCTATGGGTGCACCTAAAAGTGTACGATATAATAATTTCTTTTTCATAATTTACCTCATAATCCTAATGTTTTTTTTATTTTTGTGACATATCTTCGTGACACAAAACTGATTGTTCCGTTCGACAGCGAAACGCATATAGTACCGACTGTACTGAAATCAAATTTTTTCGTTTTCTTTAAGTTGATTATCTCTGAATTAGAGATACGAACGAATCCTTTTTTATCCAATCGTTCTTCCACTTCATACAATCGTAGACGCAACGCATATTCTTTCTTTTCAGTCACTGCGAATACTTTACCAAGTGAAGAATATATTCTTACGATATCGCTCAAGTCTAATATCTTGACTCCATTGCCATCATAGCCTATTATTGCTAGTGGCGTCTCTTCACTTAATCGTTGCATCAGAGCAGAAATCTCATCAGTCATTTTATTTGCTATGATAATGATTTTCGTCTCAGCACAATCTTCGTCGATTTTTAATTCTACTTTCACCTAAACCTCCTTTTGACGTCAAATATTATATTTGATTTGCAATAAGTCTGCAATAGATTTTCAACATTCGGTTTTGATTAATTCATATCTGGTAGATTTATAAACATGAATGGTAGATAGTATAATAAATTATGTTTAAATAAATATAAAAAGAATTTGATTTACACTATTATGAATCTCTATATGATAATATATAATACTTAATAAAAAAACAACTTTGAAAAGTTGGTTTAAGAGTTTAGGAATTGATATTTTTTCAAATTTTTTATAATGATAAAGCTTGATTGCTTTAAAAAGTTTACTTATTTTTTAGTATTTTCATTTTTTTGTAATCGGCGATAAATAGGACTATTGCTATAATTATGATTATAGAGAGAGATAAGATATCCCAAATATCAATAATAGGCTCGTTTATTAAAAAGTGTAGGGCAATATCTATACAGAAATATAGTGGTATCAATAGGGTGGTCGTTATAGTTGAAGCGAGATAGATTCTCTTTTTTAATAAAGCAAATATTATATATATTATCCATATAAAGATTAAAGAAATAGCGGACATAATACTACCAATTAAGAAAATGTTGAGATTAGGTAGCATTCTTTCAAGAATTAAAAAGAATGGGAAAATGAATATACTGAGATTGATTAATGAATATAAAACGCCCTTTTTACCGAATGTCGTTACAGGGAACAAAACTAACCAAGAAAATATAATGGAGCTAATAGGATATATCGACCAAGTGAATATTTTGTTTATAGACAAATCGCATATTAAACAAACTAAAATTCCGATAAACATAGACATAGATAAGCAAATGGATGATAATTTTTTAATATTTATGGGTCTCTTTTGCGTCTTTTTTATCGTCTTTGTTTCTTCTTGTATTTTAGATTGATACTTTGGTTCTTGAATTGAGAACTCTTCTAATTCTCCATTAATTAATTCGTCAATAGTTATACCAAATATTTCAGATAAGTGTGGTAATAGTTGAATATCTGGACTAGCTAAACCGCGCTCCCATTTTGAGACGGCTTTATCTGTGACATGCAGTTTCTCGGCTAAATCACGCTGGGTCATATTTTTCGACTTTCTCATTTCAGCAATCAATTGACCACTCTTTTCAATATTCATAAATAAACTCCTAAATTTATGTTTTTATTATACATATTATTTAGATATTTTTCAATCAATGGTCAGCCTTTTTTCACAAAGTAAACTATCAGTCGAGTTGCGTTTATTTCGTATCAGGCGCCTTTCAAGCCTAAAGCCACTATTTATTTTTATATTTACAACAATGTATCAAAGGACATTTTTCACAATCTGGTTTTGTTGGATGACAATAATTTCTTCCTATTTCCCAACACGATACATCAATTATGCCTGGAAATTCTGGATTTAATTCCCTTGCTTTATAAATGACAAGATTTATATCTTCTTGATTGGAAATTAAACCTAATCTAAACATTATGCGTTTTATATGAACATCTGGCGAGATATCAATAGAATAGTAATCGCTTAATTCAACTCCATATTCTCTAACCAGAATATTAGTTGCCATCGTAGCAATCTTTATCCCACAACCATTAAATTGTAGAAATTTATAAATTACACTAGCACTGCTTGGCATATTTTTCCATATTTGAGAAATGTCATTGTTGTATTCAGTATGGATCTTTTGTACACCCTCATAAAATACCTTTGCCATATCTTCATTATATCTATGGGGTCTATTGGTTAAAAAATAATCTAAAATATCTTCATGGCTAATTTTTGATAAACTTTCCATATTAAAGGAATTAAAATGTTTACTAATCTTATAAGGAATGCTCCATGCTTTTTCAGCTTTGATGCCTCTATCCATTAAGCAAGACAAAACAAAAAGATGAGAATATTTATCTAAATCATTGAAATAAGCGTCAATTTCATCGTCTCCTGTAAATTTGTGCCTGTTAATTGTATTTTTTAAGTCAAAAAATCTTTCTTTGCCAATACAAACTAAATCGTGCATTCTTACTCCTTGGTATATTCACATAATAACACATTTTATTGTAAATTGTATAAGAATAAAAAATGTATTTATAAAATATGGTCATTTTTTGATTTTAAAAATAACAAATTTAGTTTGATAATTCATTAAAAATGCTATGGTGATAAAACATAGCTCGAGATTGGTGGAGATGATGGGAGTCGCACCCATGTCCTAATGAATTAGGCATTCATACACTACATACTTAGTCAATGACTAAATTTATCTTACGAAACTAACATTGACACTTTCGTAAAACTAGCCTAAATGTACATTCACTCATCTTAGGCGAGACGAGTGAGCGTTGACCGATAATCGACGCCAGACTCTAATATATCGGTACTATTAGACTGACGGGCAACTGCGACTAGGCAGCTAAAGCCAATTTTTCAGTTTTGTTTGCGTTTATTTAATTCGTGCTAACTGATTGATTGCTCAATCGTTCCGAATACATATTTTACGAGATGTCTCTCGGTATGCGTATAAATACATAGTTCACCAGTCGAAACTATTTCATCCCCTTAAAATTTATATTATCATAAATTTAATAAAAATACAATAGATGAATGAATATTAATATAATTTTTTAGACTTCTAGATAATAATCTCCGAATGTTTTATCTTCGTGTAGTCCTTTTAGTATAAATTTAGCATTAGTGAATAATTTTTTACTTTTTTCATTTTTCTCATCGATGCCAGCATAAAACATATCTACTTTTCTTCCGAGAATTTTTTCGTGTGAGTGTATTAATTCTTGTAAAATTTCAGTGCCTAGTCCTTTAGACACGAGTTGAGGATTTAATGCGATGGGATTTATGCTTGCTACAATTTTTCCATTTTCTTCATATAAATTTAGAATAATAAATGCGACAATTTGGTCATCTTTCAAGACTACTTTGACATAATCTTTGAGACTTCCCATATTGTTGCTATCACTTTCGTACCAACTTGCAACTTCAGAAAGTGGCTCGTTGAATAGAGCGAATTTATTTATCTCATCGTTATTAAAAGAATAAGACATTGTTATCCATTCATCAATAACTTTATGCTTTTTATTATCATAGTCTTCCCATACAAAATTCATAATAACCTCAAACAAAGTATATCATATTTTATGTTTTTTTTCAAGTGTAATTTATTTTTATTTTTCATTTCGTTGTGATATAATATCTTCATATATACAAAAGGGGAAAGTATGAGAAAAACTAAGATAATAGGCACTATTGGGCCTGCATGTATAGAATATGATACGATGAAAGCATTAGTTCAGGCAGGGCTAAATATAGCGAGAATCAATCTATCTCACGCCAAGTTAGACGATATGGAGAAGATTCTAAAGAATGTGAAACGTATTCGAAAGGAACTTAATGTTCCGCTACCAATTATGCTAGACACTCGTGGGCCAGAGATTCGTGTCAAGACTTTTAAAGAAGGTCTAGTGTCAATTAAAAAAGGGCAAACATTTACATTCACTGGTCGTAATCTCATAGGAGATGAGACGATAGTTAGTTTTAATGAGCCAAAGATTGTAGATTGCATCAAAGTAGGTGGCAAGATATTAGCAGTCAACGGACTACTTGCATTTAAAGTGGTAGCAAAAGAAGGCAAAGATGTCATCACTAAAGCAATGAATTCGGGTGTTATCTCCAATAGGAAGAGTCTATCTATTCCAAATGTCGAGTTTTCTACACCTTATCTAAATACTGCAGACAAGAATGATATTCTATGGGGCATCAAGAATAATGTTGGACTGCTTGCTGCGAGTTTTGTAAATTCTAAAGAAGATGTAAATGTTCTTCGTAATTTCATTGAGAAAAATGGTGGCAATATGAAAATTATCTCAAAGATTGAATCTCAATGTGGGCTGAAGAATATGGATGCGATTATAGACGCGAGCGATGCTATAATGGTTGCTCGTGGAGATTTAGGGGTGGAAGTGCCAGTAGAGTGTCTACCAGATATACAAAAGACGATGATTAAGCATTCTATAATGCGTGGCAAACCAGTGATTACCGCCACCGAGATGTTAGAGAGTATGATTACTAGCAACCGTGCCACACGAGCCGAAGTCAGTGATGTCGCTAATGCAGTATATGATGGAACCAGTGCAGTTATGTTGTCGGGAGAGACCGCAGCAGGTAAATTCCCAGTCGAAGCAGTACGCACTATGGCAAAAGTGGCATACGAAACAGAAAAGCATATTCATTATGATAAACGATTTGATAATACAATGTTTCGACTACAGAATACGACAGATGTAGTATCACATAGTGCAGTTAGTGCCAGTTTCATGCAGAATACTAAGGCAATAGTGGTGTTTACTAATTCAGGCTTAAGTGCTGCCATGATTAGTAGATTCCGTCCATCAGTGACAATAATAGGTGCGACGCCTGATGAGATGGTCTATCGCCAATTAGAATTAAGTTGGGGAGTTAAGCCGGTGTTAACTAGTGTGTATAGTTCGACAGATGAAATGTTCAAAATAGGCAATCAAATTGTGAAAAAATTAGGCATAGCAAAGACTGATGATAAAATTATTATGACCTGTGGTACTCCGATGAAAAAGGGCGAAACCAATTTAATCAAAATCGAAGTTGTAAAATAACTATTTAATGACTTAAAACTATTATATACGAATATACTAGTTTAAGTGAAGAAGATAAAGAATTGTTTTGATAATAATACTACCCATGGCAAGATTTTGCGCATGGGTGTATTTGTTTTGTGCCTACTCAGTATTATATTGATAGGTATTTGGATATTAAAGATTACAGGAGTATGGGAGCATGTCAATTCGCTTGAGAAAGTACGATCTATCGTCGAGAGTGGCGGAATATTTAGCTTTCTAATCTTTATAATTCTACAGATATTGCAAACCACCATATTGCAGATTCCTGCCTTTTTCGTGACAATAGCTGGAGCTTTGATATTTGGCACATGGCAGGCATTTTTACTCAGTTATATAGCGATCATGCTAGGAAGTATTTTAATGTTCTATATAGGTAGAAAGGCTGGCAGAAAATTTTTGTACTGGATGATTGGTACTGATACTGCGGACAAGTGGATAGCCAGAATGTCTGATGGTAAATATTTATTCTTCCTGATGATGCTTTTTCCTATGTTTCCCGATGATATTTTATGCGTCG
This sequence comes from Candidatus Onthoplasma sp., assembly GCA_965646995.1. Lineage (GTDB taxonomy): Bacteria > Bacillota > Clostridia > Christensenellales > UBA1242 > Onthoplasma. Next base: position 64,105 of record CBFGBH010000006.1, read on the forward strand.
TAGCGGGACTTACTGATATGAGTTTTAGTTTCTTTTTCTGGACTAATATTCTTGCTCGTGGGATAGGTATAGCATGTACTGTATTCTTTGGCAGTGGAGCTATTATTCCATTCTATGGTTGGGGACTCGCTGTCTGGGCTGCTATATTATTGGGAGTCGCAGTGCTATTCTACATTAGTATTATATACAAAAAGAAAATTGATGAGATTATGGGACAAATTTTTGTAAAAAAGAAAAAATTTCATAAAAAACATGAGAAATCAAAATAATTATGCGATATATCAATTTATTTGCAGGAAATTAACACATTTGTTATAATATATATAATTATGGAAGAAGAATTTGATTATAAGTGCAAAAGTTGTGGTGCGGCAATCGAGCCAACCGAGCGATTTTGTTCGTACTGCGGTAGCGTCAATAGAAGTTATAAAAAACCGACTCCTAAGGTCATGCCAGAAGAAAATGTGGAAGAGAAAAATGATGAAGAGAACTTTGATTTAGGAGATATATTTGGTGGTTTTTTTGGTGGTATGATGATAGGGTCTGCTATAAAGAAAATTGGCCGGACTATTATGCATCCGCATTTGCCACCCTCTCCATTTAATCGTAGACGGAGAAAATAGAGTATTTACTTGACGAAAATATTTAAAATATGACATAATAATAGTAGGAGAGAGATCATGGGATTTTTTAAGAAGCAATTATTATCCGTAATAGAATGGAAAGATGCCAGCAATGACATCATAGTTTTTCGTTATCCGTTGACGGATAGAGATGAGATAATGAATAGTTCTACTTTGGTAGTTCGCGAGAGTCAAGTGGCTATGTTTATTCATAAGGGAGAGATAGCAGATGTTTTCGGCCCAGGTACATATAAATTAGCGACTGAGAATATTCCGTTTTTAACTAAGATGCTTAGCCTATCGACAGCTGGCAATTCGAGAATAAAAGCAGAGGTATATTTTGTGAATACTAAACGCTTTATGGGTCAGAAATGGGGTACTCAAAACCCTATTATGATGCGAGATGTTGATTTTGGTAATGTTCGACTTAGAGGTTATGGTACATTCTCATTTAAAGTGAACGACCCTACCAAATTCATGCGGGAATGTTTCGGTACTAGTCCTATCTATCGTGTGAATGATATTGTTACTCAGTACAAGTCTACTCTTATTCAATTATTGACAGATGCAATTGGCGAGAGTAAGCTGTCAGCTCTAGACCTAGCGGCTAATTATAAAGATTTAGGTAAATTAGTAGAGAAAAATTCAAAAGAAGAATTTGATGCAATCGGACTAAAATTATCTAATTTCGTTATTGAGAATTTATCTCTTCCAGATGATGTGGAAAAAATGCTTGATGAGCGTACTAAGATGGGAGTATTAGGAGATAAGATGGGTACTTATACTCAGTATAAAGCAGCAAATGCAATGGGCGATGTGGCTAAAAATTCTAGCGGTGGCGGACTCGCAGGTTTAGGAGTAGGTTTAGGCGCTGGTGCGAATATGGGTGCATTATTCACAGACTCAATAACTGGTGCAAAAGATAATAAACGCCAAGTCACTATTAATTGTATTAAATGTGGAGCGAGCATTCCGGGAAAATCGAAATTTTGTCCAGAATGTGGAGCTACTCAGGCCTTATCTTGTCCAAAATGTGGAGAACCAATCAGTAAGGGTAGCAAGTTTTGCGTTAATTGTGGAGAGAAATTGACGCCGGCAGAGAAAATCTGCTCAGAGTGTGGCAAGGTTTTAGGAGCGAAAGCTAAATTCTGCCCAGATTGTGGTACAAAGATCAAATAGGAGAGAGTATGGGGTTATTTAAGTATAGAGAAAAAAGATATGGCAAATTCACATTTATCTTATTTTCATTATTGTTCATGGCACTTGGTGGAGCTGCTATCTTCGGTGGAGTATGCGCAGTATTGTACATAGCACATTGGACTAAATATTTGATTGTCAGTGTCGCTTGTATTGTCGGTGGATTACTTGCGTTATTTGGCTTATTTATGTTAATCATCTCATTTAGCATGTCAGGTAAGTCTCAGAGCGTGCGAGACGGAAATAAGGCTAAAGGTATCAATGGCACTCGTCTATGTGATAAATGTGGTCGTGTAATTACTAAAGGTGCATTGGTATGTGAACATTGCGGAGAAAAACAACAGACGGGTTTAGGACTTAAGGCTTGTCCGAATTGTAGGACCAAGAATAGCGGAGCTGCTGCTTACTGCGAAAAATGTGGTCACGAGTTTAAAGATTAAAAATGAAGGTGTAGACCTTCATTTTTTATAATGATAATTGTTCGTTAAATCTATTTGTGACTTTGTCCGTAATATTTTGACTGAGTCCTATTATTACTGTATTTACAATATTGTTATATTGCTCTGAATTCAATCCTAGATTATATTTTTGAAGTTCTTCAAAGGTCACATAACCATTTTTTATTTGTCCTAGTAGATTATTTAGTTCACAAATTAGAGTATAAGTATCTGTGCCTACCAAGAATAACCGTGTTTCATCTCCGAAATGTAGAGTGAGTTCTTTTTCATATGCGTTCGAATTTTTCTGACTGAGTTCAAGTCTGAGTGGCAGATATTCTCTATTATTGACACCGAAAATATATTTGTCATCAGTTTGAGCATGAGTATGCACGAAATCAAATACGAAATTGCGATATAGATTTCTAAGTAATCGAGCGATGGTTTTGCAGTTATTATTAATAGATTGTCTAGAATGCTTTGTGCTATCGATAAATAAAGATTTATTTTCTTCAATTAAGTTTGCTAGTTCGTATTCCCAAACTGCATGAGCGTCCGAGATGAGTACATCAGGATTTGATAATGCTTCTCGTAGAGTGTAGGCGGTAGAGTATTGCTCGAGTTTACCTCTACTTGCTAACTTATTATTTAGTGTCATTTCATCTACATGAAAATGCCCGCCTTCAAAGAAACTATAGAATATTTCAAGTCTCATAGATTTCTCCTTTGTTTTTGGCATTATAGCATGTGGATTTGAAGAATGCAATAGGCAATTTAAAATTAATAAATATTTTCTTTTATCAAATTAGTTAAAACAATACAAAAATAGACAAATTCTCTAATGAAAAATATTTTGAATAAATATTGATTTTTAATAGTATCGTATCAGCGTCATAAGAAGGGGGAAATATGCGCAGAAAAATCAAAGGTAAATTATATTATCTAGCTCGTGATGCGAAATCGAGAATGAGAAATTACAATCACGAGAAATCTATATTCGAGCAGGTTAGTTACACGCATTCACTTAATATTGCCGAGCAGGAATTATATGATAGAGTATGTAGGCTATTATCTCGTGACGAGGTTATCATTAATCCAATTAAGGAGTTGATTGACAATAGATATTATTCTTCCTTGTCTCTTGAGGGGAAGCAAAAATACATATTCGACCTTTCAGAGAAATATAAGGAAATGAAAACTCGCTTCGAGAAAGAGAATTTCGCACGCGTGTCAAATATTTAAATATTTGTACAAATCGTTTGACATTTGTACAAAATAGTGATATATTTTCATTATGTTAAATGTAGAGATTCGTGAATCGGTAATAGATAGAGTAGCCGAGTATCTGAAAATGAGTTATACAAATCTAGCTACAGAAAGTGTGGAAGATACCATTAGACACATGTGCGTAGCGAGATTATGCGAATCAATAGGCATTCGTTGTTTGTATAATTCGAGAAGCAAATTTTTTACATTCTTTTCATATTTCATGGCACAAGCAGTATCAAACAATTTACAATTGAATATTGTCATCGCGCCTGATAATATGAGATTTATCAGATATAATGGAATAAACTTTGTTAGTGAAGCCAGTAGACTTTTAAATAATGAAGACTTAGACGAAGCATTCATAGATGCTTTTAATTTAGCTGATAAAAATAGAGATATTATTGATAGGATAATAAAAAAGGCTTAATTATTAAGCCTTGGTAGCGATTATGTCGCCAGAATTTGCATCTATTAGTATACCTGTAGTGTCTCCATTAGTAGATATTACACCGACATACCAGTAATATCTTTTAGTTTCGCTAGTAGAATAATCCTTAACTATTTTTACTATAGCCTCTAATTTATTATTTTTGTCAGACGTGATATTATTTAATTCGTCTTTCAAGTTTTCATTAGCTATTTTCACTGCGGCATTTTTGTCTACAGAAAAATCTTTGCTAGTGTTTATAAGGTCGCCCATGAAAGTATAGCCAGTGAATGAGACTTTGATACTTAGTTTAGCGTCATTATTTACTTTGACTCCAATGTCGATGGAGTAGGTGTTATCTATTGGACTTTTTTCTAAGAAGCCTGTATATTCTTGTCCGTCTACTTGTAATGAGTAGGTATAAGTATCGTTCGCCATAGGGGAGCAATCATTACGAGACATAGTGATTATACCGAAGTCTGTCATCTCATTTTTTATGCCGTCTAGGGCATAATCTTTTTCACGCATACCTGATGAGAAAGTCACATTATATAGATTGCCTTCTGCAACGAAAAGGTTTTCTCTTTCTTCGATTAGATAGTTATTAAGGTCGATTTTGTTATTACCGCACGCACTGACGAAGAATACACTCACGAATAATAACATTCCTAATAATAATTTCTTTTTCAAAACATACCTCCAAAAGTATTATTACTATAATTAGTTTATGGGACATGCTAACAATTTAGAACAAGCCTTGACAATAATGATTAATTCTTTTAAACTTATAAAATGAAATGTAATATTTGTCCTAGACAGTGCAATGTTGATAGAAGCAAAGAGAAAGGCTACTGCGGACAGAAAGATAAATTACGAATCAGCAAAGTAATGTTTCACCACTACGAAGAACCCATTATCAGCGGGAATGATATAGATAGAGGAAGTGGAGCTATCTTTTTCACAGGTTGCAACCTAAAATGCGTTTATTGTCAGAATTATCCTATCAGTCATGGTAATAAAGGAAAAAATATCTCTGTCAAGCGATTAATTAAAATAATAAAGAAATTAGAGTTAAAGGGAGCACTTAATATAAATCTAGTCACACCATCTCATTTTACACGAGAGATAGTCGCTGCGCTCAAGATATACAAACCAAGTATACCTATTGTATGGAATAGTAGCGGTTATGAGAGTAGTGAGACTATTGAACTATTGCGTGGGTTAGTGGACATATTTTTAGTAGATTTGAAATATTTTGATAACTCTATTGCCAAGAAATATAGCCTAGTACACGACTATGTAGAACGAAGTAATGAATGTATTCGCGTGATGAAGTCGATTCAGCCGAAAGACGAGATAGTGAATGGTTTAATGAAAAAGGGTATAATCATCCGTCATCTAGTTTTACCAAATCATACAGACGATAGTATTCGCTGTCTAGATTATATAGCAAGCAGTTTGGGTAAAGATTCTATAGTGAGTATAATGAGTCAGTATGAGCCGAGATATGACGCCGTGAATTTACCTGAAATCAATAGAAAAATCACTCCGCTAGAATACAAGCGAGTGACTTCGTATGCTCTTAGATTGGGACTTAATAATAGTTTTATTCAAGATTTATCTAGTGCAAATTCAAAATACACACCTAAATTTTAATACTTAGCGATGCGTCTTGCGTGTCGTCCACCTTCAAATTCACTTGTTAAAAATACTTTTATTATTTTAATACATGCTCTAAAGCTAATTAATCTAGCTCCAAGTGTTAGGACATTGGCATCTTCATCTTTTCTGGCAAGATAGGCAGAAGTGTAGTCTAATGCACATACAGCGCGAATACCTTTATGTCTATTAGCAACAATATTTGCTCCAACTCCAGCACCACATAAGAATATTCCCCAATTATCTTTATTCTTTAATACTTCTAGAGTGGCAGGCTTGATATAATCAGGGTAATCATCTTCTGGGTCAAAAGAGGCAGGCCCCATATATTTGTACTCCACTTTTTTACCATCAAAATATTTCATTAATTTTTGCGTGTAATCGAAGCCCGCATGGTCGCAAGATAATATTATCATAATTACTCCTATACTATTATTATAAATAATATTAAAAAAAAATCTAGTAAATGGCAATAAATTTTACTATTAAAATTTTTCTAAACTCTATACAAACTAATTCTAATATGATATAATGCTAGTATGAAGATGTCGATGAATAAGCGTTGTCCTAGATGCAATACGAAAGTTCCTAGTGAGATTATCATCTGTCCCACGTGCCAACTAAATTATAATAAATTTGCACTTGCTACAAATGAAGAAGCAAAGAACGCACTTCAGCAGGGGGAGAAAGATAGGGTACTCTTAAAAAAAGGTTATCCAAACGATGTTAAGAAATGGAAACTAATACTGATTACTATATTTTTAGGCTTTTTAGGTGGACATTATTATTATGTAGGGCGGAATGGCAAAGGTACATTATATACGATATTCTTTATTATAGGTATCATGAATGCTATTATTACAGCTATACCGGGTATTAGTCCAAGCGGAGATTTGTGGGAAGTATTTTCATTCTTGGTGCTTATATGGGGATTAGTGATAGTTATGTGGTTAATAGATATAATACATGTCATTTTTAATAAATTTAAAATACCAGTAAGTTTAGAGAAAAAATAATAATAAATATATAATTTATTAATAAATTCATATTAATTTCTAAAAATAAGAAGGAAAACTAATGAAAACAGTCGTAGTAGGATTATCTGGCGGGGTAGATTCATCAGTGGCAGCATACTTGCTTAAAGAGCAAGGGTACAATGTCATTGGTCTTTTCATGCTCAACTGGGAAGAGACAGACGAGACTGGAGCATGCACGGCTGAACGAGATTTCGAAGATGTGAAACGAGTAGCAAATAAAATCGGCATTCCATATTACACAGTCAATTATGCTAAAGAATATAAGGATAGAGTATTCAGTTATTTTCTGGAAGAGTATAATAAAGGATATACTCCTAATCCCGATGTCATGTGTAATAAGGAGATAAAGTTTGGACCATTCTTACAGCATGCTTTAGCTCTCGGTGCTGACTATATCGCTACAGGGCATTATTGCAAGCGTGTAGATAGAGATGGCAAAGTTTATTTATATAAATCACACGACAAGAATAAAGACCAAACCTATTTCCTTAATCAATTAAGAGACGACCAATTAAAATATACACTATTTCCACTCGCAGACATAGACAAATTAGAAGTCAGAAGAATTGCAAAAAAATTGGGACTCGTTACAGCTGAAAAAAAGGATAGTACAGGCATATGCTTTATTGGAGAGAGAAATTTTAGACAATTTTTGAAAAATTATCTCCCAGCGAAGAAAGGATTAATTAAAGATTTGCAGGGTACGGTAGTAGGCGAGCATGACGGCGTCATGTACTATACTATAGGACAGCGAAGAGGACTCAATATCGGCGGTAAACATGGCTACAATGATGATAGGTGGTTCGTAGTTAAAAAGGATGTCACGACTAATACATTATTTGTGAATTGTGGCGAGTGCGATGAGATGTATTCAAAGGCATGTATAGTGACAGAATTTAATTGGATTACAGACACACCTAGAGATGATTTTAATGCTTTTGTCAAGCTTAGATATCGTCAGCCTGACCAAGACACCCATGTGACTATTATAGATGAGCATACTATTAAACTAGAGTTTGATAAGCGTCAACGAGCAGTGACTGTTGGTCAGTTTGCAGTGCTATATGATGAGGACGGCATGTGCTACGGCGGTGGAAGAATAAATGAATTAATACACTAGAACGCCGTAGCACATATAGGACTCCACAAGACGAAAGTCGCAGGTGGA
>CBFGBH010000007.1:0-70098 GCA_965646995.1 Candidatus Onthoplasma sp.
AATAGCAATCGAGTAAGAAAGCGAACTGTGACGAGGCGGTGGAAGAATAAATGAATTAATACACTAGAACGCCGTAGCACATATAGGACTCCACAAGACGAAAGTCGCAGGTGGAGAGAGGAGCAGTCGCAAGAAAGCGAAGATTGCGAATAGCAATCGAGTAAGAAAGCGAACTGTGACGAGGCGGTGGAAGAATAAATGAATTAATACACTAGAACGCCGTAGCACAATTAAGATTTGATTAAAATGGTAGATACTTTAAGGAGGAAATATGTCATTTGTTTATTATAGTAGCGGGGAGAGAGATGAAGAGACTAACGAGTATGTGACCCCAGCAAAATATATACCAAGTGGAGTGGTTAGTTTTACTATTCCCGAACAGGAACAAAAGTCTAGTGAGAAGAAAGTTCCTTTCATTGAACTACCACTAGAATTACAAAATAAATATTATATAGATAAACGCAATAGATATTTACGGCATACACACGAGTATTGGGATTGGGATAAACTAAGATACTATGCTTCCAAGGTTAGTTTATTTTATCCTACTATTACTAAATTGTTTTTAAACACCTTCGCGCCTGATATGGCATCTAATTTTCCCGAATGGGCTAGGAATGGCTCGTCAAAGGTTGTAGAGATAGATCCGATTGTAGAAAGTATGAATGTTGTTGAAGGCGAATTAGTTAGACAATTCTATCATTTTAGAGAACGCTCTGTTATTCCGCAGTTCAATAAACATTCCACTCTTCGCAGGGTGCAATCTTATGGAGCGGAAGCGTGGATGATGTTCCACGCACTTCGAGGCGATATTCCTGTCAAGACCGCACTGAAGTTCAAATCAAAATATGATGAATTAAATCTCGATGAAGAGTTAGACCAATTATTAGCGTATCGTGGTTGTATTGTTTTGAAGCGTCAACTATCTCTGTATGTCAAATCTGATATGCTGACCACTAGCGGACATGGATTACAGGATTTATATACAAACTTAGATTCGCGGGCAGTATATGATAATTTAATGAAAAAGATAGGTGCATTTACTACTCGTGATTATGATGATATAATAGCCAAAGTTAAACCAAATTTATTAGAAATAGCAAAAAATGATGCAAAAATGTGTAAATTACTAGAATTTTATGATAATTTTGATAATATTATGAAAATTACATATGATTTGAAGCATATTACTAAGGAGCTTGTAGCACTTCGTGACCAATCATATTTCCCGCGTGATTTCTCGCATACCTATTCGTATATAGTCAATGACAGAGATTATTTCGAACTTGCTAATCGTTGGTTGGTGTATCTTAAACGTATTAATTGTATTGATACTTCATCTGAAGTGATAAAATATGATATCGATACTTTATTTAATCGTTTAGAAGACGCAATCATAGAGGCGACACCATGGCATTATCTCTGTCATGAAGCTAAATCAGGAGAGCAATTTGACGATAATCCTGCGCCATTTTCTGAAGATTAAATGGGCATTAAAATAATAGTTTAAAAAATATAAACAATTAGCAATTAGATTAAATTTTGATTGCTAGTTTTTTTTATAATTGTCATATTTTTGTTTGACTTATAGGTTAGATTAGTTGTATCATTATAACAATGGTAATTGATGTCGATGTAGATTACGCAAAATGAGCTTTTGGCTTACCAAATGAATTTGCAAATTTATTTGTTGGTATGATGAGATTATATCTTATCGCAACTAAATCTTGGTCCTTAACATGCATTAATCAGGACTGAGTATGATACGAAATGTATTACATATTAAAATTATAAAAGGGGAATTAAAATGACTAAAATAAAATCAAAGAAAATGACCAAGTCTACCTTTGCTATTATTATCATGGCTATCATCATGGTAGCGATGTTAGCATTCGGAGGTACATATGCGTACTTTACCGCGACTGCTAGTGATAAAAGTGCCACATTTACTACAGGTTCTGTTAAATTAACTTCTACTGGAGATTTTGCGACTATTACTGCTGGTAAAGGATTAATGCCGGGAGATTACATTATCGGAGACAAAGATAGTGCAGCTGCTGACCCTGCGGCTAGTGTTACAGTAGATACTACTGATAAATTGGGTAACTATGTCGCTGTAAAATTCACACTTGCTGCTACTAAAGCAGATACTGATTCAACTCCATTTACAGATGAAGAGTTAACAGCTACTGGATTAAAAGTTGTTCCAGATGCAGCTACTTGGATAGAGATAGATGCTACTAATAATATCTATGCATATAAAGGAGATGGCTCTGCTGCTAAAGCTGTAGAAAACGGCACATATGCTATTTTAACATCTGGAATTCAATTTAAAGCTGATGACGAGTGGAAAGAAGATAGTAGTACTACTGAGGGTTATATCAGTGAGCATAACTTAATGGGTGCTACAATCACTATCACAATGCAAGCTAAATCTATTCAGGCTTCTAACATTGATGCTGCTGATGTTAATAAAGAATTACTAAAATTATTTGGTATTACTGCTGCATAGTTGAAATAAAAATCTCTCTGATGAGAGATTTTTTTATCTTCATATAATAGTTATTTTAAATTTCTACTATCTTCAAATCTTTCGCATCTTGGAATACTATATAGTATCCGTCGCTAAGTGGATCTTCATTGTCAAGCGGGAGCCATTGATAGTATTTTCCTATTTCGATTGGTGCTGGCTTATTGTATTCGGTTTTTACAGCATAGCAAATATATTTCAATTCATCTCTTTCATATATTGCACCTATTGAGTAATGTTCGTTTGTTTCATTTATTTGCACGAATTTACTATTTGGAATGAGATTATTTAGTTCTTGGTCAGCCGAATAGTTTTCAAATATGTATTCAAATTGCGGTAATATATCATTAATTATGCTATTGACATCTTCGACTTTTTCGTCCGGAGTAGGCGAAATTTGAGGTGTATTGTTTTCTTTATCGTCGTCTTGCGCATGGGCAAAAAAGTATTCTTTATACTTGCAATGCTCGCATTGATTGCAAGAGTTTTCTTCACATAATTCATCATTAATAGCTTCAGTTTCGATTTTGTCTTCGTTGTAGTCTTTTATACCATTTTCATTAAATACTGAATTATCATTGAAATAAAATCCAGCATATGTACCGCCGGCGAGAAGTGCTTCATTATTTTTATCAGTTTGAATCAGAGCGGTATAAAAATCAGCATCCATATTAAAATCGCCCACTAAAGAACTCTCATAGCAACCATTTCTCTCTATTAGATTAGCACTATACACTTGTTCTTGATGATATACACCTATTTTTGTATAACGATTGAGTTTAGCCATATTATATAGTCGTATTTTGCATTTTAGTAGTTCATCATCCATAGTAAGTGTCAAAATTGCACGTCCAGTAGATTTGCCGTCCGGGCTTGATAAAATTATAGTTTTACTCTTCATATCACTATTATATCATCATAAATTTTACGATATGACAAATTTTTTGTAGTTATTCGCGTTAATTTGTCTTATAATGAAAAGTTTGCACTAAAACACATCAGACTTTCAATATTCGCAATACTATTTAACTAAATTCATCCATATATCAATAAATATTTGACAAACATTCATTATTGTGTTATATTTTAATAGCGAAAATATGTGTTATAGAATACTGTTTTCTATTTTAAATATTGGCAATAATATTGTAGAGGTCTTTGATGAAAAATTTTACTAAAATTATATTTTGTTTATTAATATGTGCGTTTACATTCGGACTTACTGCTTGTAAAGACAAAGTAATTCGTCCGAATTTTGATTACAATTATTCGACTAGTGAGGTGCGTGGCAATGGCGGTCTGGCTGTATCTAAGGGCGACTATGTTTATTTTGTGAATGGCTATATGTCTGCTGACGATATGGAGACCAAGAATGCGAGATATACACTTGGTGCATTAATGGTAGCCAAACTTGACTCTAATGGTAGGATTCAGTTAGATGACAAGGGTCTAATGCAGGACGAATATTGTGTGACCATGAGTGATAAATTAGCAGGTTTTGAGGCTTCAGACTTGTTTATACTTGGAGATTATTTGTATTTTACATCTCCATGTCAGGAAGATCAGCGTCCAGAGAATGGCAATGACAGTTTAGTTTGGGCCAAGAAGAGAGTTGATTTTAATCGTATTCATCTCGATTATGCCAAGACAGGCAAGGGCAAAGTAGAGCGTTTATATCAGTCACAGGTAGAGAATAATAAGCTTTCGTTCAAGTTTTATCTAGCAAATAACAATCCATATTTATTAGTTTATGAGAAAGATACTAATCTAGATGATAGTAACAAGACAAATGTACTATATAGAGTAGATATTAATAATAAGAATAAAGTTACAGAGATAGGTAGGAATATCACCAGCGTAGTATTAGATAATACTACGGATGACAATGACTACCAAAATATCTTCTATGTAAAGAATGTGGACAACGAATACAAATTATATAGGTATGACATCACAGGCGAGCCTGTAGAGTTCGGACTCCCTAATTCTAGCAATAAAGTAGAAGCAAAGTTCGTAGGTGGCGGATATGTGTTCATTGGCGAGACTATTGATAGTACAGTTACTTTGAAACGTGCAAAGATTGATACAAATAGTTCATTCGAGCGCATTGGGACTGGCACTCTTGATAATATGTATTTATCCAAAGATGCTGATGCAGTGTTCGTTGTGACAGACAACATGATAGAGTATTATAGATTGGGATATGGCGGTATAAAAGTATTGGTAGAAGACGATTCAGCTACATCTATGACCTATGTCGGTATGACTAATGGCTGTGTCGTATATGTAGATAATAATAAGGCTATCAAAATGGTGAGCTTCGCAGACGCTATCGCAGGTAGAGCGACCGAGATAGTGACCCTTGCTACAGTTGCTGATATGAAAGTTGACACCACAGCTATTATAAATTGTCTAGATTTGGATGACAACTATTTGTATTTCTTCAAAAATATCGGTAGCGGTATGTATCTAAATAGATTACTGGTAAATAACAATTCAGGTAGCACGGAAGAGATGCTCGGTGTATATTTAGAAGACGATAAGCCCAAAACAGACGAAGACGAAAAAAAATAGGACTAAGGCCTATAAATTTTGAAACTAGCAAAAAACCGAGGGTATATATTCTCGGTTTTTAATTTTATATTTCTATTTTATTGTGTATTCCCAAATCGGTTGCCACTTATGTTCAATTCTCCAATCACTCGCAAGAGCTTGTTCCCAAGTTTTATTGTTGGTGATTTTATCCATTGCAAGTTGAGGAGCCTTATGTGCAACAATAGCAACTGTTTTCCCATCATAATTTTTCTTTAGAAAATCTAAAAATTCTTGTATTCTTTTTTCAACATCAAGCAAACACTCGCCATTGGGGAAATGTTTAGTTATGTGAGCACCGTAATTAGCAAGTTTGCTATCTTTACCATTGAAATCTCCATAATTGCATTCTCTAATTCGTTTGTCTTTTATTATTTCTATCTCACGATTATAAAAATTTAATTTTGCACTTTCAACAGCTCGTTTTAAATCTGAACAAAACACAACATCTATTTTTTCATTTTCTATTGTTTTTGCAAGCGTAATACCTTGCATAATGCCTTTTTCTGAAAGTTCTCCTGGATTCCAACCTGTTGACAATTTTTCTAAATTGTCTGTTGTTGTTCCGTGAACAATATATTTAATTAAAACACTCATTTTTTTACTCCTTAAATTTTTTTGAATCAATATCGTAATGAAATAGAATATCCATAATATCTTTAAAGCGTTTTCTATATGTTCTTTTTGTTTTTTTGCTTAAATCATCAAAATCTTTGTTAAACCATTTAATATAGTAATTTACGCCTTCTTTTTCCAGTTCGTTCTTGTGCAATAGTTGAGCTGTTTCAAAACATCTTGGAATATTGTCAAAGTGGGCAAGAATATCAGCATCACAGACACATAATTCTTCTATATTTTCTGCGTTTTTACTACTTCTATGATGTAAAACACAACCTAAAACTTTTTCTCTTTTTTCTTTATCATAGTTTTGCCTAGTTAAAAATTCACGTGCAAGTTGTTCGCCGATAACATTATGTGTTGGCTTAGCTTCATAGCCATTTTTAATTAAGGCAATATCATGTAATAAAGCACCCAATTCAACTATTTCTTCATCTGCTTTGTATTTTTCTGCAAGCATAAGAGCGTTATGGACTACGAATTTAATATGCTCATTCCAAAAATCATAGTGGTCAATAGATGTCATTTTGAATTTTTCACTTTCTTTTATCACAAAGTTCCGTGTTATTTCAATAATTTTCATTTATCTACTCCTAATATATATATTATAACATAATCTCTAGCTAATTGTATTAATAATTAAAAAATAATTAAAAAATTCAATTGGCATTTATGCGTGTGCTTGTCTTATACAAGTAGTGTCGCTTCGCTCCGCCAGACAAACACACGCCTATAAATAAACTTTGTTGCAAAAGAGCGGTTGCTGGCGGAGCATTACGCAGCCCGCTCTTTTGCTTTTTGTTTTCTTCTCTCTATTATTTTAGTTTAAACGAATATTCTTTGTTGTCAAGGTCAAGGCAAGTGCCATAAGATTTGAAAGTTTAGTGCTTTTCACGGCAACCTATGACAACGGCAGAAGTATTCGTTTTGCTTGGCAGTTAAGAGAGTAAGGGTAAAAAAGAAAACATAGATTCTTTTTCTATGCTTTTCTTTACTTATTCCGCTAGTTTCAAAAGTAAGCAATTAAGTCCTATTTTTTCTTTTTCTTCTTCTCTTTTTCTTCCTTTCTGAGTTGAGCTTTGGTCTTGATAGGCGCTGCTGTATAAGCAGTCATCTTTCTAGCTATCATGATTTTCGTCTCGCTAGTAGGTGTCAGCTCTTTCACATATCTAGTGAGTTTACTTATAAGGTCTTCAAAGTCTGTGTCAGTGAGTTCGTTGCTGTGCTCATATATCGTTAAAATATTTGCTACGGCTTTTTGATTATTGAAGTGGTTGGTATATATATCTTTATCAAATGAATAAGTGATTTTTAGACCCATTACATTCGCGCTTCTATATTCCATACTGGTTGTTTCGATAGTGTATGCTTCTTGCAGTTTTCTCATCAAGAATTCTGCATCGAAATTTAGAGAAGAGAAGAACATAGATTTGAAGTTCTCTACCAAGAAATCTTTGTGTTTAAGTAAATTATCGTGAGGTTTAATTTGCTTGGTATAATGTTTAAAATTAGTACGTAAAGTATACCTAGCAGTCGAACTAATCTTTTCTGTCGCCATATTAAGTTCGGTAAAATTGCCGATTTGGGTCTTGAATAAAACAATATTTGATTTTTGCAAATCATGATCAGGCGTATCGTAATAAGTAAACTTTTTCTTAATTTTATCTTCGAAACTCATCGTATACTTGGCGAAAAAAGAGTTAAGTTCAAGTACCTTTTCTCTCGATTTCTCATCGAACATCTCAAATCTTCGCTTTTGTCTTATTATATCTAAATGATGCATATTACCCCTTAATATACTCTTATAATAATAGTTTAAATAAATATTGAAAAAAAATCAACAAATTGTGGTCTTTTTTTATATCTTCGTGTTATAATTTGCATATGTCAGAGTTTAATCCGCGATTTTTAGATAGGATGAGTACGCTTTTAGGAGCAGAATACGGAGATTTTTTATCCGCGCTAGAAAAGCCAGCAGAAAAAGCGATTTTTGTTAATACAAATAAGATTACTGTAGAGAAGTTTAAATCTATTGTTGATTTTTCACTGCAAACAATCAAGTATGAGAAATCAGGTTTTTATATAGATGGAGAGAAGTTGGGTCGCCATCCCTTGCATCATGCAGGTGCATTTTATATTCAAGAGCCAAGCGCGATGTTTACAGTGAATGCTTATTCTTTCAAGGGAGATGAATATGTGCTTGATATGTGTGCCGCCCCAGGCGGAAAGAGTATACAGATAGCAAATCGAATACCGAATGGACTATTAGTTAGTAATGAATATATCTCTAAGCGAGCAGATATTTTATATTCTAATATTGAACGAATGGGGTTGAAAAATGTAATAATTACAAATGACTCGCCGGAAAATATTGCTACAGCGTATGCCAACACTTTCGATGTCTGCCTAGTCGATGCTCCATGTAGTGGAGAAGGTATGTTTAGGCGTGGCGAAGATATTGTGAATGAGTGGACAGAGAATGCTCCGGCACAATGTCGCATCCGTCAACTAGATATATTAGATAAAGCTGACAAGGCTCTTAAAACAGGTGGTCATCTAATTTACTCTACTTGTACTTATTCTTTGGAAGAGAACGAGTCGGTAGTTAAAGAATTTATTGAAAGATATAACTATAAATTGATTCCTATTAACGAGGATTTTTCTCGCGGAATAGACTTAGAAGGAGCAGTTAGATTATACCCGCATAGAGTAAAAGGCGAAGGTCAGTTTGTAGCGGTGTTAAAAAAATGTAGTAAAAATGAGTTACAGCCGTGTGGTAATCTAAAGTTGAAAGAGAATAAACTAGCAGAGAAATTTGTTTTAGATAACACAGGTTTAGAAATTCTAGCATATGATTATAGGAGATATGCTTATTGCGTACCTGCTTTGTCTATGATTAAAAAGGGTATCAACTATGTTAGTTTAGGTGTGAGGTTAGGCGAAGAAAAGAATGCTAGATTAGAACCAAACCACTATTTATTTTCAGCATTTGGAGCGGAGTTTAAGCGAAAAATTGATTTGCCCTACGATTCATTATTAGCACAAAAATATTTGAAGGGAGAGACTTTTAGCGGTGAAATCAGTGATGGGTATTGTTCAATTTTATTCGATTCTTGCTCCATTGGTGGTGGAAAAGTGTGCGCAAATACAATTAAAAACCACTATCCAAAGGGATTGAGGAATTTCAAATAATAAAAAAATTTTAAAATTTTACCAATAAAAAGTTAAAAATATAAGCAAAATAAGTAAAATTAAGCAAAAATTTCATAAAATTTTAACTTTTTTTAAAAAAATTTTCAAAAAGGTATTGAAAATTTAAAACTCTTGCAGTATAATAGTGGCATATAAAGGAGATTTTATTATGGCATGGATGGCATTTCTTAGTGTTTTAGCAATTTTAGGGATTGTTTTAGTAGGTGGAGGACTTATCGCTTTCTTGATTCATATGATACTTGGAGCATTTGACAGCGGTAAAAATGCTGAAAATACTAATGTTAATACTTCTAAAGAAGTTATTGATTATAAAGAGTTCAAACAGTTAGAGAACGCGAACACTGTTGACAAGGAATATGATTTTGAAGCTATTGATGAGGCTAAGGCTGAGTCAGAGAAGAAACTTGCAGAGAATGATGAGACAAAAGAAGATATATTCGACCTTGATAATACTACAGATGAAGAAGACATTGCTCAAATCGAAGAGAGACTTAAGAGTGAGAACGTAGAATCTAGCGAAGACGATGATTTGTCTGACCTTCTTGATGAGATAGCTAATGATGTGGTTGACGAAGAAAAAGATAAGATTCAGGAAGAGAATGCTCCTAAAATGGATGAAAAATTAGAGTCTTATAGTATTGATGATTATTTAAAGACAATCAACGAAGACAATACAGAAGAATCAGAAGTAGTAGAAGAGACAGAGGAAGAAGAGACTGAACTAGTGGAAACTGAGCCTGTTGTAGTAGAAGCGAAGTCTAACGAAGAATTAGATAATGCAAATCAAGTAATAGCAGATTTAAAAGCTCAATTAGAGTCATTAAATGCACAGTTGGCATTAGCTAGAACTGCAAATAAGACTGAAGTTGCTATCGATATGACTGAGGATGAGTGTGTAGCAAGACTTGAGACATTAGAAGAGAGACTTAAGAACGCTAAGCGTGAGTACAAAATTAATGGTAAAGAGTATCGTCCACTTAAGAAAGTGATGAACGACCTAGAGCGTAATCAGACTAAACTTAGAAGAAGAGAAGCAGTAGTAGCGAAGAAGAAAGTCGCTTTATATGGTGTAAACAATTATGTTGACATTGATAAAGAGAAAGCAGAGCAACTAGCTAACGAGATAGAATTACTTGAAGGTCTACGTCTAAGTGTTCAACACTGTGAAGAAGTTATCAACGAGAGCAAGGATAGATATCCAATCTTAGAGCATACCAATAATATTCTTGAAGAGCAGATTTCTCAGCTCGAGGCAGATATCGAGAGAACAAACATAGTTCTTCAAAAGATTAGAGACAAGAAAGGTAATGGCGAGAAATAAGACAAATCTAACTAATTGCAAATTAAAAAATAATCTCTATTAGGGATTATTTTTTATATAAAGTTACATACTACTCCTATGAGATTTAAAGAATATCTAAGTGAAAGAAAAAAAAGAAAGTTTAAAAAGAAATATAAAGTAGGTTTGTGTTTAAGTGGCGGTGGAGCTAGGGGATTTGCGCATTTGGGTGCATTTAAGGCATTTGAAGAATATGGCATTACATTCGACATGGTAGCAGGTACTAGTGCAGGCAGCCTTTTCGGTGCAATTTATGCTACAGGGATTTCATATGAAGATATGTACAAATTAACAGATGGAGTTAAAAATACTGATTTTAGGAGCGCTAAACTAGGATTTTTACCCTCTAGAATGGATAGGTTATCCGCTCTAATTAATAAAACATTGACTATAGAGAGGATAGAAGATTTACCCATTCCACTTTATGTAGTAGCAGTGGATTTAAAGACGGGAAAAGAATTGCATTTTAATACAGGAGAGATAGCTCCAGTTGTTTGTGGTAGTTGTGCTATACCAGGAGTGTTCTTGCCAGTCAAATATAAAAATATGGTGCTAATTGATGGAGGTTCGCGCAATAATATTCCGGCAGATGTTTTAAAAATGGCCGATTGTGACTTTGTAGTAACGATTGATTGTAACTGTTCGCGTGGTGGGGGTACTAGTAGCAATAATATTTTCACTCAATTTATGACAGCAGTAGGTATTATGATGGTCAATAATTCAGTTCAAGGTAAAAATTATAGCGATATTGTTATATGTCCAGATATGAGACGCTTTAATTCATTGAAAATTATTGACAAAGATGCTATGATAGAAGAAGGATACAAGGCTACAATAGCTAAGATGCCGGAAATTCTTGACCTATTTCTAGGCAAAATCAAAAAAAGATAATGAAATCTACACAAAAGAAAAAATCGATAATTATAGTGAGCATTATAGCATTATTATCATTACTATGTATTTTTTCGTGTTGTATTAATCCATTATTAAAAGAGATATTAAAAAATAACTTTAATATCGTTTCGGCAAAAGGCAATGTTTTAATTCATTTTATATCAGTTGGTCATGGAGACGCTATAGCAATTAATTTGCCGGATAATAAGATAATGCTCATAGATACAGGAGACATTTCTACTGCTAGTACTGTGACTAATTATATTAGAGATAAAGTCATGCATACTCATAATAATAAGATAATAGATTATTTGGTGCTTACACATGCGGATGCAGACCATATCGGTGGAGCATTACGATTGCTCACTGAATTTGATATACAAAAAATATTTTTACCATCGGTCAGTAAAGATACACTCACATACAATAATTTAATGTCATATATCGAGAATAATTCTTACGACACTATGATTAATACAGATGGCTATATAATAGAAAATAATTATTACATAGAATTCTTTGGACCACTTAGCTATACCGATACGAATAATTCATGTCCTGTTATTAAATTTAGTGTCCAAGATACAAGTTTTCTATTTACAGGAGACATTTCATCCCAAGTCGAAACTGACCTAATAGATAAATATGGAATTAGGCTTGATTCAGATATACTAAAAGTCGCACATCATGGTAGCAAATATTCTACTAGTATGGAGTTTTTAAATTTGGTCACGCCTAAATATTCGGTTATATCTTGTGGCAATCAATATGGTCATCCATCTGATATTGTGATGAATAATCTAATGAATAGCGGTAGTGGCATTCTCCGCACAGATATAGATGGGAATATTATGTTTGTGGTGGGAGAAGAGTATGATGTGACTGTATTATCAGGGAATTATACTATCACTAGTCTAAGTTTGGATTATAGAATTTTGATTTGCATTATAGATAGTATTCTTATGGTAAATATTGTCATTATTATTTTTAAAAAAGATAGAAAAGTGAAGAATAAACGAAAATAATCTACACATATTACTTATGTAAGGTTAATCCTTACGACATAGAGAGATAGTTCTATGCTCTAAAAAAACTATAATATTTTATCTGAATTAGATTAACAATCGTTAATTAATTCATCATTTACAAAATAAAATAGTTTCGAGTGTAAACAACATCTCTCTTTTTTAATAAAAAAAGAGCTAGATAACTCTTTTTTATAATTCCGTATGATTGTTTTTAGCGTCTATATATTCGCGTAGTGTATGCCTACAATAAGCCAAATCACGAATAGTGCTATAATTAATATTCTCAAAGTGTCCAGGATATTCATGAGCATAATATCTCATTTCATCGAATGATGGAGCTAGTTCGACATAAGTTACTTTTTTAAATTGTTCAGGGTCAATGTTAAATTTTTTTAATGTATCATCTGCTCCTGTAAATCTACCATTGCGTAGTGCGTCAATGAGCAGTGCATCGTGAATATCGTTTACTATAGTACCGCCTTTACCTAAATATTTTTTGCCCATTTTAACGACTACTATCAAACCATTTATACTTGCCATATGTTACCTCCTGTGATGAATAACGATAGTATATCATAAATCTTTTATTTGTCAATAGGGAAATAAAAAAAATGTGCATGTAGCACATTTTCATTATCTCTTACTAAATTGTGGAGCACGACGAGCTTTCTTGAGACCGTATTTCTTACGCTCTTTCTTTCTAGCGTCACGAGTGATGAAGCCAGCTTTCTTAAGAGTAGGGCGTAGTTCAGGTCTGAACTCTGCTAATGCTCTAGTGATACCATGACGAAGTGCACCGGCCTGACCAGCTTTACCACCGCCATAGATGTTAGCAGTGATATCTACATTGCCTTCAGTCTCAGTTAATACTAGAGGCTGTTTAACGATAGTGATAAGAGTATCAAGGTCGAAATATTCCTTTAATTCTTCACCATTAACTTTAATGCTACCAGTACCGGTAGTTAAGCGCACACGAGCTACAGAGCATTTTCTTCTGCCAGTGCCTAAAAATTCTTGCACTTTAGCTTTAGCTGTTTTTGGTTTACTAGCCTTAGGAGCAATAGTTTTAGTTGTAGTTACCTTTGTAGCAGTTTTAGTCTCAGTAGCTTTAGGCTCAGTTTTAGCTACCTTAGTAGTCTTTTTAACTGTCTTCTTTTCTTCTAAATCAGCCATTAGTTGTTACCTCCGTTCCATACTTCTGGTTTTTGAGCTTGGTTATTGTGTTCAGCACCTTTGTAGATATGGCAGTGTTTAGCCATAGTTCTTCCTAAGCTATTCTTAGGAAGCATGCCTTTTACCGCTCTCATAAGTGCTACATCACTATGATTAGCCATCATGGTCTTGTACTGAGTAAGGTGTAGACCTGATTGGAAACCAGAGTAACGTTTGAAATATTTTTGTTCTTCTTTTTTACCTGTCAAAACGACCTTGTCGCTATTCAAGATAATAACATTGTCACCACAGTCAACATTAGGAGTGAAAGTAGCCTTGTGTTTGCCACGAAGTAGTTTTGCAGCTTCGCTAGCAACACGACCTAGAGCTTTGCCTTCAGCATCTATAATGTACCATTTCTTTTCAACTGTGGCAGGTTTAGCCATAATTGTTTTCATTTTTATATTCTCCTTAATTTTTTTTAGTCCTTATTTCGCGTTCGGACTCTGTTAGAACAATCTTCCCCGTGTGGCAAGAAAAATCTTCTAATGAGCAATACTTTATTAGTATAATAAATCAGTCTACGATTGTCAATAGAAAATTTAAATTATTTTTATTCAGATAGTATTTTTTGCAGACATTTTAATGTCTGTTCGTTGATTTTAATGATATCAGACGATTTGAGTTCGTTTTCTACTTTTAAACTAATTGCGACTTTAGTGTCTTTGTCCATAGTTTTTATGTAAGTTTCTTTATATATTTTTATATCACTTGCGAATTGAGACTTGTTCTTATTGAGCTGATAATTCTCTAAAATATGCTTCATAGAGATGAATAGATTAAAATAAGTGGATTCGGTAGTATCAATGACTTTTTCTTCAGTATGAGCATGTGTAATTTTTATTTTTTTGACATTTGCATATATCAAGACGGATATAAATGCAAATATCAGACTCAATACTACTATTTCAATGACCATTTTTTGTAAGTTAGATAGAGTAGGTAAGTTATTTTGCAGTTTATTAAAATAAATTCCGACAGCTTCGAATAAATTGTATTTTACTTCGCATATGAATATAGACTCAACGAACATTGTGGCGATTATATTTAAAATTGCAGACCACAATACGCACCAAATGAAAGCGCCGAATACACTTCGCCAAGTAGGTCGACAATAGTGTAGGAATACAGCGATAGCTATCAATATGCCTATAATTGTTACGACGAAGTCATATAGATTGTATGCATAGAGAATGGCGAATACAATACTGGCGATTAATAGTGTATGGAAACTAAGTCCGAGAGCTTTTGCTTTACTCGGCTCAATGTGGCGTTCTTTTTTCTCTTTTTTGCTCATATGGCACTCCTTATGAATAAAATATAGCATATATTAAAAAAAATGTCAACCCCATCATAATATTGACATGGTTAACATTCTGTCATACAATATCTGGTGTATCTACATAAAAACCCGAACTTCCCATACGCCTAGCGAATGAGATCTCTTTAGAATTAGTTGGAGTATGTACGAGAATAGGTTTATATCGGCTTAAATAAGACTTGTTAGAGTTAATTGAAGAGATAGGTAGAGTTATTGCTATAATACGCATATCATTAAAATTTGATATTATTTTAAAAGCAGAATAGTGGGATATATAGTTAGTATAAATATATTCTTTGAAACTATATTTTTCTTTTGCGATTTTCCACATATCTAATGAATATATTTGAGGTATTATAACATTGTTTAAATCAATTTCGGTATTATTGTTTAATTTAACAATCCGGTCTAGTACACCAATGGGGTCAATTTTACTATCAATTATGATTTTTATATCAGGATGTGACTCGAGTGTTTTGATTAGCCATTCTTCATTAATGGGAGTAAACCGATTAAATACTTTTAATTTCAAAAATTCATCATAACTTATATTTGAATTGCTTATGCTTAAACCATAAAATTCGTGTGTTCCAATTAAATGATTGTCTTTTGATAGTTCAAAATCATATTCAAAATATCTACAACCTTTTTTATAATAATATTCAAAACTTTCTTGAGAATTCAGATAATTATATCCCTCGTAATTACCGCCAGCATGTAATATTACAAATTCATTGTTTGAATAAGGGGGGGGGTCACGCTATTTGAGATAATACTAGGCTGAGGTAGTATAAATGAAAGTAAAAATATTGTGCATATTATAATAATTTTAGATATCATGTTAGACCTGATTTTTAATCATCTTATACAATAAAGTTAAAGCATTCTTTTCAGTTGTGCCGAGATTTTCTTTATTAAGTTCGGCATCGATGATTTTAACTAATGTATCTTTCTCTTCTTGAGAGAGCTTTTCTAGATATGTAGTACGTAGCTCTTCCATATCAGCTTTTAATAGTTCTTTATCCTTATCGTTATTAAATCTCTCCAAACTACGCTTAGCGGTAGAGAATAGATTAAAATACAATAATTCTATATTAGCGTCTTGAATAGTAGTAGAAGTATTTTCAGAGTTATCTTTAGATTTTCCTTCTTTCTTTTTGTTTACCACATACGAACCGATGAAATATGCAAGCCCAATTGCAGCACAGAATACAGTGATGAGTGTAGATTCAGTGATTATTTTTATAAATAAATTGCTAGCTTCTTCGCTGGTTTGTAATAAGGTATTGAGTAGTCCAAATGCAGTTATTAAATCGTAGCCTTCCATACATATAAATATACCTTCAGTGATATACACTGCTGTAATGTTCAGTAAAACCAGCCACACAGTACACCAGACGAATGATACTAAAATATTTACCCAATTAGTTTTAGTGAATTTGTTGAAAACAATCATGGATAGCAATATACCAGCAATAGGAACTAAATATAGATAATAGCCAAAACCATATATTAAACCAAATAGTACACTAGTAGCTAAGCAAACTAAGAAACTGAATCCATATGCTTTCACTATACTAGGTTTTACATCTTTTTTATTCATATTATCTCCTTATCTCTTATTAATATATTATCAAAATTTTATTAAACTGTAAAGAATATTATTTATATTCGACAGATTTCAAATATAAAAATTCAGGTTTTGCAGTATGTACAGATTTAAAAGTAGTGAATAAAATTGGTTTGATTTTTTTGAGCTCTAACTTTCCTTCGCCTATCTTAATCATAGTTCCTACGATATTACGCACCATTTTATATAAAAATCCATTCCCGGTTATGAAGAAATATAAATATTTATCTTGTTTTTTTAGATTTGTTTTATAGATTGTGCGAATACTTGTATCTGATTCGCTCCCGCTTGCTCTAAAACCTGCGAAATCATGTGCACCTATTAGAGTATTAATAAATTTTTTCATCTCTTTTATATTAATACTTTCATTCACTCTAAAAGCATCAGTATATAATGGTAAATCTATGCCGGATAGATACATTTTATACATGTAAGTTTTTCTTTTAGCAGAAAATCTAGCATGAATGTCGCTTTCTACTATATTTAATACACGAATAGTATTTGGAAGTATTCCATTAATAGAGTGCAAAAATTTATTAGTATCTAATTCATGCTCTATGTCAAAATGCACAGTTTGAGCGTAAGCAGAAACACCTGCGTCAGTTCTGCCACTCGCTACACAGTTAACCTTTTCTTTGGTAATTATTTCAATAGCTTTTTCGACCTGCTCCTCAATAGTGTTCGCGTTTTTCTGCTTTTGCCATCCTGCGTAATCTCTGCCGTTATAGCTAATAGTCATCAAATATCTCATATGTTTATTCTAACATATGTTAAGATAAATTTCAACTCTTATAAAAATGAAAAATTTTGATTAATAAAAAACAGATAAAAATGTTTGTAAAAAAAACTTTCACATGTTAAACTTTTTATGAATTAATACAATAAGGAGAAAGTATGAGAAAGGTTACTATAGATGGCAATTTTGCTGCGGCGAATATTGCATATATGATGAACGATGTGGCAGTGATATATCCTATTACGCCCAGCAGCCCAATGGCAGAGAATTGTGACCAGTTTAGGTTTGATAAGAAATTAAATATTTTTGATAATACATTATATCTTACCCAGATGCAGAGTGAGGCAGGAGTAGCAGGAGCTGTTCATGGCAGTTTAGTTGCAGGGGCAAAGACTACCACATTTACATCTAGTCAAGGCTTGCTACTAATGATTCCTAATATGTATAAGATAGCAGGGGAGGGACTTCCTACAGTCTTTTATGTGGCAGCTAGAAGTGTAGCAACACATGCATTAAATATATTCTGTGACTATAGTGATATTTATGCTTGCCTTAAAACTGGATTTAATATTATTAACTGTTCAAGTGTGCAAGAGGTCAACGACATAGCTATAGCTTGCGAGTTGGCTAGTCAGCGAAGCAAGACGCCTTTCATCTGTTTCTTTGACGGATTTAGAACAAGCCACGAATTGTCCACTATCGAGATGACCGAATTAGACGATTTAAAGAAAATCGTTGACTATGAAGATATAAAAGAATTTAAACATACTGCTATGAATAATCACGAACCATATAGTGCAGGCACTAACCAAAACCCAGATGTATTCATGCAGAATAGAGTGCGCGCGATAGAGAAATATTCGCATGTGCTCGATGATGTGAGATTTGGCTTAAATAGACAGAGCGAAATTACAGGTAGGACTTATGACACGATAGAGTATTATGGAGACCCTAATGCGCGTGATGTGGTAGTGAGTATGGGTACCTGTGCTGATGTATTAAAACTTGCATTGAAGCAGTACAAAAGTAAAGTCGGAGTGATTAAAGTTCGTCTACTTAAACCTTTTGATGAAGAGAATTTTATAAAAAAATTACCCAAAACTACTAAAAATATCACGATTTTAGAGCGAAATCTCGATGTTAATGGAGTGGATACGCTCACTAGTTTTGTTACTCATACATTGTTTAAGTATAGATTTAATGTTAATTGTTTCACAGGTACATATGGTCTCGGTGGTAAAGAATTCACTCCGGATATGGCTATGTCGGTATTTGATAATATGACTAGTAGGAAAAAGGAGTTTTTCACACTTGGAGTATATGACGATGTGACTCAGACGAATCTTGAGATTAAAGAACGCTACCTTGATGATACATCGGATTTCAGTATGCGAGTTTATGGACTGGGTAGTGATGGTAGTGTCAGTTCGGTTAAGAATACTATCAAGATTTTAGGCGAAGAGACCACTAGCTATATGCAGGGGTACTTTGACTATGATTCGAAGAAATCAGGTAGTCTCACAGTATCTCATATGCGTTCGCATTTCTTGCCAATAGTAGCTCCGTTCAATCCTAGACAGGTTGATTTAGTAGTATGCAATAATGCGGGATATATAGAGAAATATGACATTACAGAGTGTTTGAAAGATAATGGGATATTACTTCTTAATTCAAATTATGATTTTGAGACGCTAGACAAGATAATGCCCAATAAGATGAAAGAAGATTTGAATACCAAAAATATTAGACTATATTCGATAGATGCAAATCACATAGCACACGATTGTGGATTGGGTGGCAAGATTAATACAATCATGCAGACCGCACTATTCTATGTATCTAAATTATTACCTTTCGATGTAGCTATGAATAATATCAAATCTAGTATTGTTAAGACCTATTCTAAAAAGGGTCAGAAAATAGTAGACGCTAATCTAAAAGCTATCAATGGTATTGAGAGTAAAATTACTAACATTAATCCTAAACGCTTCACATTGAAGTCTACACCTGTATGTAAAGTGAGACAGAGTGAGTATTATGAGAATATTATTGTGCCTACTAGCAATCAGGAGGGAGATAATATTCCTGTCAGCAGTTTTGATGTAGCTGGTCATATGCCGACCGATACTTCTAAGTTTGAGAAACGAGCTCTAGCTACTCAAATGCCTGAATGGATTAGTGAGAAATGTATTCAATGCGGTAGGTGTACTATGATGTGTCCGCATGCAGCAATACGTCCAGTGATATTCGAAGAGAAGAAAAAGGTACCTAAAACCTTCACTAGTAGGAAAGCCTATATATGCGATGGCAACTATCGTATGCAGGTTAATACGCTAGATTGTACCGGTTGCGGAGTGTGTAGCGAAGTATGCCCAGTGAAAGCTCTCATCATGACTGAGAGTGAGAAGATTAGAGATAAGGAGATATCAAACGAAGAGTTCTTGCTCACATTGCCACAGATTACACCATTTACTCCAAATACTGTCAAAGGTGTTCAGTTTAAACGCCCATATTTTGAATTCAGCGGAGCATGTGCAGGTTGCGGAGAGACTCCGTATATCAAGCTTGCCACTCAGCTTTTCGGCGATAGAATGCTCATTGCAAATGCGACAGGTTGTTCATCAATCTATGGGGGGACATATCCTACTTGCCCATACTCGAAGGACAAAGATGGCTTTGGACCTAGTTGGGCAAATTCACTATTTGAGGACAATGCAGAGTTTGGTTTTGGTATGGCAATCGCTAGACGAAATCAGAGAAAAATTTTTATAGAAAACTTAAAAACAATGAAATTTTCTAAAAAAATCCAGACTTTAGTCTCAAAATTTTTAGAAAATACAGAAAATCATGAGTTTAATAAACAATTTATTTTGTTCTTAAAAGATTATAAGCGTGGTCATGTTATTAAATTAAATGAAACTTATCTATTCGAAAATATATCACTTATTACTAGTTCAAGTATGTGGATATTTGGCGGAGATGGTTGGGCTTACGATATAGGTTTCGGCGGGCTTGACCATGTGGTAGCTAGTGGAGAGAATGTGAATATCTTAATATTAGATACCGAAGTATACTCTAATACTGGTGGTCAGACGAGTAAGTCAACTCCACGGGGTGCTACGGCCAAATTTAATATGGCGGGCAAAGAGACGAAGAAAAAAGACTTAGCCAGTATGCTCATGACTTATAAAGATGTATATGTAGCAACTGTTGCAATGGGTGCAAATCCTGACCAGTGCGTTTCTGCCTTTATCGAAGCGGAGAAATATGATGGGCCAAGTGTGATAATTGCTTACGCACCTTGCATCAATCATGGCTATGAAATGAGATATAGCCAGCAGCATTCTTTCAATTCAGTGAAGAGTGGATATAATACGCTCTTCCGCTATAACCCGAGTGAAAAAGAGCCAATGAAGATAGATAGTTACGAACCAACTATGAACTATAGTGAATATGTTGATAGCGAGAATCGATTTGCAATTTTAGAGAAAGTGAATAAACCAAATAAGAAAAAACTTATCAAAGCGAGCGAGTGTGATGCCAAGGCTCGTCGCTCGACCTATCTAAATCAGCAAAAGAATTTAAATAAACCGAGAAAAAAGAATGATTAAATTAGAAAATCCACTTGTACGAGTGGGATTTTTATTTTTATTATTTATTATAATCACTATGTTTTGATATTCTTGTAAAAATTAGTTGCAATTTGTAAAAAAATATTGCATACTCTTTTGAGTTATATTTATTTATGGAGTAATTAGTATGGATTATTTAGAAATAGTGAAGATTATAATGATAGTGATTAATGCAATATTATTGATATTCCCACTCCAGTATGTATTTATTTGTTTGCCAGGAGTATTTTTAAAACCAAAGAAATTTCCCACGAGGGAGGAAAAACTTAAATACGGAATGATAATAACAGCTAGAAACGAAGAGAAGGTAATAGCTGGACTTATTGATAGCATTAAAAAATCAGATTATCCACAGGATAAAATCTCAATTTTTGTAATTGCTCATAATTGTACTGATAGAACAGCGGAGATAGCAAGAGAGCATGGAGCTATAGTATGTGAATACAATAATCCTAATGAAAGAACTAAAGGCTATGCTCTAAAAAGAATTTTTGAATATATTAATACTAATTATGGTATAACAAATTTTGATGGTTATCATATTTTTGATGCTGATAATATTCTAGATAAAAATTATATTACTAAACTTAATGATGCTTTTTTATATTATGATAAAAAACGACCAGTCATGGGGTTCCGTAATTCTAAAAATTTCGGTGAAAATACTCAAACTGCTATGTATGGACTTCTATATGTTTCTGAATGTAGATTGGAAGATGTTACTAGGTCGTATCTAGATATTTCGTCTAGATTGATAGGTTCTGGCTATGTCGTTAGTAGTGAAATGGTTAAAGATGGTTGGGATTGTGTAATTTTGTCTGACGACGTTGATTTTTCCACAGAGCAAGTTCTCAGAGGAGAAAAAGTAATGTATTGCCATGAGGCAATGTATTATGATGAGCATCCTACGACTTTTAAAGCTATGTGGCGTCAAAGATTACGTTGGTCAAAGGGTGTTATGGTTGTAGCGAAAAAACATTGGAATTCACTTTGGAAAAATCTATTTAGAAGCAAGAAAGCAGGCTCTTTAAAAGATAGTTCAAAATCTCCAAAGAAGATATCTACTATTGATTTGATGTTTAAATATGTGCCTATGGCATTATTAGGTTTTATAGCTTTATTTATAAATATAATATTAGTAGCAATAGCACCATTATTTGGTTGTGACCCTGTAAGCGCATGGATAGGACTACTAAATTCTTTGAGTTGGGGCATGCTTTTAGGTTATGGTATACTGATATTATGTCCAATAATATGTTATATACTTGAGAGAAAGACTATTGTTGGGGTTTCTTTGTGGACGAAAATTAAATCAACTTTATTATTTCCTTTATATATGTTTTTGCTAGTTCCATTACAAATTCAGGCACTATTCACTAAAAAATTTGAATGGAAACCTATAGAACATAAAAACACATCAAATTTTGATACATTTAATAAAATTGAGAATCAAACGGAGGATAAAAAATAATGAAGGTAGTAATAATATCAGGCGGTTCAGGTAATGATACTCTGATTAAAGGATTAACTAAATATGTTGATTCGGGTTTGG
This sequence comes from Candidatus Onthoplasma sp., assembly GCA_965646995.1. GTDB lineage: Bacteria > Bacillota > Clostridia > Christensenellales > UBA1242 > Onthoplasma. The sequence goes on from CBFGBH010000007.1 coordinate 22,298, forward strand.
ATATTAAAGTAATAGTCAACGCCTACGATAATGGAAAATCTACAGGTGTATGTAGAGCGATAACGAACACTTTAGGTGTATCAGATATTAGGAAAAATCACTCCCGTATGTATGAAGCAATTTGTGCAGGGAGGGTTGGCCCTGACAAAAACTTGTTGGAATTCTACAATAATAGATATACATTCGAGAAAGGGCGCGAATTAAAGCAAGTTCTACAGCTTCTAAAGAAATGGAATTTAACAGAATATAACAAGTTTGTTAAAAACTTTTTCAAGCATGATTCTATCTCTAATTATGAATTTAAAGATTTTAGTGTGTCAAACATAGTTTATTCGGAGATGTATGAAGAATTAGGTTATGAGATTACTAATCGACATTTCTGCGATAAATTGGGCATTGATGATTTCGTGATACTAAATTCGTTTGATAATCTCTTCATTAAAGCACAGACAGAATCAGGTCATGTCATAGAAGATGAAGGGGAGACAGTATTTTGGAATAATCCAAAAGACAAGATTGTCAAAACCCTATATGATGTAAAATCGCATTTTGGCTTAAATGAGCGTGCCGTGAATTTAGTTCTGGATGCAGATTTAATTATTATTTCTACCGGTACATTCTGGAGTTCAATTCAGCCTACAATTGAATATTTAGACTTTTATAAAAACATCAACGAGTCAAAAGCCAAGAAAATATGGGTCATGAATAATGAAGAAGACGGAGATTCGTTTGGAGTATCTAATTTAGAATTGATTGAATATATGGCTAAGACAGGACTAGACTTGAGTCAGTTCAAAATATTAATCAACGAAGATGCTAGACCGTCTATGAAAATGAGCAATGAAAAGTACAATTTTATCAAGAAGTCTATGGGGAATACCAAAGGTAAACATGATGGTAATAAGTATGCTAAGGCAATATTACAAGTTTATTTCGGTGTAGAAGATCTAGTTAATTATGATAAAATTTTATTTGATTTTGATGACACAATATGGACTAGGTCATTTGATAAAGATTTAGTAAAGTATTCCTTGCAGAATACCCAATTAATTAATGATTATTTGTCTAAAAAATCTGTTATTATCAGTGGCAATTCGTACAATAGTATATATAAAAAATTAGCCACATATTATGGTAATTCGCTTGAAAAATGGAAAGTTGATATATGGGCGGATGCCAATACCACATTATATAGAAAAAATAAGGTGGTTGAGATAATTAATAGTCTGGTTATTCCAGATAGTGCTGATAAAGATATAGAGAAATTGACTAAAGATTATGGTTTAACAATGCAAAAGATAGGAAACCCTATCGTAAACTATAAATTTAAACCATTATCAAACCTCGAGAGAATGTTACTAGTTGATTTGGTTAATAGTAAATTTAAAGGTCGGTTCAAAGCCAGTATGACAGGCAAAACCACAGTAGATATTTTACATTCTAATAATACTAAAGAGGTTGTATTCGATCATTGCGGTTTTGATAAACTAAATACATTATTCATAGGAGATGAATTAGAGAATGGTAATGATTCTGTCATATATAAAAGATGCACCTCAGCAGTAGAAGTAAAAGATATAGTGGACACCAATATAATATTAAAACTTTTGTTAGGAGATAAATAATGATTTACGGCTTAATTATATGTGCAGGTAAGCAATCAAGATTTAAGACCGATTTACCAAAAGCATTAGTGGATATAAAAGGAGAGACTTTACTTGATAGAAATATTAGAGTGATGTATCCATTTTGTGACGAGATTTATACTGTGTGCTCCGTTGAGAATGCGCATTACTTTAAACAAGTCGAAAAGATAGTAATTGATTCGGGTAAAGGTAGTGGAGATGCAGTTTGGCAGGCATTGGAGAGATTAAATATTAAGAAGGGAGATACATGTTTCATAATATGGGGCGACTCTATGCAACAACCTTTGATATTCGAGAAATTAAAAAAAGAATATAATGGTATTGCTTTAATACCTACCGTTTATGAAGAACGACCTTATGTACAGATTATTCCGACTGAGAATAATAGAGTAGAAGTCCGATTTTCAAAATTTAATGAGACCATCACATCGGGTTATCACGATTTGAGCATATTTTATTGTAATGCATATGATTTGCTTGAAGCTTTGCGTACTTTAAGGTCTATGATTATAGATTCAGAAGGTAAATACGTTCATAAACATGGCAATGAAATGGATTTCTTAGATGCCTTTAATGAAACCGGACTTAGAGCAAATATTTGTGTACTAGAAAATTATAATGATTTCTCATTCAATACCCTCGAGGAATTAAATTCATTAATCAAACCAGAAAAATAAAGATCTCACCATTTAGGTGAGATCTTTTAGTCTGCTACATAGAAGGATTGACCTTTTCTATACGCATATTTGTCATTATAGATTTTATGTAATTCGTCCGCTACATCATCTAGAGTTTTTAGTGACATATCAGCGTCTATTATGGTATGCTTACCTTCTCTATGACCGATACGATAGTAACCATGTTTTTTAGGTTGTTTCATATACCATAATTCGTTTTGAGTGTATTTTGGGTTTGTTTTAATAGTAGGTGTTTTTATATCCCCAGTCATCATTAATTCACTAATTAAACTAGTGAGTGCAAGCTCTGAATTATTCTGACGATATTCATCAAACATGCCTAGTAGTCTATATACATTAGAGAAATTGTTATTTTTGAATTGAATAGTGTATACATCTGTATGCTTATTTTTATCATGCACACAGAAAACTATCAATGGATTAAATGGTTGAGTTTTGCCTAATATTATTCCGCATTGCAAACTGATAGAATAGAAATTTGAGCTTAGCGGAAGATTTAAAAGTTTATTTTTAGTAATATCTTCATTGTTGTGATAGATAGTCACTTCTCCTTTATCTAATAATTCAGTTAAAACATCTCCATGTATTATCATAAATATCTCCTTTATATACACGCATTATAGCACAAGGGGGGGGGGTGGCTGTCAATAGGTATAGGCAAATATTTTTAAAAAATATTTTGCGCCTTAGTTAATCATTTGTCAAAAAATTTTTTCTTTGATATAATCATTTATAGAGTTTATCTTACGATAAACTTTAATTATTACAACATAAAAGGAAGAAATATGGAATTACAGAAACAATTAGCTTATGAATTTAACTTAAAAGAAGTATATGCCGAGAATATCATTAACTTAATAGACGAAGGCAATACCATACCATTCATTGCCCGTTATCGTAAAGAGATGCATGGTGCGTGCGATGACCAAGTACTTAGAGATTTTGCCGATAGACTTAATTATCTAAGGAATTTGAACAAAGAGAAAGAAAAAGTAGAGAAAGTCATCCGTGAGCAAGAGAAATGGACGGACGAGATAGCGAAAGCGTTAGAGGACGCTCTCACTCTCACTGAAGTGGAAGATATATATAGACCATACAAGCCTAAACGCAAGACTCGAGCTACAGTTGCAATTGCGAAGGGACTTGAGCCACTAGCAGACATTATTCAGGCTCAAGAAATTAGCGAGCCAGTGGAGAATATAGCTAAAAATTATATAGACGAAGAAAAAGGCGTCAAGAATGAAAAAGAAGCTATTTTAGGCGCTATGGACATTATCGCGGAGCGTATCAGTGATGATGCTAATCTCCGTAAAACTCTTCGTGAAATCATAGCTAAGAAAGCGAACATTCTAGCTACTTGGGATGCAGAAGCAGACGAGAACAAGACCTATGAGAATTATAAAGATTTCAAGGGCGAGGTTGCAAAAATACCTAGTCATCGTATTCTCGCACTCAATCGTGGAGAGAAAGAGAAATGTCTCAAGGTTGACATAGAGATTAACAATAAATTAACCATTACAGAGATAGAGAAGATTTATCTAAAGGACAACGAATACACAAACCAAATCATGAACGACACTATCGCTGATAGTTACGATAGATTATTGTTTCCGTCCCTTGAGCGTGAGTGTCGCACAGCCCTGACTGATAGAGCGAACGAGCAGGCTATTAAAATGTTCGAAGTGAACTTAAAACCATTATTACTCCAAGCTCCACTCAAGAATAATATCATCATGGGTTATGATCCGGGCTATTATAACGGATGTAAGATAGCAGTCATTGATACTAAAGGCGATGTGCTTGATACTGCTGTGGTTCATCCTACTCCACCACAAAATAAAGTAGAAGAGGCGAAGAAAAAACTTACTGATATGATATTAAAGAACAAAGTGGACATCATTGCAGTCGGTAATGGAACAGCTAGTAAAGAGAGCGAAATACTAGTCGCTGACCTTATCAAGACATGTGGTAGAAAGGTTAGTTATGCCATGGTTAATGAAGCAGGAGCCTCAGTATATAGTGCATCCAAGCTTGCTGCCAAAGAGTTCCCAGACTATGATGTCAACCTTCGTAGTGCGGTGTCAATAGCAAGAAGATTGCAAGACCCATTAGCAGAACTAATAAAGATAGATGTAAAATCTATCGGGGTAGGTCAGTACCAGCATGATATGCCACAGAATAGGCTCAACGAAGTATTAGGTAACACTGTCGAAGACTGCGTTAATAGCGTAGGCGTTGACCTTAATACTGCATCAGTCAGTTTGCTGAGCTATGTCTCAGGTATCTCTGGTAGTCTTGCCGAGAATATTGTGGATTATCGTTCACAAGTAAAACATATCACTAATAGAAATGAACTACTTAATGTTAAGAAAATGGGGCCTAAGGCATACGAGCAATGTGCAGGTTTCTTGCGTATCACAGACGGAGAGAATATTTTAGACAATACAGCGGTGCATCCAGAAAGCTATGATGCGGTTAAAAAATTATTGGCACTATTCAATCTTACAGACGAACATATCAAGGCAGGCGAGCTAAATATGCTTCCTAGCCTTATTGAGAAGAAAGGTGCGAATAGCGTAGCAGATTCTATTGGTGTGGGTGTGCCAACTCTGAACGATATTGTGAAAGAATTATTGAAGCCGGGTCGTGATGTGCGTGAAGATATGCCTCTGCCAGAACTTAGAAGTGATATTCTATCTATGGAAGACTTGAAGCCAGACATGGTATTGGACGGCACAGTTCGTAATGTTATTGATTTCGGTGCATTTGTAGACATTGGAGTACATCAAGATGGCTTAGTTCATATTTCTCAGATAAGCAATAGCTTTATATCTCATCCTAGCGATGTATTAAAAGTAGGCGAGCGAGTTAAGGTTAAAATTTTATCCGTAGACCTACAGAAGAAACGTATTTCACTCACTATGAAAGGTATTGAATAATATTTTGTAAAAAATTAGACTTTTTTGTACAAAATAATTTAACAATGATTTTTCGATATGATAATTTATTAATCGTCACGTTTTTTGTGGCGATTAATTTGTATTGTAGGGGAGATATGAAATTAAAGTCAGAATATTGTAAGAAAGTCGTGCATTCGCATTATTTTATAAGCACAATGTTGAGAAAGTTGGGTATCACTAATAAATACATCGGATATTTTTATCTTATTGAGATTTTGGATCTTCTTATAAATGAGGGACTGATTGTCAATTCGTTTTCTGGACAGGTCTATCCTAGAATAGCCTGTAGATATAATAGGAGTGACCATACTATCGAGCGAGATATTAGACATATTATCAGTATTTTGTGGGACGAAAAATTGAAGAAGATATTATCTCCATTTTGTTTTTACACTAATAGACCGAGATGTCGTCAGTTCATCTACGCTGTGAAAGACTATATATTAAATGAATTAAATTATTGATTTTACTTATCTACAAGTATTTATTTGACAATTAATTTTCATTCATCTAGAATAAAACAAACTAGGGGATGAAATGAATAGAAGAAAATTGTCAGGTCAGACTGTCACAATAGTTATTTTATCTATATTGCTGTTATGTACAGTAGTATTTGGTGGGGTATATGCTTATTATAGTTCTGCATCAAATAGACTTACGGGTAAGATAATAATGGCAAATCTAAAAATTTCTATGAGTGGAAATTCAGGCGACAGCAGTTCAAGTGAGATATTAGTGACTAATGGTTATGTAGTACCAGGGCAGAGTCTAGAGAATACCGCACTTACTATTACTAATAAATCAAATACTTCCATATATATAGTGGTTTTATATTCGGTTAGAGCTAAAGATATCAATGACGATACTGAGACAGAGATTAAATTAGATAAGCCTCTTATAGAGACAGGCAATAGCGTAGCGTGGTATGATTATCATTTTAAATATGAGGCAGGGGATGAAAGAAATGAATTTCGTTGCTTAGTGTCGTCTGTAGCCATTCCGGAGATAGAAGAGAATATTACGGTCATAGCACAGAATCAACTTCGGCTACATGCGAGTCTCGGTAATGAATTTCAGTCTAAAAGTATCAGTATGAAATTTCAAGCATATGCTATAGCATCTAATTCATTTAATGATATTATTACAAATAATACTACGATGGAAGAGAGAGCAGGCATAATAGTCAATGCTATATATGAAGCATTTGACCATGATATCAGTATTTAGATGCACAATTGTGCATTTTTTCATATAAATTTGGTAAAAATATTTCATTTTTTATCGTGTCTAATTTAAAAAAATTTGCATAGATTAGATATGAGCAAAATTTGGATTGTGATGATAATAGCTAGTTTAGTGATGATGTCCATTTTTTCGCCATCGGCAGTAGTTGGTACGATGATGGAAGCAAGCAAGATGGGCATCACCATGTGCATAGAATTTATCGGCATATATGCAGTATGGATGGGTATCATGCAGGTTTTAGATGATTGTAAATTGAGTCATAAACTCTCCGCTGTTTTAAGTCGCCCAGTGCAATATATTTTTGGTAAAACAGATGCCGAGACAGAGAAAAACATATGTCTGAACATAGCATCTAATATTATAGGTATAGGCAGTGCGGCTACACCATACGGGATAAAGGCAATGCAAGGATTAGACAAAGGGGACAAGCGTGCTACACGCGCCATGATAATGCTAGTAGTTATTAATTCTACTGGAATTCAGCTCTTGCCTACGACAGTGATAGGTATGAGAGCTATGGCTGGCAGTATTAGTCCAAGCTGTATACTATGGCCGACCATAGTCGCGACATTTATCCCTACATTACTCGGTATATTGCTTGTGAGTGTGATTTACAGAAGGCGAAGACATGGCTGATTTATTTCTTCCTATCTTGATAGCATTCGTCATGATATATGCACTAATAAAAGGCGTAGATGCATATTCTGCATTCGTTAATGGTGCAAAAGGAGCATTACCGCTCATGGCTACACTTATGCCATTCATAATCGCAATGTTTGTTGCTGTAGAATTATTTAGGCATTGTGGTTTGAGTGGATACCTATGTAATATTTTAGCTCCAATATTTAGATTTATAGGAATACCCCCTGAGATTTGTGAATTAACTTTAATTCGTCCGTTTAGTTCAAATGCAGCATATGTGCTATTGCGAGATATTTTCACTACTTATGGTGTGGATAGTTATATAGGTAAATGTGCTAGTGTTATTATGGGTAGTAGCGATACGATTTTCTATGTAAGTAGTATATATTTTGCTTCTACGAATGTGAAAAAGACACTCCTTACCATTCCTATAGCACTAGTTTGTAATGTAGTGTGTGCGATTTTGGCATGTTTTTGTTGTAGATTTATTTGATTTTCGATTAATAGAAGCTTATTCGTGAAATTTCGACATTCATTTTCTTTCTGGGTTTAATGGGTTTAGATTGACAATTATTATGTTTTATGGTAAAATATATCTATGAAGATTATTAAATATTTGCTTCTGTTTGCTATTATAATTGTTGTTGTGTGCGTGTGTGCACAGTGCGGATTCTTTGGTTAATGATTCTTGCATTATGCAAGAATTTTTGTTGGAGTTATTGAATGGAATATTGGTATGCTTTACTTGATGCTCTATTGGATACGGCGAAAATCGTACCTTTTCTTTTTATAATATATTATCTCATTGAACTAATGGAATATAAATGGGCTATCAAATTTCAGAATAATAAACTTCTAAAGGGTAAAGCAAGCCCAGTAATAGGCTCATTAATAGGATGCGTACCACAGTGTGGATTTTCTATAGTATCAACCGATTTGTTTAGCAAGAGAGCGATTTCTGTCGGTGCGTTGATAGCGGTATATATTGCTACTAGCGATGAAGCCTTACCTTTAATGATTGCTAGTCCAGCTAGCATTCCATGGTTACTCGCGCTAATAGGTGTCAAAATTGTGGTTGGTATTATTGTTGGTTTTCTAGCTAATGGACTATATAAAATATGCTTTAGAAAAGAAATTACCGAGCAGATTCCAGAAGAGAAAGTAGTGGTAGAAGAACATGACGGATGTTGTCATCATCATGTTGAAAGTAAGGCATTTGACTGGCTCCATCCGCTTTTGCATTGTTTGAAAATCAGTGCTTTTATATTGATAATAAATATATTATTTAGCTTTATTACACAGATTTGGATAGGCGAGACCGCCTTAGTTTCGTTCTTGAATCAGAGCAAGTGGCTACAACCGCTTCTTGCAGTACTCGTGGGATTGATACCAAACTGTGCATCGAGTGTAGTCATCACAGAATTATTCTTGATGGGAGGACTATCTTTCGGAGCATTAGTGACTGGCTTGTGCGTCAATGCGGGTCTTGGACTCATCGTACTATTTAAAAGAAATAAGCGTGTTAAAGAAAATATTTTTATACTTTCGATATTGATTGGTTCGAGTATTATTGTGGGATATTTATTAAGTTTTATTTAAATTGCACTAAATGTGCGATTTTTTTATGTAAAAAGACTAATTTATAGAATATTTAAATAAATTTTCTCAAATACTAATCGTGAGGTAAATATGGAAAAGAAAGAATATAATCTACTTAATAGAATCTATCAAGATGCTGGAATAGGCATGCAATCTATAGACAAAATCTTAAAAAAAATTGAGGACGAAAATTTAAAGAAAATATTTTCAAAGCAGTTCGAAGCGTACGAGAAGATAGCGGAACGTTGTGATATTTTAGCTATACAAGACAATGAAGAATTGAAAGATAATGGTATGTTTAAGAAATTTAAGCAGACAGCAATGCTGTATTTATCATTGTGGACAGATAAGACACCTCGACACATAGTTGAGATGATGATTACAGGTACAGTGATGGGAATAGTCGACACTATCAAGGCAGAAAAAGACTTAAAATCCAAAAATCCAGAAATCAAACTTCTTTTGGAAGATTTTAAGAAAATGCAGGATGATTTCTACGAAAAATTAAAAAAGCAGTTAGCTAAGGTTTAACTTTGGTTAAAAAGGAGAATATATGGACGAAGTGGTTGGTGCCTATATCGAATATTTATCGAGTTTGAAGGAAATCACGAAACCATCAATGCCAAAATTCAATCTCTCGGCATATACTGACAATGAATACGTTAGTGCAATTTCATCAGTATTAAAAGAGTATGAATGTATTGATGATTATAATCTAACCCTTCAATATTTGAAAGGAGAGAAATAGATTATACTACTATGATGGAAGTTAATCGTGGCGACATATATTTTGCAGATCTTAGTCCAGTAGTGGGTAGCGAACAGGGTGGTGTTCGTCCCGTTTTGGTCGTGCAGAATGATGTGGGCAATAAATATAGTCCTACAGTGATTATCGCGGCGATTACGAGCCAGTTAACCAAAGCGAAACTCCCTACACATATTGAGCTTGATAAAGATAGCTATAATTTACCTAAGGATAGTGTAGTTTTGCTAGAGCAGATTCGCACGCTAGACAAACGTAGATTGAAAGATAAATTATCCACAATAGATAGTCAGACCATGCAAAAAGTAGACATTGCTATCATGATTAGTTTAGGCATTACAGCATAAAGGAATTGTGTAATTTTGTACAAAATTACTTTACATTCTTTTTTTTATATGATATACTTATATTATCATAAAAGAGAGTAACAAATGACAGAGATCGAATTAAATCAACTAAGCATATTCGCCTTGAGAGAACTTGCTAGACAGATAGGAGTACCATCTCCGACTAGCAAGAAAAAGGATGAATTAATCCAAGCTATCTTGGATATCAATACAGGGAAGAAAAAACCATATATCGCCAAGACCAAGCAGGGTCGCCCGCCTAAAAATTATGGTTATCCTTTTACGGATGTCATAAATAATAATGTCAAACCTATTTATAGTGCAACTGTACTAAATCAGGCCACAGAGTTTAGAGGATGTATGTCTGAATTTATCTCTGGATATTTAGAGATTGTGAGCAACAATTTAGCCTATGTCTGCTCATATGAAGGATTTGAATGTCATCGAGTTATTATTCCATTTTCGTTAATAGTAGAATATAATTTAAAGAATGGAGATTTTTTACATGTGCGTGTGATTAATACTCCGACCAAAATTGAAGTTGGTGAAGTACTCAATATCAATAATTGTTCGATTAAGAAATTTAATCCGAATCGAAAGGATTATTATGAATATCGTCATGAGATGAGCGAAGATAATATCTCATTTGCAGATGAAGATATGTCCAAATTCGATATAAAGTTTGGCGAGAGTGTGTATCTTTATGGCAAAAATAATAGAGAGAATACTGAATCGATTATTAATATGCTTAACAAATGTGAAGTAGATAAAAAATTATATGTCAATATATCTATAGCAGAGAAGAATAAATGTCTCATAGAGAAATTAAATGGAGCAGAGATGTTCGTTGCCAATTTCACAGATGACATCGATACAGCTAAGCGTGTAGTACTATTAGCTGCCGAGCGAGCTAAGCGACTATTTGAATCAGGAGTAAGCGTAGTAGTTGCGATAGATGATGTATTGTCTCTTGCAGGAATCGACACTCAAGATTTACCAGTCACTAAGAATCTTCTTTCGCTTGCCAAATCCGCGCCAGACGCAGGCTCAGTATCTGTGTTTGCTGTAATTTCTTCGAATAATGGTATCAGCCTATTTGAGAAACTAGCAGATAGACGACTTAAAGTACTAAATCGTGAATTATTTATTATGGATTAACATAATAAATTTTTTTTATTTTTAAATATTTCAAACTAGTTTATTAAAATTTTAGACAATACTAATTTTCATTCGTAAATTTTCACATTTTGATTTCTTTATTTAGTTTTATTTAAATTTTTAACTTTTTAATTATTGATTTTTATGTATGCTTGTGATATAATTATTTTAAGAGGTATTTATGGCAGATACTAAAGTGAAATTAACTAAACAATTTAATATCATTAGTGCGACAGAAGCTTCATCTAAACCACTAAGAGATATATTTATAATAGATACAAAGGGAATGGCTCATCGAACTAGTGATTTATATTTTAAAGCAGATAATAATTCGCCTACTCGTAAAATTAAAACTTTTTCAGATTTGCAGAATGCCATTAAAGGATATATCTATACTAGTAATAATGACGCATCTCAAATTAAAATAGTAGAGCAGACTAGGGGATCGATGAAATCATATTATTCCACTCGTAATTATGAGATACCAGCATCATTTGAGTCGGATTCTGTCAATGGTGCGGACAGGACGATTACAAGAGGAAGAACGACGACAATTTTACATGATACAGTTCCTGTGGGCATAAAGAGAACTCTAGAATTGAAACGAATACCGTCTGTATCTGATTTTGAGAAGGACGAAGCTTATTTTTCGAAAACCGAATACTTCATGGTAAAAGCGGGCGGTCGCTGGATGAGAGTTCATCGCTCAGAGATAGGTATTTATAATGGTATTGAGTTTATTAGCTTAGACCATGCTAAGAATAAAATTAAATCATTTGAACAATTAAATAATGTGGATATCAGTGTGACTCCTATAGTCCTTTCTCATAAATTAGGTGGTTATACTCTTGAAGAGATAGGCTTAGAGTCAGCTCTTACAGTTGGACGAATATTAGACTATGAGAGAATAAATACTTACACAATGACTCGAGAGACAATTGAGAGGAAAGAAGATGGTACAGAAGCGGTTAAAGCAAATCTATCTAAGCCACTAGATAGAGAACTATCCGAGCATATATTCGTTCCGCCAGTAGACAATGCAGAGGCTACTCTGAATGTCAAGACTTTCTCATATGACGAGAATGGTAATGTAATTAAGGTAGTGCTTTCAGACGGCACTACTCGTCTAGTCTCACTAGACAAATTATTAGAAGTAGATATAGACGGTAAGGCTACAGATAAGACGATTGATTTGAGTGGTACATCCGATGAGATTAAAGATAAATTATCTAAATTAGTAGGCAAGCAGGTGGCATTCGAATTGGATGGCAAGAAATATATATCCGCTCCACTAACTTACGAGCAGACAATAATGCGTTATACTAGCAATAAGTATATGAACGCTACCAATGTCGCATTTGACGAGAAAGCTACTGACCCTACATATCTTCGTCTGAAAAATGGCAAATATGTAGAGGAGCAAAAAGCCATTCGCCCAATTTGCTATGATTATGTTAAGAATGAAGATTATGAGAAATTATCTTCTTCTGAGAGGAAACGTTGTCGTGGTTTAGTTATCTTAGATAGCGGAGAAACTCGAATTGTAGATATATCAGAGTTGAGGTCTAAATATAGCAGTTTGGCTCCTAGTAGAAAGAGTATCATCACCCCATCTACCAAGGCAATCGCTGACTGTGATGTCATCCAGACTACCAATGTGGCAGGGGCAAAAACTCATAAATGTACACTGCTTAATAATCCAGATAGTACACCTGTATTTTCTACAGAAGATGAGAAAAATGATGCTATTAAATCAGCCTGCGAGACCTTCCTAGCTGGTTATAAGAGTAATGACCTTAATTCACACTATCAACTAGACGAAGTATTAGTTGATGGCAAATTTGAGCCGTTATCCGATCAAGGACAGAGATACCAAATTACAGATACATATTCTCGTCCATTCCATGCTAAAGAGAATGATGATTACAAGTATTTAAAGAAATCTCCATTAGTTATTAACAATGGTAAACTCGAGGGTGGAGTTCGATACGACACAGCCGGTGCTATTAAGGATTTTTATAAGTCATGGGGAGCTTTCTTTGGTGGTATCATGGCATTCACTTTTAGTGTGGGTGGTATTATCACAGCATTAGCAGCTCCAGTCCTACTAGGTGGTGCTATGGCAGCACTCGTAGTATCAGCGATAGTTGGGCTTATATACCACGCGATCAAAGGTCGTAGGATGAATAGTATGTTCCGTAAGGGCAAGAAATTCGCAGATACCGCACAGTTACAGAGGGATGGCATTGAGACTGAAGTGAAAGCCGAACTGCAAGACATCCTTAACCAAGTGAAAGACCTTACTAATACTTCAGAGAAAGGTGCTTTGAGTGAAATTCAAAAAGAATTAGTAAATGTTACAACAGAAATAGAGCAATTAGAAGCAGAGCAAACTAGACTTAATAGTCTAGTCCTACACTTAGATACAGATGTTACTAATGCTGAAACTAAGTTAAATGAAGATATAGCTATGCGAAATACATTAGATACTCAATTTACAGATCTATCAAATGAAATGTTGAGTAAAGGTTGGACAGCTGATGATTTTGCTAGAATTTTATCTTTAACAGCTGATGATTTAGATTTAGCTTTGACAAATTCCAATATCGCACTATCCACAGCCCAATCAGAGCAGGCGGAGGCTCAGAGTGACTTAGATACTATTACCACTCTACAAGGGGAATTACAGGCACTCAGTCGTGAATTTGGTGGAAAAACACCTGCTGAATTAAGAGCGGTACTTAAAACTGTCAGAGAACCAAAAAGAAAAGTCCCAGTCAACACCGAGTCCGAATTCTTAAAAATAAAGAAAGCAAAAGTCGATGCTAAAAAGACAGCATATGAAAAATACATAGAAGAATTAGCCCGTATCAGTAGATATGAAGAATTACTCGGTCTAGGTCTAGATGGGCAGAGAGCTAATGCAGAAGCTAGATTAGCCAGTGCTAATACTTCTATGGCTACAGCTCAGGATGCTAAAGACAAGGCAGAGAATGAGCGCGAATATAGAAGAATTAAAGAAGAGTTAGATGTTCAAGATAATGTCGTAGATAGTTCAAGAGACAGGCTACAAGAAGCAAAAAATGCAGTGTCTGATAATAATGAAAAGTTACAAGAAACAATCGCTAAACTATCAAAAGCCCAAGAAAAGCACAAAGATTTAAAAGCGCAAAAGGAAGATTATCGTACCGCTATCATGGAGCGAATAGATGCTACTTGTCAGAAAATTCTTGAGACCTCTCCTACAGAATACCATGCAGAGTTCACAGTGACAGACGGCAAAGCTGAGATTAATGACAGCAATGCAGCCTTAGCTCAAGAGTATATGCAGAAATATCGAGCAGCAGAGAAGAAACTCAAAGAAGTTGAGAAACGACATAAAAAAGGCAATGCCACCGACGATGAGTTAAATAAAGCAAAAGATGAACTAGAAGTGTTGAAAAACTACCACGCTTCTACCAGTGAATCGAAAGATAACGATTATCAGAAACGACTCACGATGGCGAAACGCTATAAGGCTTTCATCGAACTCAAGACTTTCGGTACAGAAGATGAGAAGAAAGCACTCAAAGACTATGATTTTAATACAAATACAGGCGAAATCGTATATACTGGTAAATTAACAGGTAAGAAGAGCAAAGAGCGTCAAACTGAATTAAAATCGAAATTATCAAAAGCTCTTACACTAATAGACAAAGCAATAGAAGGTAAGCTCCCAGACGACACACCAAGAGCGGAAGGTAAAGTCGGAGAGATTAAGACTTTCACTAATGAGGATGAGTTGAAAGATTCACTCGTTACCAATAAGGACGAAGATGTCAAGATGCCTACCTTAGAGAAAACCGAAGATAAGGAAGACGAAAAGACAGAAGAAGACGAAAAATCAGCAGATAAAGAAGCCGAAGACGAGAAAGAAGTTGAGAAAACCGACGAAACAGCAGCAAGGTCAGGACTAGACAAAGAACTTAGCAGTACTGCTATCAAGGCTATTGAATACATGTATACTAAACCTAAATATATTGATAAGAAATATATTAAGATGATGCTTACTTTAATTACTACATATACTACATTAGGGCATTTGAAATTAAAGGGTAATAAACTGACCAAAGAGCTTGAGACAATTTATAAAGATATTAATGATTTCTTGCGTGCTAATGCTCATGTTCTTAGTGATGTGGCTAAAACTTATGATGAAAGGACAGAAAAAAGCAAAGAATATCCATTCATGGACGCAAAACTCTATATAAGTATAGTTAAAGGTGCTAATAAATATACAAACTATCATGCAGATCTTAAAAACAAAGTAAAAGTAGGCGATCGTGTACTAGGCAAAAAACCTAAATCTACAGACTTAGATAGAGAAGAGACTCTCTAGAGAAATCATTTGACTAATTTCTAGAAGAAATAAATCCACAAAAACGATTAATTAAGTCATAAAGTTGCTAGTTTAAGAAAATATTAGTTAACTTTATTAAAAGATTATTTAAATTTCATTACAGTAAAATTTAGAACTTCAGGGTTGACTATGAAACTTTACATAATAGTAGCAATATATAAATATTTCAATGACTATGTAGATATGTAAGATAAAAAATCTGATGAAGTTGAAAAATAGAAGATAGAACAATAGACTAAATCCAATAGTGAAGTGGCGATTCACTTTAGGAGATATTGAAAAGATATCCGCTCGCTCGGCGTAAAAGAGCAATTAAGGTGGGTTATACCAATTAGGGTGGAACCGCGGTATTAATTTATCGTCCCTATGCAAAACTTTTTGCATAGGGATTTTTTGTTTATGAGGGATACACCAGTTTTCCTCACATTACTCACTCTTCATATGAGAAAGTATTATAATAAAAAAAGGAGAAAATAAAATTAGAAATTTTGTCACTCAGAATTTCTACATTATTCTCCATAAAATAAAAAATTAAAACCTATAGAAAGTAAAAGATAAAGGAGATAAATAAATGGGAAATTTTGATAAAATAGTGAATTTATGTAAAAATAGGGGATTTATATTCCCTGGTAGTGATATATATGACGGACTAGCGAATACATGGGATTACGGTCCGGTCGGTGTGGAACTAAAGAATAATATCAAGCGTGCATGGTGGAAGAAATTTGTGCAGGAGTCGCATAATTCATTCGGCGTGGATGCAGATATCTTCATGAATAGTAGAGTATGGGATGCAAGCGGTCATACAGCGGGCTTTTCTGATCCTAAAATGGATTGTAAGTCGTGTAAGACTCGTCATAGAGCGGACAATCTCATCGAAGCACATTCGAAAGGAAATGTGAACCCAGACCTTATGACAAACGAGGAGATGGAGAAATACATCGCAGAGCATAAGGTTGCATGCCCGAAATGTGGTAAATGCGACTGGACTAATATTCGTAATTTCAATCTTATGTTTTCCACTTCTCGTGGAGTTACAGACGAGAGCCAAAATCTAATCTATCTTCGACCAGAGACCGCACAGGGAGAGTTTGTAAATTTTTTAAATGTACAGCGCAGTATGCGTGCGAAAGTACCATTCGGTATAGCTCAGATTGGTAAAGCGTTCCGTAACGAAGTGACTCCGGGGAATTTCACTTTCCGTACTATTGAGTTTGAGCAGATGGAGCACCAGTGGTTCTGTAAGGCAGACACTAGCATGGACTTTTACGCCGAGTATAAGAAGAAAGCAATGGATTTCTTACTAGCTTTAGGTTTCAGTTCTGAGCATTTACGCTATCACGACCATGATAAACTCGTATTCTATGCCAAAGCAGCGTGCGATATTCAGTATCTGTATCCAATAGGTTGGGAAGAGCTCAATGGTATACATCATCGTGGAGATTGGGATTTGTCTCGTCATCAAGAGTTTAGTGGGAAATCAATGCTCTATCTAGATCCTTTCACTAACGAGAAATATATTCCGAATGTAATAGAGTACTCAATCGGTTGCGATAGACTTACTTTGGCGGTTTTATGTGAAGCATATGACGAAGAGAAATTAGAGGGCGGAGACACCCGTGTCGTGATGCACTTCCACCCAAGCATTGCGCCATATAAAGTAGCAATTCTACCATTACAGAAAAATCTAAGTGAGAAAGCTAACGAAGTTTACTCAAAGCTCAGCAAACATTTCATGGTAACATACGATGAAGCAGGTAGCATAGGTAAACGCTATCGCCGTCAGGACGAGATAGGTACTCCTATGTGCGTGACAATAGATTTCGATACATTAGAGAACAATACTGTTACAGTTCGTGACCGTGACACAATGGAGCAAATTCGTCTCCCAATCGACGAATTATTCGACTATATCAATAAAAAAATAGAGTTTTAATCTAAACTCTTTTTTTATAATATATAATGGCTTATTCTACTCAGATTCTACTCAGATAAAAAAATAACCCACAATTCATACATTATATGTAGACTATAGGTTATTTTAAAACACAATATATAGTGTTAAATGGCGCGGAGCTAGGGATTCGAACCCCAGGAGGCTTTCACCTCGGCAGTTTTCAAGACTGCTGTATTAGACCACTCTACCAGCTCCGCATGTCTTATTGAGATACTGATATCTTGCAATACAAGAAACTTAGTACTTTGGTAATATAACATAAAATTTTCATTTTGACAAGTATTTAAACAAAATTTTTTGATAAAACCTATTAAAAGATTGTTAATTCATATCAATCAATATAAAACAAAGAAGTGAAAAATTTATTAAATAAAAAAACGACCGAAAAAATCTCCTAAAAATTTGTATTGCACTAATAAGATTTATAACGAAATACTAGTTAATTATTTATAAATTAAAGTATATGTAATAATGTAAGTAAAAATTATTGATTTGTTTTGAATAATATTTATTCTAAAATTAGTTGTAAAATATTAAAAATTTTATTATAATATTATAGAGGAAAAGTACAAGTGGAGAAAAGTGTTTATCTAATACTGAGTCAGACAGGCACAATGTTTTCGCGTGCTTTGAAGTTCTTTACTGGGGCTAAATATAATCATTCTTCGATTTCGCTTTCTCCTACACTTGAGCCGATGTATTCGTTCGGCAGGCTCAATCCATATAATCCATTTATAGGCGGTTTTGTTCGCGAAGGTATTAATACAGGTACATTTAAACGCTTTGATAAAACTACAGCTATAGTTTTGGAGATTAAAGTCAGTGAAGAGAAATATAATGGTTTAAAATCTCTAATTGATTACATAGAAAATAATAAACTGAAATTTCATTATAATTACTTGGGTGTATTATATGCCTGCTTTAAGAGAAATCATGCACCCAAAAATAGATTTTATTGTTCTCAATTCGTACGCACTTGTTTGACAGCGTTTGATATAGAGAACGCATCAGAATTGCCCGAAATAATTAAACCGATTGATTTTATGAAACTGAATAATAAAAGAATAGTCTATAGTGGTGTCTTGAAGAATTATAATAAAAGTAATGCAGTTGTGAATTTTAATTAATAAAGGAGAAAAATTATGAAATGTGAATATTGTGGTAGAACGCTTACCAATAATTATAAGTATTGCCCAGAATGTGGAGCATCGGTCCACGCTGAAGAAGAACCAGTAGAGGAGAAGGTAGAGACCTCTACTACTCAACCAGCAGAGAAGCCAGCAGAGAAGAAAATACCGGGGTTTGGTATTGCTGGTTTTACATTGGGTATCATAGGACTCTGTACAGTATCTATGGTATGTAGTATACTGGGTATAATTTTTAGCGGAATTGCTTTGTCTAAATTTGATACTACTAAGCATAAAACGAAGGGGCTTGTTATCGCAGGATTAGTATTAGCTATAACCGGCGTTGTAGTAGCATTCTTTGCAAGTTTGAGAGACTTTACTAATTTCAATTTTTGGAATTTCTTATTTCTGTTCGGCATGTTTGCTGCATAGTTAAAAAATAGATTTTATTCAATCTCAGAAGCTTTAAAAAATATGCTCTATGAGCATATTTTTTGTTTGTATATTTTATTATAGATAAGAAAATTTATTCGTTTTTGGTTAAAGTAATTGATATATATGACATTGCAAACGACATAAAGCAACTAAGCAAGATATTAGGATATGAAGCATTAAATGCTAGATTATATATTGAATCTTCAATTGAAGCATTGTTCGTGAAATTAAATATAAGATAGCATATGATGATGAAAATTATAAATGCTAATATTACTACCAAAATTATTTCTTTAGCGCTTTTAGAAATCAAAAGTGATGACAATGCTGTAAAGAATAATATAATAATGAATGTTACAAATAATACTGAGAAAAATATTAAAAATAATGAATAACTAGTGCTTTGTAATTTTAGTGCTTTTATTAGTTGCACTAACTGATAAATGGAATAAACTACAAATATTAAATTAATTATAGTTACTTCTATAAATAGTATCAATTTTGTTCTTCTTTCTATCATAAAATCTCCTAATGTAACATATTGTTACATTTATAGAGTAACATAATGTTACACTAATGTCAATAGATTTTTATGATTATTTGGAGATAAAATTGAAAGGTTTAAAGCTTATTAGAAAGCAAAAAAATCTTAATCAACAAAAAATAGCCATAGACTTAAATATATCAAGAGAGGCATTGTCTTACTATGAGAATGGGAAAAGAGAGCCGAGTCTTAGATTATTGATAGACATGTCTAAATATTTCAATGTAAGCATTGATTACTTAATAACAGGTGAAGAATTTAAGAAAAGATAAAAAACAGCTTATTTGGCTGTCTTTTTATTATCCTTTTTAAACATGATGCATGCCAAGTCGAGACATTTGCACGAGTAACCATATTCATTGTCGTACCAAGCTACGAGTTTTACGAAGTTAGGGCTAATCATAATACCTGCTTTCTCATCGAAGATACAGGTATGTTTATCTCCTACGAAATCACTAGACACGACTGGTTCGTCCGTGTAACCAAGCACATCAGGAATAATATCTCTACTATATTTTTTCATAGTTTTGCATATATGCTCATATGTCGTAGCTTTCTTAAGTTTGACAGTGAAGTCTACCACACTTACATTTAAGGTAGGTACTCTGAAGCTCATGCCTGTGAGTTTGCCTTTTAAGTGTGGTAATACTTCTCCGACAGCTTTTGCAGCTCCAGTCGAGCTAGGTATAATATTAGCACTTGCAGCACGCCCACCACGCCAATCTTTTTTCGACACACCATCTACAGTCAGTTGAGTAGCAGTAGTAGAGTGAATGGTACTCATCAAACCTTCTTCCACACCGTATATATCGTCAATCACTCGCACCAATGGAGCGAGACAGTTAGTAGTACAGCTAGCATTAGATACTACGACCATATCAGGTTCGTATTTATCTTCGTTCACACCAACTACGAAAGTAGGGCAATTCTTACCGGGAGCTGAAATTATTACTTTTTTAGCTCCACCTTTTAAATGTCTTTTAGCATCATCTGCATTAGTGAATTTTCCAGTGCATTCGATGATATAATCAGCTCCGACACTTCTCCAGTCTATATTCTCAGGATTCATCTCAGCAAAGAATCTCACATTTTTTCTATTTAGTTTCAGTCCGTCAGTGGTGACTTTTAGTTCGCTATCTGCCCTACCATGAATAGTATCGTATTTATATAGATAACAGGCATACTCAGGTGTCAAGAATGGGTCATTTATAGCTACCACTTCGACATCGTCTCGTCCCACACTTGCACGCATGATAAGTCTACCAATTCTACCAAAACCATTAATTCCTATTTTTACTTTCATATTTCCCCCTTAAAATTATTGTATTAGATGAGCATTTATTTGTCAAATGTATTTTAATTTTTCTCTTGCTGGAGACAATCTAAACATGATATTTGCCGTTTTTGCCTACATTATTGCCAGTATTGTCACATTCATAGTATGTGAGCGTATTCGTGTGTCTAATCATATTTTGCCCGACTTAAGACTTAGTAAAACCGGAATTATATTTACATCTCGTGCTCGTCATAGACTTCCTATTCAAGATGCTAAAATCATGCAAATAAATAAGTCAGTTTTTATAAAATTTGGTAATAAAATGATAACTTTAATAAATGTAGACAGAGTGTATCTGAAATCCGGGTTTCTTTATTTTACAGCTCTTGGCAAATGTAGAATAGTTTTCAATGCCAAGAAGATATATAAATATTTTAATATCAATATTATTTCGGATAAATTCAATATAGACACACTTAAGAGAGAAGCTATACTTGACATGATTGAACATAAGTTCAAGTATGAAGAATGCGACAAATTAAAGCGTTTTATTCACATTATGACTAAAATATTGATGATTAAGATAGAAGATAAAAAGATAGAAGTTAAGCAAAACAAATTTCATCTAAATTACACTCTTGAATATAAATTAAAAGACAAAATGAAAGTAGTGAAAATCAATTAACTATTTTACTATTTTTTCATTATATGTTATAATTTTAATATGAAAAAGATTAATGACGAAGTTAGTATTGACAATACTCCACTAGCCGAACGTATGCGTGCTCGCACGCTGGACGAATTTGTCGGTCAGACTCATATAGTAGGGAAAGATAGTCTCATACGCAGAGCCTTGTCAGTGAATAGACTGGGTAGTTGTATTTTTTATGGCACGCCAGGAGTAGGCAAGACGACGTTAGCGTACATAATAGCTAATTCACTAGGTCTAGAGTATGAGAAACTCAACGCCGTATCTAGTGGTGTAGCAGATGCGAAACGAGTGATAGAGAGTGCAAAAAAGCATTTTGAATTGATAGGTAAAAGCACGATTTTAATCCTAGACGAGTGCCATAGATGGAGCAAGGCTCAGAGCGATAGTGTGCTTGAGGCTGTCGAGCGTGGATATATTACATTCATCGGTACGACTACCGAGAATCCTCATGTCAGCATGACGCCAGCTATTGTTAGCAGATGTAGGATATTTAAGTTTGAGTCACTGAATGCGGATGACATAAAAGACGCACTTATCCGTGCGATTAAGGACGAAGAACGAGGCTTCGGTAGACTAAAAGTTGAACTTAGTATAGACGCACTCAACCATTTTGCTATGTTTAGCAATGGGGATCTGCGTTCCGCTTATAATGCACTAGAACTAGCGGTCACTACTACAAAACCTGATAAAAAAGGCATTATTAATATAGATAAAACCGTGGCGAGCCAGTGTATTCAACAACCAATCATCTCGGTGGATGAAAACACTTATTACGATATGCTCAGTGCGTTTTGCAAGAGCTTAAGGGGTAGTGATAGTGACGCAGCTCTGTATTATGCCGAGCGTTTAATAGTGGCAGGTTGTGACCCATTGCTTATTTGCCGTAGACTGATAGCACATGCTAGCGAAGATGTAGGAATGGCTGATAGTAATGCTGCACTGCTAGCTATGGTAGCAATGAATGCTGTTAAAAATCTTGGCATGCCAGAAGGCAATATTCCGCTTGCCCACGCGATAATATACACTTGCGAGGCTGAGAAATCGAATAGTGTAGTAATGGCATTAAATAAGGCGAAAGATGACGCTACATATCATCCAGACGACAATGTTCCCGAGCATTTAAAAAATCAACATTATGATATCAAAAATCCGGCAAAATATAAATATCCACACGATTACGGCGGTTATGTGAAGCAACAATATCTTCCAGATACCCTAAAAGATAGAGTGTACTACACTCCAAGTAATAATGGTAGAGAAAAAGGACTGATAAAGAAAAAAGATAGATAAAAATAAATAAGACTCGTAGTATCACAACTCCGTTTCGTATCGCTAATTATCCCACTGCGAACCATTTCTTGTGGGGACCCTAGACGCTCAAGGCACTCGTTGTGACACTACTCGCATTTCCGTAAAATCGGAATTATTCTTCGTCATTCTGAGAGACTTCAGCTTCGTGAGAATCTAGTTCGGTTACAGATTAAGAAAATTAGGGCATCGTAGCAATCAAAGTTATAAAGAATTAATAAATTTTATTAGCTATGATAATTAAAATGTTTGCTTTTCATTAAAATATTTTCTATAATATTAAAGTACAATTTAAGGAGGAAAGTATGGAATTAAAAGGTAGTAAAACCGAACAAAATCTTATGACCGCATTTGCAGGGGAGAGTCAGGCTAGGAATAAATATGCATATTATGCTAGTCAAGCGAAGAAAGACGGCTACGAGCAGATAGCAGCCATTTTCACTGAGACTGCAGACAACGAGAAAGAGCACGCTAAAATGTGGTTCAAACTATTACATGGTGGAGCTGTGCCAGACACATTGACCAATCTTAAGGATGCGGCTTCAGGCGAGAATTATGAGCATACGACTATGTATAAGGAGTTTGCCGCTACAGCGAAGAAAGAGGGCTTTACCGCTATTGCTAAAATGTTTGAAGGTGTAGCTAAAATTGAAGCTGAGCATGAGGCTAGATACAATGCATTACTTGAGAATGTGAAGAAAAATAAATGCTTTGTGAAGAAAGAAGTAGTAGTATGGGTATGCCGTAACTGCGGACACAAACATGTAGGTAAGACAGCTCCTAAAGTTTGTCCAGTATGCGCTCATCCACAAGCATATTTCGAAGTAGAGTCTAAAAATTATTAAAAAAAGACCACCAGTTTATTTGGTGGTTTTTTTATGATAGTTAATTATTCTCAATTTTGCGCTCTTTACTACCTTATGTTTTTGTGAATGTTCTGTTTCCATTAGACATATGTCGATATTGGGCAATTTGTTGAAAGATCTGAAAATAAAAAACTGGCGATTGCCAGTTTTTATATATACTATATTATATCAAATGCTGATGCTGCAGTAATGCCATCTATTACATCATCTACTAATACTTGGATATCTGCGTCAGACTTAGGTGTACCAGCATCTCTTAGATGACCAGCTACTTTACCACAAATATCTATAAGTGTAGTCTTACGAGCAGTCTTACCTTTTCCTTCTAAATATTTATCAGGAATAGTAAATGTAACATCTCTACCTTTCTTTGATTTGTCTACTGCATAGTCTAGAGTAACGGTTACTTCATTTGTATCTTTATTCAATTTTACTGAATAGAATGAACCCATTTTACTGCTTGGGGTTAATACTACAACTCTCGGAGTTCTTGGGGGAACAGGAACAACAGGAGTAACAGGAACAACAGGAGTAACAGGAACAACAGGAGTAACAGGAACAACAGAAGTAATAGGAATAACAGGAGTTACAGGAGGAACGGGAGCAACAGGTATAATAGGTGGAGTTCTTGGAGTTAATCCATATAGTTCGTCATACATCTTTAGCATTTTTCTTAAATAAGCTTGATTTAATAGACCTATTTTATTTTTGTTCTTCTTAGCTGACTTGACTGCAGATTTATCAAGCATATCAGCCATATCATCTGGAGTAGTCTCATAATGTCTAACTACGATATCGCCATAGCGATTGTTAGCCATAAATTCCTCTAAGAAAGCATTCATGTATGTTCCAGTAAATTCATCATAGCGGGCACGCCTAATAGCATCACTAACATCAATCTGTGTAGCATCGAATTCTAATTTGTATTTAGTGTCCATTACTTCATGTAATCTATTTCTGTTTTTCTTCATTAATCTCCAAGCTTTTAACTTTTTGAAAGGATTATCAGAAGCATTTAATGTTATTATTTCAGCTTCAGTGTCTTGCATCATTTTCATCAAGAGTACTAAAGGCATTTCAGATTTGGCTTTTTTAATTTGTCTAATTTGTTTTTTAGTTAAAGGCGTCGTAGATGATAATAAATCCATAATATCTACTAAATCTGTATCAGAATTTAGGATATTATTATTTTCAGCATTTTTTCTACCATAAACTTTTTGATAGTGTCTCTTAGTAAATACATCTTTTAAAACTATTAATGTGGCAGCAACCACACTACCGCCAAATAGACCAACTATAGCGAGTGAACTGATATCTGCCCAGGCATTACCTGTTAGCGC
The DNA here is from genome assembly GCA_965646995.1 of Candidatus Onthoplasma sp. Classification (GTDB taxonomy): domain Bacteria; phylum Bacillota; class Clostridia; order Christensenellales; family UBA1242; genus Onthoplasma. The sequence goes on from CBFGBH010000007.1 coordinate 47,320, forward strand.
AGGGGTAACACCTAGTACACCAGCAGCACCATATATACTACCAAAAATAGAGCATGCTACACCAGTGGCTAAGGCAGGTATACCAATCTTTTTAAGCGCAAAAGTACGTTTAGGTTTCATCTTTCTTAAAGTGAAAGGTTGATTAATCGCTGTCTCTTCAGTATTATCATAAAAATCAAAATACTGTATCCATAATTTCTCTGGGTCATCAATATTTAGACGCTTTCCTTTCCCAATAGAAGTTCTAATAATAGGAGCAATTACATGAGCTTTTTCATAAATTTGAACTTCGCCATTAGCTAAACCATCAACGAAAGCTATAAATTCTTCATACTTTTCCTTATATTTAGTATCAAAATCTGGGTCATTGAAATAATGAGTATCCACGATTGCTGTAGGATCAGCTAGTCTACGATTGATTATACTATCTCTTTTCATATCAGTTAGAGTATGAGCTGACTCATCATAAGCTACATTTAATACCCCTTTATGAGTATCATAGGTATTACGATGGTTTAAATAGTCTGAAAAACTAGTAGCAGCATCTTCCGCTAAATATTCATTAAATAATACTACAATGTCTTTAATAGTAACCGGCATATTTGTTGTTGCCATATTCCCCTCCAATAAAGAATTAATCTTTAATTACTGATAGTATAATACGCAAACGAGATTTTGTCAATACCGATTTTTAAAATTTTTTCAATTTTTCACTATATTATATATTAATATTACTATTTTGATAGAAAATTAAAAAGACATAGATGTTTTATATACTTTCTATGTCTAAATATTTTTATTTTATAGTTATAAAAGTAAGCATTTTATCTACTACTTGTTCAATACTAAGTTTAGTAGAATCGACGATAATAGCGCCATCTGGTACGACTAGACGAGCTACTTGTTTCGTCATATCGAATTCATCTCTTGCTCGGATTTGTTCTTTAATGTCTTTTAATTTTATTTTGGTTTTCTTAGACTTTTCTTCCTTGAATCTTCTTCTTGCTCGCTCGTCTAGTGAACACTCGAGATAGAATTTGACATCGGCATTAGGGAATACGAAACTCCCAGTATCTCGACCATCTATCACGATATTATTCTTACTGCCGAATTTTCGTTGACAGGTATCAATAATTTCACGAATACGCTTATCATTGCTGACTAGAGGAGAACTTATACTTACTTCATTGTCTCGTAATCTCGAAGTGTAGTCTATATCATTGACATATACATATTGTATATTATCTATAAATAGAGTAGTGAGTTTTAGTTTCGTTAATTCTCTATCTGTAATGTTATAAAAATCAATTTTTTTATCTAGAAAATATGCAGTCACTCCACGATAAAGTGAACCTGAATTAAAATGGATAAAATTAAGCCTTTTAGCTAAATGTTCTGCAATGGTAGATTTTCCACTTCCAGCTGGACCATCAATAGTGATTATCATAATTTAAACTTTGCCTTTTTCCCTAGATTTCTCTCAATTCTAATTAATTGATTGTATTTTGCTACTCTGTCAGTTCTGCATATCGAACCGGACTTGATTTGACCTGCATCCAGACCGACTGCGAGGTCTGCAATAGTAGTATCTTCACTCTCGCCACTGCGATGTGAGATGATAGTCTTGTATCCATTGTCTTGAGCGAGTTTAATAGTCTCGAGTGTTTCAGTTAGAGTTCCGATTTGATTGAGTTTGATTAGGATTGCATTAGCGACCTTTTTCTCAATACCTTCCTTTAATATTTTAGGATTGGTTACGAATATATCATCGCCCACGATTTGAATTTTGTTGCCCAACCGTTCAGTCATCTTCGCCCAGCCGTCCCAGTCATTTTCGCCGAGTGGGTCCTCTATAGAGATTATAGGATAGGTCTTGATGAGTTCAGTATACCATTTTATCATTTGTGCGGTAGTGAGACTTCCGCCATTACTTTTCGTTAAATCATATTTTTTGGTCTTAGGATTATAAAATTCACTTGCAGCTACATCCATAGCGATGGCAATGTCTTTTTTAGGCTCGTATCCGGCATTTTTGATAGCTTGGACTATCGCTTGCAATGGTTGCTCATTGTCTTTGAAATTTGGAGCAAAGCCACCCTCATCGCCGACAGCTGTAGGGTAGCCCATAGATTTTAATACTTTTTTTAGTTCTACGAATGTCTCCCCGGCAAATTGCATCGCTTCACTAAAAGTCTTAGCACCTACAGGTACAATCATATATTCTTGAAAGTCCACATTGCTGTCCGCATGCGCACCACCATTGATGACATTCATCATAGGTACAGGTAGAGTAGTGCCGTTACCAAATGTTTTGAATAGTGGTTTATTTCTATTTAAGGCATTGGCTCGTGCTACAGCGAGACTCACAGAAAGAATCGCATTAGCACCGAGATTATTTTTGAATTCAGTGCCATCTAATTCTAGCATTTTTTTATCAATTAGTTCTTGCTTTGCTACATCCATACCGATGATTGCTTTTGATATGATTTTGTTTACATTTTCTACTGCCTTTAATACGCCTTTACCATGGAAGCGAGTGCCGCCATCTCTTAGTTCCAATGCTTCACGCTCGCCAGTAGATGCTCCGCTAGGCACAATAGCACTAACTCGCACTCCATTTTCGAGCGTAACTTCACATTCCACAGTAGGATTGCCTCGGCTGTCGATTACTTCGTATGCTACGATATTTTCAATCTTCATATTTCCCCCTTAATACTATATCAATTATAACATAATAACCTAAATAATGAAAATATTTAAAAGTATATTAACTAAATTTATAAAATAAATATTGATATTAATTTTTATTTAGACTATAGCAAATTTTTTTAGTTTTTCTAAAAATTTTTTAAAAACCCCTTGTCAAAATTTGAAAAAGGGGGGGGGTATACTAGAGTTGAATTCGAAAGATTCATAAGAGGTATTATGACTAAAGAAGAAAAGCAGGCTTTAAAACACTTGAGAATGTCAGAGAAAGAAGCCACTAGAAAAATGAAAGAAGAAGAAATTCAATTTAGAAAGGAGCAAAAAGTTAGGGAGGCAGAAGAAAGATATGATGAATTTGTCGCTCGTCTAACAGACGAAGAGAAACAGGGAATGGCGACTTTAGGGCTTAATGGTTTAAAAAATTTGGCGGAGAAACAGAGAAAATCTAAATCATCATTATTAATAGGTAAGATTACGCTAGCGTCAATAGGATTGGTGTGCATTGGATTAACTACAATATTAGCCACACTCTCACTCATAACGTTAGTTCCAGCTCTATCATTAGGACTTTTTGGAATTGGTATTGCATGCAGTTCAGTTATTCTAGATACTAATTCACAAAAATTTTATAAATGTGATTTTGAGTCAATGGCTAGATACTATGAAGAACATGCAGATGAGATGGAGAAACTTAGAGCCGAGATAGAGAAAGCAAAGGCAGTCGAGAAAAAAGATGCAGTTGACGAACGCTTAATTCTAAAGAAGTTAAATAGAGATTATAGAGAGTCTATGAAACAATAGAGACAGGAGCGTAAATTAATAGCAAAAATGGAAAAACAGCATAGACGAGAAGAAAAGAAAAAGAAAGTAGAAGAGACATTAAATGAAGATTCAGCCAACACCGACCATAATACAGATTTATAAATTGATAAACATGAAGTGAATTCCGAAAGAGTCACTTAATTTTTTGTAAATTTAAACTAAAAATTAATATGTTTAATGTTGCAATTAAATAATTTGTCAAGTTTTATATATTAAGTTTCTTTTCAAATTTATATATGTTATAATGAATGTATGAATATTATTAAAATTGCATTAAAATCAAGTAAGAATTCAAATATATTCCTAGTTTCTACGAATATGGGCGAATATTTATTACATAGTGATATAATAGTGAAATTTGGTATCGCAGTCGGCGAGCTTAGTGATGAAAAGTTTTTTAATGCGTTGTCAGAGAGTATGGAACTAATTGCATTGAATACTGCTATTAAGTATATGACCAACGCTATCAAGAGCGAGAAGCAATTACGAGACTATTTATATAAAAAAGAATTTAAAACTGCCACAATCAATGCAGTAGTGAAGAAGCTGAAAGAATATAATATAATAAATGACACCAATTTCGTCAGTTCGTATATCAAATCAAATCCGAATTTTAGCCGAAATAAATTAAGGCAGAAACTCTCCTCATTCGGTATTAAAAGTGATATATTTGATACTCAATTAGTAGAAGTGGACGAAATTTCATCCTGTGAGCGTGAAGTCAATAAATTCTTCCGCGCTAGAGAGATAACGAAAGAAAATACAGAGAAATTAATGCGTCGACTATATTCGCAGGGCTATAGTTACGATACCATTAGACGCGTAGTCAAAAATAATGAAGAGTAAAGTTAGTAAAGACATCTCGACTACGCTAAATATTATAAATATTGTTTTTCACAAGAACTGACTTCGTACTAGTGCAATATAGTGAAGAATCAAAAATGGAGAAATTATGATAGGAATAGATATAGAGCGAAATGATAGATTTTTAGGCTGGGATGAGAAGAAATTAAAGCGAATTTTTACTCCCGCCGAAATTGAATATGCACTAAAACAGGGAAACCCAGCTCGGCATTTTTGCGGTTTTTTTTGTGTAAAGGAAGCACTAGTGAAAGCTCTAAATAATCAGTCTATAGAGTATAAGAAAATCGAGATTCTCCACACCGACACGAATAAGCCATATATTAAAATTTCATCATATGTTCAATCGTTATTAAATAATGAAAAATTAAATAAAAATTTTAAAATCAGCCCCAAAAATAGCGAAAAACCAAGTGAAAATACAACTAAATCAAAAAATTCCACTATAGATATTAGTATTTCACACACTGACGCATATTCCACCGCAGTAGTACAGATATTATAGAATTTATGCGGTATATATAGATAAAAAAGAGTGTAAAACTACACTCTTTTCATTTTTATTGTGACTTTTTCATCTCCGATTTCAGTAGTTTGCTTGAATTCGGAATTGTCAAGTTTTTTGATTTCTTTTGCTAGCAACTCGGATTTGATTTTATCGCTAAATTTATTTAGTATTTCAGTCAAATCATTTCCGTCAGTTATGAATTCAAGATAGATTCTATCTTCTACATTGAAGCCAGCATCTTTTCGCATTACTTGTGCCGAGCGGATTAGTTCACGAGCTAGTCCTTCTAGCATCAATTCACGATTGATAGTGACATCTAGTACTACAGTGATATCGCCCTCGCTCGCTATCACATATTCGCTCTTAGGTTTAGTAGCGATAGAGAATAGCTCACTAGGTAGACTCTTAAATTCACCCACGGTCACGAAGCCACTCTTATAACCTGCTACCATGAGACGCATCTCGTCATCACTAGCACTTACTAGTAGATTCTTCACTTTCTGTACATCGCCTTTAAGCACCGCACCTGCACGCCTAAAGTCTAGCACTAGATATTCGTCATTGAAGATTGAATTATCACTCTCCATTACAACATCTTTTATGTTAAGTTCACTCTCGATAATGTCACGATAGATTTTGACAGCACTAGCTACTTCGTCATTTCCATTGACATATAGAGTCTTGAGCGGTTGCTTTACTTTAATTTGATTTTCGTTTCTTAACTTACTTGCCATAGTGAATATATTTCTCACAATGTCAGTCTTTTTGGTTAATCCGGTGTCTTTTACTTTATATTCAGCGATTGTATAGCCATTTAGAGCGACACTTTCACTTGCATTTTTGTCCAATTCACGCACTGTATTTTGCCACAAATATTCGCTTATGAAAGGAATGATAGGGAACATTACCATAGCGATATTTTTGATACAATAATTTAGGCAGAAATATGCATTCAATGTGTCAGTGTTATTCTCACTCTTATAGAAACGCCTACGATTGTTACGAATATACCAGTTGGTAAGCTCGTCAACTAGCACTTCAAAATCTTTAGCGACAGTACCGAAATTTTCATGACTATATGCGTCGAACGAGTCACGAGTAAATTCGTTCACACGATTGATGAGCCACTTGTCCATAAAGGTAAGCTCACTCTCTTTAGGTGTGTAACCTGTCAAATCAGGTTTGTCAATATATGCATAGGTATTTAGGAATATATAAGCATTCCATAGTCCTAACAATTTTCTCTTCACTTCGTCACAAGTATCACGACCGAATTTTACATCATTCACGAGTGGAGTAGCGACGAAATTATATCGAATGACATCGGCACCAATCTCAGCGAATGCGGTATCTAACGGAATGTTATTCGGACTAGATTTAGATAATTTCTTTCCGTCCTGAGCGAGTAGCATTGGGGTAGTACCGATACGCTTGTATGGAGCTTTTCCAGTCAGCACCACACTCATGACTAGTAGCGAGTAGAACCATAGTCTCACTTGCTCCTTTCCCTCTATTACACATTCGACAGGGAAGTTTTTATTGAAGAAATCTTTGTCAGAAAAATATTTTTTAGTACTAAATGGCGTGATACCGGCATCTAGCCAGCAGTCGCCGACATCTTTGATACGAGCAACTTTAGCACTGCAATGTGGACAATTAATCTTGATTTTATCGATATATGGTCTATGAATATGTGGCATAGCATCCACTTCCGCAGGACTAGATAGTTTCTTGAGTTCATCAATAGAGCCAACTACAGTCACATGTCCGCAATTCTCACAAGGGTAGAAAGGCAATGGTATTCCATAATATCTCGAGCGAGAGATAGCCCAATCGCCCATGTTATTGAGCCAGTCGAGCATACGCTTTTTCATGAAGTCAGGATTAAATTCGACATCATCTATAGCTTTAATCAACTGCGGACGAAGCTCATCCATCTTGATTACCCACTGGTCAACTAATCTAAATAGTAGTGGATGCTTACATCTCCAGCAGTGCGGATAGCTGTGAGTATATTTGTGTATATAGTAGGTCTTATTTCGCTCTTTCATGAGTTCGAATACAAAATCACGAGTCTCATCGGTATTCGCATTTCTTCCGGCGAATACACCAAAGTTTTTGTAATAATTACCTGCCTCGTCAATAGGGCAGATACTAGGTAACCCCAATTTTTTGCCCAACTCAAAGTCCGCATCTCCACATCCCGGAGCAATATGGACAGCTCCAGTACCTTCATCTGCACTGACTTCATCCCAAGCGACTATCTTATGCTCGAAGTTCTGTTCTTCTAGTTCAGGGAAACAGGTCTCATATGTTAAACCTACCAGCTTGCTTCCTTTCTTGGTTTCAAGTACACTTGCGACATCATCTTTTAGTACTTTCATAGCATTCTTGCATACAATTACATTTCTATCACTTGATTTTAGTTTAACGATATTGTACTCGAGCTCAGGATTGACCGCAATCGCCACATTAGATGTCAGTGTCCATGGAGTAGTAGTCCAGACTAGCATATCGTTATTAGTATTCTTGATAGGACAACGGAAGAAGATAGCGAGACAGGTCACGCTCTTGTATGCGTCATCATCCGTCATCTCGTGGTCTGATATACTCGTTCCACAGCGAGTACACCAGCGCATGATACGATGACTATTTGCTATCCAGTTTTTTTCTTGACACTTCTTTAAGAAATGCCATATAGCAGTGATATTCTCGTCACTATTGGTATAATAACTATCATCCCAGTTCATCCATTGACCGAGACGAATTGATGATTCAGTCTGAGAGGCAGAGTATTTGTCCACCGTCTCCATACATTTCTTCACGAATTTATCCATGCCATACGCTTCAATTTCGCGCTTACTATCCAGTCCCAGTTCGCCTTCGACTCTAAGCTCGACAGGCAAGCCATGTGCATCAAATCCGTTCTGATAATGCTGGTCGCATCCGCATAACGCATGGAATTTAATCATCGCATCTTTGAATGTCCTACCATACGCATGGTGTAGCCCCATATTGTAGTTGGCAGTGATAGGACCATCTAGGGTAGCGAAATATTTACCAGTCTTTTTATTCTTGGTCTTTAATTTATTGAAAATATCATTTTCCTGCCAAAATTTCAGTACACCTTCTTCCATTTTGACATAATCTAGATTACCTTGTTCTTTCTTCATGAATTCTCCTTTTAAAAAATGTCAGCGGAATGCTGACACACCTACAGCAAACACACTATCTACAGTTTGACAGGTAGAATGCAGTAGCAAATAATGACTAATCCTAATATGAAACTAAACATACCTATATTATATATAAGCAAAGAGCATAAGTCAAATGATTTAATATATATCTACTAAACCAACAATATAATCAGACGGAACATTATAGAATTTACAAATAGTCACCAAAACATCACAAGGTAAAATACGAGTACCTTTTTCGTAATAAAAATAAGTGCTTGGCGAAATATTAATTAATTTTGTCAAACCTCTTATACTAAGTTTTTCTCTATTTCTTAGTTCTTTTAATCTTTTACTGATAATATTGCTCATAATCATTAATCAATATCTGACAAACCCAAAAGATAATCTGCAGACACATTGAAATACTTACATATACTTATTAATATGTCAAAAGATGGTTTGCATTTGCCAGTTTCATAATTCGAGTAAGTTCCTGTACCAATATTTAATGCTTTTGCAACATCGCGAGTAGTAAGGTGTTTACTTACTCTTAAAGTTTTTAATTTTTCACTGATAGATTTTTCTTTCATAAGTTTAATACCATATCATTTAAATAAAATCTACGAGTCCTAAAAGGTAATCTGCCGAAGTATTAAATAATTTACAAATATTATATAAGACATCACAAGGCATTTTACTTATTCCTCTTTCATAATTGTTATAAGTGTCTTTTGTAAGATTTAATAGTTTTGCCATTTCTCTAATACTTAATTTTTTGTTCTTTCTTAGTTCCTTTAATCTTTCATTCATATAATAATTCTAGCATAATAAATAAAATTTTAAATAATGTATAATATTTTATGACAAAACTGTTGACAAATATCAATTTAAATGCAATAATGAAAATGTCTAAATATTTATGACAAAGGAGTATTTATGAAATTAGAAAGTGTATTTGAAATTTGCATGAACTCAGGTATGTTGAGTTTGGACTGGGATGAAAAGGAATCTATTCATTTATCAGAGCTAAACGAAAGGGAGAAGCTTTTACTTGATAGTCTAGATGATGAGCAGAAAAAACTATTTCGATCTTTCAGATATGATTTAGTCTGGCATATGTTCAGTGTGAGAGACGAAGAGTGTATGGACACCTTTCGCTTAGGTTTCAGAATCGGTAAAGAATTGCAAAAAGCAGATGACGAAGAAGAGATGATTTAGATTTTCCAATCAATCGGCTCGATACCATGTGCCGATAGAAATTCATTACATTTAGAGAAGTGTCTGCATCCGAAGAACTTGCTAGCTGAGAATGGGCTAGGGTGGGCGGACTGTAGTACCAAATGATTAGGGTTAGTTAGTAGTGGCAAGAATGACTTAGCATGATTGCCCCATAGCATGAATACGATAGGTTGATTTTGTTCGTTTAGTATTTTGATTATCTCACGAGTGAAGGTGTGCCAACGCTCGTTACTGTGGCTGGCAGGGAGATGCTCGATTACCGTCAGACTGGTGTTTAAGAGTATCACGCCCTGCTTAGCCCAAGCGGTCAAATCGGTCGACTCGCTCATTTCGATTCCAAGGTCGGAATGAATCTCTTTGAAGATATTTTTTAGACTTGGTTGTGGTGTGCCGTTATGACAGCTAAAGGCTAATCCGTCCGCCTGACCTTTCGTGTGATATGGGTCTTGTCCTATTATCACAACTTTCACATTTTTGATAGGTACAGCATTCAGTGCATTAAAGATTTTTTCTTTCGGTGGAAAGATTGTTTTTGTCGCATATTCGCTTTCGAGCCAGGAGAAAAGTTCACGCTTGTATTCAATAGGAAAGCGGTCTTTTAACATTGCGCTCCAGTCATCATTAAGTACATAATTCATACAAATATTATAACAAAATTCTACAGATAAGTAAATTATTATATTACTTATTTTTTGGATGCTGTATAAGAAATTTTTTTACATGTCGTTACTTAATCATGCTTGACATAAAAATTTTCAAAGAATCAATTTATGTTGAAAAATTAAAAAAATAATAAAAAACGCTAATTTTTAGCGAGTTTTATATGTTTTTTTATCAAATTTAGACAATTTTCTGCTTTTTTTCTATCCTTATGTTCTACCATAATGCGTAGTACAGGCTCTGTGCCACTAGGTCGGATTATTATTCTGAAATTTTCTTTTTCGTATTTTTTTATTAAATTTTTTAGTTCATTTGTTAGCTCAAATTCACTCTCTAGTTTAATATTTTCCATTAGTCTATGATAGTCGGTATAATCGTCTAATAATTCATCTAGATTCTTTTTGGTGGCTTGCATTATATTCATTATAATGATAGAGACGAGTAGTCCGTCTCCGGTATTAGTATATTTTTTTATTACGATATGCCCCGAGCTTTCTCCGCCTATACTAGCGTTTTCTTCTTTCATTTTTAGTAGGACATTTTTGTCTCCGACAGTCGCACGCACGAGTGTGATATTATTTTTTGCTAGAGCCTTTTCGATGGCAGTATTAGTATAAATCGTGCCCACGATTTTGTCTTTAGAATTGAGATAATATTTAGATAAAATATACAATAACTTATCTCCATTTATTATTTGTCCAGACTCACTTATCATATGGACTCTATCGCCGTCTCCGTCTAGGCTGACAGCTATTGTTTTCGACTTAATACACATTAGTCGGAGTAGTTCGATATTCGTACAACCGCAGTTTCTATTTATATTCGTGCCATCAGGTTTTGAGTAAATTAAATTAGCATTTTTAAATACTAATTTTGCTATCTCACTCGTGCCACCATTCGCGCAATCTATGATACAATGTTGACTGCATTTTTTGATACTTTTTATATATTCTATATACGAATTAATGAGAGTGTGTTTGTCTAATAGTCTAACATAATTAGCATTATGTTTTTCTCTCGCATTAGAGATTAAATTTGATAATTCTTCTTCTGATTCAAAAGAGATTTTTTCGCCCTTAGCATTGAAAAACTTTATCCCATTATATTCGCTTGGATTGTGTGATGCGGATATCATCATTCCTAGCGGATAGTTGAATTTTCTAGTGAGATAGGCGAGAGCAGGGCTAGAGCAAATACCTACATTATGTATTTCAATTCCGTGCTTTAGTAGTACACTAGCGCAAATATTTAGTATATAGTCACTACTGATTCTTGAATCATTGCCTACGATTAATAAAGGCTTTAGATTATGTATTTGATAGAATGAGACGAGTGCTTTGGCAACTTTTAAAATTAATTTTTTATCTAAACCATTATCGATTACACCTCTAATGCCGTCAGTACCGAAATATTTCATATATGTTCATATGTGAATATTGTATTTTTTGTGATACCACTATAATAATATACCTTATATATTATATATTAGTAGAAATATCAGACTAGATTTGTGTTTTTAATGCTTCGGTTGTTTATGTAGTCAAGATGTTTACTCAAATTTACTACGCTCAATGAATATTTCTTTTTCAAACCGATTTATTAAAAGACTGACAAAATCAGCCAGAATTTTAGTTGCATTTTTTATAATCATATCTTAGAATATTATAGAAACATGTATACAGTTCCGCCCAAGAGTTTTTTTATAGGTAGCTTAGAGATTAGCTTTTACGGCATAATCATGGCTGTTTCTATGTTCGTTGGAGTAATACTGGCGTGCAAGCTAGCCAAGAAGCGTGGTATCAAGAGTGATGATATTCTATTGCTTGCGCTTATTGTTCTACCATTTGCAGTGCTGGGAGCGAGAATATATTATTGTCTATTCCACAACGCTGATTATACTTTTTTGGATTTCTTTAATATCAAAAAAGGCGGTCTAGCAGTCCTAGGCGGTGTGATAGGTGGCGTGATAGGTATACTTATATTCGCACTTATTAAGAAGAATTTTAGAATCATCATTGATTTACTAGATATATGTGCTCCATGTCTTATCTTGGGTCAGGGGATAGGTAGAATTGGCTGTTTCTTCTCGCAATGTTGTTACGGAGTAGAAGTGACTAATCCGAATCTACAATGGTTCCCATTCTCTGTGCTTATTGAGAGTTATGAAGGTTCAGGCGTTTATACATGGCATTTGGCGACACAGTTGTATGAAAGTCTCTGGAATTTCGTAGGAGTCGCTCTACTACTTTTGGTGTATTTCCGTTCGGATACGAAGTCTGACACTGTGGCGAGTTATCTACTATGGTATGGAGTAGGTAGGACTATTATAGAGGGTTTTAGGGGAGATTCTTTATTCTTAGGCTCTAGTAGTATTCGAGTATCGCAAGCTTTAAGTATTATTTTGGTTATACTAGGTACAATTATCATAGTTTATAATTTTATTAGGAAGAAAAAGAATGGGCAAAAAATCTAAAATACTCTATATCTCAGTGTTGTTAGTCAATTTAGTATGTTTTATACTGGATCTTTTGCCTATCAATTTTCCGTTCTTTCGAATCAGTTTCGCCGTTTCATTAATGCTAATAGGTGTATTACTGATTGTTCGAGCTTTTTCATTGAAAATCGACAGCAGTATGTTTTTCGGCATTACATTATTGCTTTGCGGAGTGCTGAATTTTGTGCTATACTTTGTTCAGACTAGATTAGGCGTGGATGCCAATCAATTCTGGCCGTACTATCTGCTAGCTCTATCATTTGCGAGTTTCTTTACAGGAATTTACTTTAAGGATAAATTGCAGTTTAAATTATGTGTTTTATTTTTAGGATTTGGTCTAATAATATTATTATTCGTACAGAATCTGATTGTATTATGGCTCATGATAGTACTTTTGGTAGTATGGTTTATACTATATTTCACAATAAATATCATTATGAATAAAAAAAGGAGAAAATAATGGACAAGAGAGAGAACGAGTTGCAAGCAGAGATTGCTAGACTTAGAGCAAAGGTGACCGAGCAAAAAGATACTATTTCAGCCCTGCATGTAACTATTGAAGATTACAAACAAAAAGAGCAATCAATATCTAGTGCCATTATAGCCAGCATGGAGCATGCTAATCAACTTGAAGCTAGCAGGAAGAAACTATATTCGCTTGATATTCAACGCAGTAGATTGATGTATCTTAGAATGGAGCAGATAATCAATGAATTGTACGCTAAATATCCGGAATTAACTAAAGATGTAGAACTAAAAGAGATGAGTGAACGTTTCAGGTCTATGGTATATGAAGGTCTAAAAGAGAAGAGCGCAAATTCGCTATCGTTTGATGTGAAGAAGGCTCCTGTAGTGGATGATCCAATCAAGAAACTATTACACAATATCATAGATTGTTTTGATAGCAAGAAAGTAAATGGCGGAGATTTAAAACGGGGTGGTCCTAGTGACGATTTAATCAACAATGCTTCAAAAAGTGGGTTTGATTTTAATGAGGCACTGCATCCTACTATGGGACTCGAAGAAATAATGAAAGTGTTTAATCTCGGAAATAAAGAAAGTCATAATTAAATGTTGGTGTATTCGCATCAACTTTTTTTATTTACTAGGTCATAATCTCTATCTTTTTCACATAATGTAGACTAGATTGGAGGAAATAATGGACAAAAATTCTAGCATCTACACAGATATAGCTCGTCGTACCAATGGAGATGTGTATATCGGTGTGGTTGGGCCTGTGAGATGTGGGAAATCCACATTTATACAAAAATTTATACAAAATTTCGTCTTAAGCAACATCACTAATAAACACGATAGGGAGCGTGCTAATGATGAATTACCGCAAGCCAGTGCAGGTAATATGGTTATGACTACAAAACCACAATTCGTACCTAACGAAGCGGTCAAGATGAAAATCGGTGCAACCACCATGTCAGTACGACTGATTGATTGTGTAGGCTATATGGTGGATGGTGCAGTTGGGGCGTTTGATGGCGATAAGCCAAGACTAGTAAAAACTCCTTGGAGTGATGAAGCTATACCTTTCACTCAGGCGGCGGTTATTGGTACAGAAAAAGTGATTAATGATCATTCGACCATCGCAATAGCGGTGACAACAGATGGCAGTATTGGAGAAATTACGAGAAAGGACTATGTAGAGGCAGAAGAGCGAACAGTGAGTCAATTAAAAGCTACTGGTAAACCTTTCGTTATATTACTTAATACTACTACTCCTACTGATATGAAGACGGTAGAATTAGCAAAAAATTTGACTGAAAAATACGATTCAAGTGTAATACCTATTAATATTAATGAATTAAAAAAGGAAGATGTGGACAATATCATGACTGAGATTTTAAAAGAATTTCCAATAGAAGTAGTTAACATCCGTATGCCAAGATGGTTGAAGCCATTACCAATAGATAATCCTACCGTGCGTGAAGTATTAGATTCAGTAAGCGAGGCGATAGGAGATGCAGGTAGAATAGGAGATTTCAATACAAATAAAGTACTTTTTGAGAGTAGTGAAAACTTTGACCCAATTCTCACTAGCAATATTGAGATGGGTTTAGGTGCGGTTACTTTTGATGTAGTAGCGAAAGAAGGCTTGTTTTATCGCGTACTTAGCGAGCAATGTGGCACTGAGATAAAGGACGACTACGAACTCGTGAATTCACTTAAGGATTTGACCAATGCGAAGCGTAAATATGATAAGATAGCATCGGCGCTTGCTGAGGTTGATGAGACAGGATATGGTATCGTTATCCCTACGCTCGATGAGATGGAATTAAAAGAGCCAGAGATAGTACATCAGGGCGGTAGATGTGGTGTGAAATTAAAGGCACAAGCACCTAGTCTTCATATCATGAAAGTCAATGTAGAGACAGAGGTTAGTCCAATCATGGGTGGATACGAACAGAGCGAAGATTTGGCAAAATATTTGCTCCAAGAGTTTGAAAATAATCCGCAAGGAATTTGGCAGACTAATATGTTCGGAAAATCTTTAGAGAGTTTGGTTAATGAAGGCTTGAATAATAAACTCACATCTATGCCAGTCAATCTTCAAAATAAATTAAGGAAAACACTTTCTCGTATTGTGAATGAAGGTAAGGGCGGTATTCTCTGTATATTATTATAAATTTGTAGAAATTTGTAAAAAAACTTATTAAAATCATTTGTATTTATAAAATCATTGTGATAAAATAATCCCATAAAGTAAAAGTGTAGATCGCACTTTTAACTAAGGGGGATTTTTTTATGAAAGAATTTATTGCATTAAATTGGTGGTGGATGGTTATAATCATAGCAGTCATCATCGTAGGTCTGATAGTTGCTCTTATCGTGTTGGATAGGCGTGACCGCAAGATTATGAAGGATTTTCAAGACAAAGTTTTGAGTGTTGAGACAGAGAGTTCGGAGGGAGTTGCCCCAGTAGCTAATACTGCTGAGACTAATGATTCTACTAGTACTCCAGTGTTAGAAGAGAAGGCTGCTGAGTCTAAAATAGTTGAGAGTGCTACAGTTAATCCGGATGAGAAAAAGCCTGTAGCCAAGACAACTAAGAAATCAAGCACTACTAAATCTGTATCGGAAAAGAAATCAGTAACAAAACCGGTTGCTAAATCAACGACAAAGAAAACAACTGCACCTAAGGCAAGTGAAAAGAAAGTGAGTGAACCTAAGGTTGAGACCGAAATCAAAGATGAAATGGTAAATAATTTAGAAAAAAAGGAAGAAAAAGAAATGAAGACCACAACTAAAAAGCCAGCAACAAAATCTGTAGTTAAGCCGGCAGCCAAGACCACTACTACTAAAGCACCAGCTAAAACAGCCACTAAAGCACCAGCTAAGCCAGTTGCAAAGACTACAGCTAAAGCACCAGCTAAAACTGCAGCAAAAGCTCCAGCAACAAAAGTTGCAACTAAGCCAGTTGCAAAGACTGCACCAGCTAAGACTGCTACTAAAGCGCCAGCTAAGGCTCCAGCTAAAAAGGCAGCGCCAACTAAGACTGCTACTACTAAGGCACCAGCTAAGACTGCTACTACTAAAACACCAGCCAAGAAAACTACAAAGAAGTAGTTTAAGTCCGAATTCGGACTTTTTTTTTATTTTACTAGACTTTATTATTTTTATTTGCTAGTATATAAATATATAAGTGATATAGAGGTAAGTTATGTATTTTGTAGTATCATGGTGGTATTTGGCAATTGCTTTGTTATTTGTAGGCATAGTCGCTATGACTATAGTTTATTTTATGATGGATAAAAAGGACAAATTGATTATTAAAGAATTTGTAGATTCGTCTAGCTCTTCTATTAAGACGAAACCAGAAGATAAAAAAGTTGAGAAACTATCAGAATAATGAATTTGAGTTTAGGTTGGCCTAAACTTTTTTAAAACATTTGTGTTTTTCAAAAAACTGATTTATTATCATTATATGAGAATTATTTCAGGTAAATATAGAGGTAAAAAACTAAAAGAATTCGATATTACTAGCACTAAACCTACTTTAGATAGGGTAAAAGAATCAATGTTCAATCTTATTCAGTTTGATATTGTGGATTCGGTAGTGTGCGATTTGTTTTCTGGGACTGGTGCTTTGGGTATCGAGTGTATCTCTCGTGGTGCCAGATTTACATACTTAGTGGACACTAACCCAAAAGCAATTAACCTAATTAAAGAAAATTTAAAAAGTATTGATGGTCAATATCAAGTCGTTAATGACGATTTCAAGTCCTTTTTAAATAAAACGAATATTAAATTTGATATAATACTATTAGACCCTCCGTTCGCATCGGACTATGGTATACGGGCTATAAAATATATTTTAAATAATGATAGATTGAATCCTAATGGTATTATACTGTTTGAGACAAGTGTGGATAATAACATAGTTTTAGAGTTTAATGGTATTGATGTTATGAGAAAAAAATATGGCACAGTAGCTGTGTATAAGATACAAAGGATAGATTAATGAGAATAATAAAAGATTTAGAAAAAATTGTTATACACGATTCTACCGATTTTAATGTAGTTCAGACTCTTAATTGTGGACAGATATTTCGCTTTGTCATAGATGGTGAGATTGCTTATGTCTATTCCAAAGATAAGAGGGCTATACTTCATACATTTCCAGATAGAATAGAGATATATTCTTCTGATTTAGATTATTTTTATCATTTCTTTGATTTAGAACGTGACTATGGCGAAATAAAATCTATCTTACGCCGGGACTCCTTTTTAGAGTCAGCAGTAGATTTTGGATACGGTATACGCATAATAAATAATGATGCTTATGAAATGCTAGTTAGTTTCATCATTTCTGCTAATAATAATATAGGACGAATAAAGAAATCTATCGAATATCTATGCACTCATTTTGGTACTAATTGTGGCGAATACTTTGCCTTTCCTGCTTTAAAAGAGTTGAAGCGAGCACAGATAGAAGATTTTAGGCGAGCAGGTCTTGGATATCGAGCCGAACAGATGTTTGATACTATTCAGCGCCTAAAAGAGCAAGATATTGAACACTTAAAGAGTTTACCAGTCGATGAGCAGTTTAGTTTTCTCGTATCATTGAAAGGTATAGGAGAGAAGGTGGCTAATTGCATTATGCTGTTTGGATTAGGTGTCAAGACTGTTTTTCCGGTAGATACGTGGATTAATAAAGTGTACAATAATTTAACCGAAACCAATGAGACTGATAGAAAGAAGATAGCTCGAGTGTTCACTTCACGATATAAAGAACTCTCAGGCTACGCACAGCAATACTTCTTCTATTATTATAGAGATAATAAGCTTAGTTAGTTTATTTGACTTTATTATAAATGATATATTATAATATATATGAAAATATTAGGAGAATATATGTTTTGTGGTAAATGTGGACATGAGAATAGGAATGATAGGAAGTTTTGTATGAATTGCGGAGCTTCACTACGCGACTATACTCAACCTAGAGAGAACCTATTGATGCCAGACGATGTGAAAGAACAACACGAGCAGGCACTCAAACATAATAGGTCAATAATAGCTCTTAATATTACTATGTGGGTGTTATTTGTTATTTCTATTGTTTTTGTAGTGGTATCATTCTTTATTGGTAAAGTTCCACAGTTAATATTAGCAATCGGCGCAGTTGTTGTGCTAATAACATTTCTTATTTTGGCAGTTATAAGGAATAGGAAAGTAAAAAATAATAGTAAAAAGGAATAGGTATCCACCTATTTTTTTGTTGTAATATTAGGTATAAACATCAAATTTCAAAAAGGGTATTGACGATTTGGGCTTTTGGTAGTATAATTCAGTCAAAGGAGTGAAATATGGAGTTCGCAGTTATATTCACGGAGATGGGTTGGATTCCTGCTGTATTATTGTGCGTAGGCTTAGTTTTCTTGATTGTTGAAGTATTGATGCCGGGTTTTGGTTTCTTTGGTATCACAGGAGGTTTGCTAGTCATAGCAGGTGTGATTGTACGAATTGTAGATGGGTTAAATTTATTACAGTCTGTGTCATTAGTTTTAATGGTTATAGGATGTTTGTTAATATTAGTTATATTGATGGTAATAAGTGCGAAATCTGGCATTCTAGGTCATAGTGGAATATTTGAGACGAAATCAACCTTATCTAGCGATTATGCTAAAGTTGACAAGAACATGAAGAAATTAATAGGTAAATCAGGAAAGACATTGAGTGTGCTTAATCTGGGTGGCAAAGCTAAGATTGCAGGTAAGATATATGATGTTATGAGCATTAGTTCATACATCGAGTCGGGAGCTCATATTAAGGTGGTCGAGATTAAGAATAACACCATTATGGTGCGTAAATGGTTTGAGTAAGGAGTGAAATATGTATAATTTATTAGCCAGTATGCCTACATGGGCAATATTAGTGATCGTACTAGCAGTGGTTTTAGCTATAATTATAGCAATTTTAGTCCTAGTGCCAGTGAATGTATGGTTTAGAGCATTGGCGTCAGGCGCGCATGTATCAATGTTCAGACTTATAGGTATGAAACTTAGGAAAGTCGACTACAAGAAATTAGTTAATATATTCATCGTTTCACAGAAAGCAGGACTTAAGATTCCTATAGTCGATTTAGAGACGCACTTAATGGCAGGCGGTAATATTGAGAATGTAGTCAATGCTCTTATCGCAGCGCATAGTGCCAAACTAGATTTAGATTTAGGACTTGCTAAGGCGATTGACTTAGCGGGTCGTGATGTAGTGGAGGCTGTCAAGACTAGCGTAACACCTAAGATTATTCGTACTCCATGGATAGAGGCAGTAGCAAAGAACGGTGTGCAGGTTAAAGCATTCGCTCAGATTACAGTGCGTGCGAAATTAGATAGACAGATAGGTACAGCAGATTCTGACACTATTATAGCGCGTGTATCTGAAGGAATAGTAGCAGCAGTCGGTAAGGCCAATAGCCATATGGATATATTAGAAGAGCCAGCCATCATTTCTAGAACGGTACTAGGTGAAAAACTAGATAGACAAACCTCGTTTGAGATTTTATCAATAGATATAGCAGATGTTGACATTGGCGAAAATATCGGTGCTAAATTGAAGATAGAAGAGGCAGAGGCAAAGAAGCGTATCTCTCAGGCAGCAGCAGAGGAGAGAAAAGCTCAGGCAGTAGCATTAGAGCAGGAGATGAAGGCTAAGACTCAAGAGATGAAGGCTATCGTGCTAGCAGCCGAGAGTGAAGTGCATAAGGCTATGGCTACAGCTATGAAGAGTGGTAAATTCGGAGTGATGGATTACTATAAGCTTCAGAATATGGTGGCGGACACCAATATGCGTAATTCTATCAGTACAGTGAAAGAAAAGACCGATACCCAACCTCAAGGTAGACAGGGTATGGGTAGACCGGGAGATAGATTAAATTAAGGTAAATTATGACTGATGTAGAGATTTTTATCGTAGTGTGCGTTTGCTTGATACCAATCATTGCATTGGTTGTACTTTTGCCGAAGATTAAATTTAAGAAGCAAGAAAAAGTAAAAAAAATTAAATCAGCAGACCCGGCACCTACCGAGAAATATGTACCTACTGCTCCGATTGTGGAAAGTGCAAAGATAGAAGAAAAAACGATTAAACCAATGCAAGTTAAATATACATCTAATGATTTTAAGGATTATTTGTTAGATAAACAATCTAGAATAGGTCATCCAAAATTCAACGAACTACCCGAGAATTATCTAGATAGGACTAGAAGATATGATCCAAATTACGATTTTATGCCAAAAACACAAGAAGCAAAAAGCGTAGCGGAAGAGATTCAGACTCTCAGCCCAGAGCTACGAGCAATGATACTGGCTGGCGTGTTAGACAAACGAGATTTTGATTAACTAAATAAAAGGTGGAGTTATTGAACTCCATTTTTTGTTGAGATTAAAAAAAATCTTAAAATTTCTAAAAAAATTTTTAAAAAACACTTGTCAAAATCATTTTAGTGTGCTATTATATCTAGCGTCCGACCAAAAGTGGACTTGAGATACTAAAATTTACATACTTTGTCGACTAATAAAAAATTTCAAAATATTTTTAAAAATTTTTGAAAAAACTGTTGACAAAAGTTTTAAACTGTGGTATCTTAATATTACATTCAGCGTACATGAGACTTTTTCAAGTGCGTAGAATGTCTATATAATAGTGGTTTTCTCCATTTCCTTATATAGTATGAGAACAATGACAACTGCATATTTTGAAGAAATACAAATACGAGAAGTAATTGCATTTGCAATTTATTTCAATTTCAGATTTGTAATTTTGCCAAAGAACATTAATCAAAGGAACAAAAAGAACGATCAAGCTACAAAGAGCATATAGAGGATGCCTTGGCACTAAACGCCGATGAAGGACGTAACTAACTGCGAAAAGCTACGGGGAGCTGTAAATGAGCTATAATCCGTAGATGTCCGAATGTGGAAACACACTATGGTGGAGCCATAGTATCATAACATGAATTCATAATGTTATGAGGGGAACTCAGGGAACTGAAACATCTAAGTACCTGAAGGAAAAGAAAGTAAATTAACGATTACCTAAGTAGTGGCGAGCGAACGGGTAACAGCCCAAACCATGGGTAGCAATATCTATGGGGTTTAGGACTCAGTGAGTAGTTGAAGTACTTGTAGTCGAACAACTTGGAAAGGTTGACAAAATAGAGTAACAGTCTCGTAGACGAAACAAGTATCAGATGAATGAGTATCCAGAGTAACGTGGGACACGTGGAATCCTGCGTGAAGATAGGAGGACCATCTCCAAAGGCTAAATACGATTTAGTGACCGATAGCGAATAGTACCGTGAGGGAACGGTGAAAAGAACCCCGGGAGGGGAGTGAAATAGAACCTGAAACTATATGTTTACAAGCAGAGAAAGCACTATGTAGCAATACAGTGCGATCTCGTACTTTTTGTAGAACGGGCCGGCGAGTTACCGTATGTAGCGAGGTTAAGTGATTCAGTCACGGAGCCGAAGCGAAAGCGAGTCTTAATAGGGCAACTTAGTTGCATGCGGTAGACCCGAAACGAGACGACCTATCCATGAGCACGTTGAAGCACTGGTAACACAGTGTGGAGGACGGAACACACTCCTGTTGAAATAGTAGGTGATGACTTGTGGATAGCGGAGAAATTCCAATCGAGTCTCGATATAGCTGGTTCTCCTCGAAATAGCTTTAGGGCTAGCCTCTGTGTAAAGATAGTTGGGGGTAGAGCACTGAATGGTCTAGGGGGCTTCGCGGCCTACCGAAACTTATCAAACTCCGAATACCAACGTATCGATAGCAGGGAGTCAGACTGCGAGAGATAAGTTCCGTAGTCGAAAGGGAAACAGCCCAGACCTACAACTAAGGTCCCTAATGTACAGTTAAGTGTGGAAGGATGTGTAAACGCATAGACAACCAGGATGTTGGCTCAGAAGCAGCCATTCATTAAAAGAGTGCGTAATAGCTCACTGGTCGAGTGGGTATGCGCCGACAATAATCGGGGCTAAAACTGTAAACCGAAGTTTAGGAATATATATTTTTATATATTGGTAGAGGAGCAATGTATACGGGCTGAAGCATAACCGAAAGGATATGTGGACTGTATTCAAGAGAGAATGCCGGCATGAGTAGCGCGAGCGTTGATACAATCAACGCGGTCGAATGTCCAAGGTTTTCTGGGGAAGGTTGAACCACCCAGAGTAAGTCGGGACCTAAGCCGAGGGCGAAAGCCGTAGGTGATGGATAACAGGTAGATATTCCTGTACCACTTAATATAGACCAAGAGTCGAAGCAGGGACGCAGAAGGATAGTGTATCCACGGGGATGGAAATTCCGTGGCTAAATCACGAGTAGGATTAGGTAGTGAAGTACGCCAAATTATTAACTATGAGTGATGATGGGGAGCGAATATAGTAACGAAGTACATGAATTCACGCTGACGAGAAAAGCTGCTAGATATATATTAAGTGCTCGTACCGCATACCGACACAGGTGGACGATGAGAGAATCATAAGACTGGCGGGATAACCTTTGTTAAGGAACTCGGCAAAATGACCACGTAACTTCGGGAGAAGTGGTGCCAGTAGCAATACTGGTCGCAGAGAATCGGCCCAAGCAACTGTTTACCAAAAACATAGGTTTCTGCAAAATCGTAAGATGATGTATAGGAGCTGACGCCTGCCCAGTGCTGGAAGGTCAAGGGGAGATGTTAGAGCAATCGAAGCATTGAACTTAAGCCCCAGTGAACGGCGGCCGTAACTATAACGGTCCTAAGGTAGCGAAATTCCTTGTCGGGTAAATTCCGACCTGCAT
>CBFGBH010000008.1:0-42497 GCA_965646995.1 Candidatus Onthoplasma sp.
TCGCGTGTGTCCGTGTCGCTACTCCTATCTGGTATCTGCTTGCTATCTCCTTTAACTCGCTTGTGTACTCTTCTATGAAAGGATTCGTCGGTCTATAGTCTTTAACTATCGTACCATCTATTGCACAATAATACCAGTCTAGTGAATATTCTTTAGAATCATTGAAATCATAGTCTGTCTTATCTGTGTCTAATACATAACCATTCTCATATTCGGCTATGTCTATTAAATTTATCTTATAAATATTATCTGTAAATTGCGGTGTTAATTCCACCTTATATATACCTTTTGCATACTCATACTTTTCTCTTGCTATACCATAATAGTTCCATCTACCTAGTCTTGAGATTATATTGGCTGTGTCTCCTTCACCTATTATGTAGTATGCTAAAGATTGGCCTGTAGAAGATGTATCTCTCAATGTATAATCTGAATTATATGTTATATAACTCTCTATCTTCTGTGTACTATCTGTTATCTTCACTGGAGTCCATACTGGTGTCATTGTTATACTTATATTCTCTACCTTCAACTCTCCTGCTAGCAAGTCAGATAAGTACTCGGCAAATCTTGCCATGCCCACAAAGCCCTGTCTACCTGTATTAGTCTCGTTTTGTAAGTAACTTATTGGTATTTCTGTATTACTATTAGTGGTACTTCCCCACTCATTCTTCTCATCCACTGTTATATATAACTGCTGTATTGGGTCATTACCTATCTGAAATTCAAAGTATATCTTCCAGCCTTTAATCTCATATCCATAATTATATAAATAGTAATACCCTGCTGTACTATCTGTAATATTTTCACAATCTCTTAATGTCCAGTTATCTCTCTTATAGAATGCTTTACCTAAATTGTCTGCAAAGCCATATTTGTAGTCATTATTATCTATTAGTTTTAAAGTTATTGTATTGCCATCTATTTTTACACTATTTGGATAGGCAATACTATTTTTACTCTCTCCGCCTACTCCTAGTAATGTGCTTATTGTGTCGGTACTGAGCTTAGAATCTCTCCATAAATAACCCGAACCCTCTCCATCATTAATAATATTAACATCTAGTATCCTAGACCATCTGAGTATGAGTAATGGCGACAACTTAGTCCCTATATCTCCATATGAGCCCAACTCTACGCCTTTCACTGCATAATATATTCCATCTCGAGTCTGTACATAGTTTGCTTCTTTATCTTCTGTGAATCCTGTTAAGGTTATATTTAAATCTCTATTGGTACTGTATATATTTAAATTATTATCTACTAAATGCCAAGACAAGTCTGTATTAGGTAAATTACCAGTATTGTTTGGTAGTTTAACCATCCAGAAACCAAATGCTCTATCTTCCGGTTGGTTCGGATATTTATCTTCTTTGTCTGGGAATAGTCTATCTTCCTCTACTATATATGTGATAGATTTCTCTGTATTTAAGTTCCCTGTATCGTCTTCATAACCAAAATATACATTGTATTTTATTGGTTTCATCTCTACATATATCCATATATTACCAATATTATCTGTGAAATGTACTGTCTCATTAAATAAATCTGGAGTATTTCCTACACTAGTAGAATATAGCCATCTGTTTACATTCTCTTCATAGCCATGTGCAGCAGTTATACTAGCCGAACATTGCGAATCTCCTTTTTTACTTACTACGAATGTATTGCCATCTATATTGAATTGTATATCTGCTGCAGCATTAATTGTAATGACATTATCTCCAATAGTGACATTGTCTTTATTCTTCTCTAAAGTAAACGTTCCTACATTATATGAACTATTAATATCTGAACTACTTACTCCTTTGAAATATATATTCCACTTTATCTGCTCAAAGATTGGTTGAAATGTTAAATCTATAGTATTATGATTTTCATCTCCAAAATCTATACATTCTACTTCTGTACTTTCCTGACCAAATGTCCACCATGTGTAATATGTCCCATTATCCTCTTTCCTCTGCCACTGCTTCAGTCTTGTAGTATATACGGAATTATTGTCCCCTTCATCTATTTTGCAATTAGCTTGGAATACTATCTTTCTATTTCCACAATCTCTCTCTGTAAATATGAGCTGTGACTGAGTCGCATCGTATTCTACTTTCGTTCCATGCTCTACTGTTAATAGATAATATGAACCCACATCTGCTATCGCATAATCTCCTACATTATATAGTTCATCTATTACTTTTTCTATTTGCCCCAATGAGTGATCGGTCTTATATTTTTCTACTCTCACTTGATACGTCTTCATTTTGAATATGGCGGTTAACGTTTTGTTTTGTTTATTTAATACCCAATTGTTAAATTCGTATCCTTCATTTGGTATTGCATCTATTGTTTGTCCTAAAAATGTTTGATTCTTAGTTTGACTATTAAAAAATGGTGCCACATAATTTTTTGATTCATTGAGAACATAAAATTCATCTCCATAATATCCGCAACCCTCAGTAGTTATACTGCCATTCTCTGGAGTAATAATCTTATATTTACTAATATCTAAAAATACGCTTTGTATTGGGAAACCTTGATTTATATACGGATTAATAAACCATTCCAAATTAGTTGTATATCCAATATTATTTGTCAGCCTTACCCAATCGAATCCGTTTTTATCTCTATAATTTTCAAAATTAGTGTAATAACCTAAATTTGGGTTTAGTTCACTGCTTAAAGAATTATTAATCTGAGTTCTTCTCTCTAATCCTTGAGTGAAACCCTTCTCTCCGCCTGAAGCCCACACCAGTGGAGGAATAGCTCCCTGTGCAGGAACTCCTGCTCCTCCCCAACCCTTCCAGTTAGGATCAACAATAAATCCTGCCCATGTGGTATCACTCCAAAAACCCGCATACATACCATCAAATTTTTTATTGGTTGCTTTGATATCTTCAATACTTTTCTCAACAATATAAGCCCAACTGCTATTAATATTTATTTTTGGAGTTTTCGTTTCAACTTCACTATCTTTAGTAACTTTAACTCGCTCAGGGTCACATGCACCAATTAATCCACCAGTTGTAGCATATGTGAAATCGGCTTCGTCACCAACACTATGTGTAATATTTAACGTTCCTTTAAAATAACACTCACTAATTGTATAATTAGCATTATCTAAAATAAAACCAATCAACCCACCAGCATTACAAAAGTTTGCATTCTCGTGAGCATATACCTTCACAGTTGTATCAATAACCGACACTCTAGTTAGTGTACAACCATTTTCCGCAACGCCAATTAGTGCACCTGCACTCTCAGAACCCTGATAACCATTTTCCTGAGCATGAATTATGCCTCTTTCGAAAATTACATCATGAATAGTTGTATCTCTCGCATATCCTATCAAGCCACCAATTCTATCTGTTAAATAATCGGTAGTTCCCCACCCTTCTCTAAAATCGATATTAAAATCAACACATCTTAGATTTTTAATCGTAGCGCCAATAGTTTCACAAAATAATCCTACTCCGTGAGCATCTTTAGTATTAGTATTAACACCATCAATTTTATCCCCATTACCCTTCAATTTAAATCCAGATATAGTATGACCCTGCCCATCAAAAATTCCAGAAAAATAGGCTCTGCCGTTATAATTGTTACTATTAAATGGTTTCACTCCTGTGAATTCAATATCGTCAATCAATTTTACATACGCATCACGATTATCTTTAGACCATAGAAAATCCCATAATGCATCAGCTGTACCAATCTCAATAATATTTGCAGCATGAGAATCAATTTGGTTATTCCAATAATACACACCCAATCCCGACAAAGAGAGAGCCAACGTCGATAGCACTACAATAACTGAGATAAAAGAAAGCTTTAATTTATAAATCATAGGTGGTCTCCTATAAACTAATTTATAATTAGTTTACCACTTACGACATAAAATAACAACTAATTGCTTAGTAAAATTGTAAATTTAGATTCTTCGACTCACTCTCGCTAACATGAATGAGAATTGTTTTTAGTTTTTAATAAAAAAACACATTTGATGAATACAATCAAATGTGTTTTTCTTCTGGCGCCTCGAGTAGGGCTCGAACCTACAACCTATCGGTTAACAGCCGAGTGCTCCACCATTGAGCTATCGAGGCATGCTGAAAACGAGTTTATTATATAATAAAATTTACTCGTTGTCAACGATTTTTTATAAATTTTACAAAGTTGCATACAAATGATAGTTATTTAATAGATTCAAATAATTAATTTTCCGCAAAATATTATTAGTTTCCGCTTTGAATAATTCTATAGATGAATTATTTATATTAGGATTTTGCTTAATATATTCCTTCATATCGTATGTGTAAACATCCCTGCTGAATATACCACCAGTATTAGAATAATACACCACCATATCTCTAGTCTCTCCATCAATCTCATACACATAGTCAGATGGTCTAAATATAGAGTGCCCCAGGTAGAAATTTTCATTAAATTTCACACCTAATAAATCATATAATGTAGGAATAACATCATAGGCAGAACAGAATCTATCATTTAATATATATTCGTCAGGAAGAGCTTTCAGTCCTGGACTGGAGATAATCATAGGAATAGTATTCAATTCTATATCTGAGAACTCTTCTTCGTCAAAGCCTTTCACTCCATGACTAAGTTTATCCATATATGAATAATGGTCAGAATATAGTAGCATGGTAGTTTTATCATACAGACTAGTACCATCATCATATTTAGTAGTCTTTAAGGTATTAATGATTTCACCTATAGCCTCATCCAGACCAACGACTCCGCAAAGATAATAGACTAATTTCTCGCACAATTTAGGGTCAGATTCATAATAAGTATCGAGTACTGTCTGATACCAATTAGTAGGTGTCAATTCTTCTTCTGTCTTAGTCTCATCAAGAATATAATTACCATCTTGTAGAATGCAATCATCAGCCCCATACATTACATAATCATAGTATTTCGCGACATCCTTGTCGTATACATTACTTTCAGACGTATATGCTCCATGCGAAGATACATTTAGATAGAATGTGTAGAAAGGTTTTTCTTTAAAATTATCCGGTATGATATATTTCATCGCATTGCGTGCGAATTCTCCTTCTGGTGCCCAATGGTCAAATTTTAAATCATTACCCGTATAGACTAAATTACCTTCGCTATCTCTTATATTATTTTTACCTATGACGCTGTCGAATCCAAGCTTATCATGCGTTTTATTCCTACTATAGAAAGATATATCATGCGAATGAACATAGGCAGTAGTATAACCTAGATTTTTTAAAGTATAAGGCATAGTATAACCATAAGTAGTCAAATGAGATGTTTCGTCATATTTTGTAATATCGACTAAAGACTTTCCAACTGGATAATTACCCATTATTCCGAAACCTTCTGATATATTAGTCTTGGATTTAGCAAAGAAATTCTTAAATATCAAGCTGTCATTAGATTTGTCGTCATTATTGGTATCAGTTAGATAATCTTCTCCGTAAATGAGCGAATACACATTAGGTGTAAGCTCGTATGATAGGTTGTTGATATCCTTATCATACGTACCATCTCCAAAAGCAAACCATTCGAGTGATTCCATCATGATAACTATTACATTGTTGCCTTTATCTACTCCAAATACGCCATTATTTTTATATATTCCAGTTTTGTCATCATAGATTCGCCCATCATATATATTACCATTATTAAAATAGTTCTGCGTAGCTGTAATAACTTCATTGTTTTTGAATGGTAGTGTATGTACAATTAAATTAATAAAATAACCATATGTTCCGAATTTTTTATAACTGCTGAACTTTAGATAATCAGTATTTAACAAAAACGAATCACTTGACACATAATCTTTATTAAACATACTAGCTGACGAATTAATATATGCTCTATCAATAAAATAACCTGATATTGATAAACTCAATACTCCTATTAGAACTAAAATCGAATAAATAGAATAATGATGTTTGATAGAGAGCTTTTTCTTATTCGTCCACTTTAAAAGTACATAACCTAATATTGCTATTATCAAGAATATAGCTATCAGTTGGAAAACTATTGCGAAGAATACGAAACTAGAATTACCTGCAGCTATTGCTTCTTGTACTAACTGCATCACTTCAAATGAGAATAAATCCCCATAGATCATATACAGTGAATAATTAACATAAGCGAATATAGTCTGAATTGCCAATACTATTGTAGCTGCGATATATTGACCCTTGTAACTCGGTATCGCAAATATCAATATCGCAATAAATAAAATAATAGAAAAATTATATACAAAATGCTCAGGCATGAACCCAAGGTCGAGAATACCGAAAGTAACCGCCTCTAAAATATATGCACCTACAATAAAATATACTATAAATAAGATTTTACTTAAAACTCCGCGTTTCATGACATCATTATATTCCGAATAAAAAATAATGTCAAGTAATATAAAAAACTGCTTGACCGGCAAAATTCTTCTTACTATAATAGTATTTTAAAGGAGAATGATTATGAAATTTAAGAAAACTGATTTAATTAGTTTCGTAATGGAACACCATGAGAGAGCTGAAGATATCTTAACTCAATTTGGTTTCCATTGTCTATATTGCCCTATGTCTCAATCAGAGACGCTAGAAGAGGCGTGCTTAGTACACGAAATCAATGTCAAAGATTTACTAAAAGCATTAAATGCATAAAAAAATAGGCTAATTGCCTACTTTTTTATTCTCTTTGAGATTTTTGAATTCTTCTCAAGTTCTTTCGTAGTCTCTTCAATTTTTGCATTCTCTATCTCTATCTGATCATTAATTTTCTTCAAGAATTCATCAATGTTATCAATCTCTTCTTCGTTATCTATCAACTCTGGCTCTACTATCTTTTTCGGACGACCGCGTTTCTTTAGTTCTGTATTCGTTTGAGCAGTGGTTGAAGGCTCTATTTTTCTAGGTCTACCCCTTTTCTTCTCTTCTACTGACGAACTAGTGTTTTCGCTAACTATTGTCTGCGTCTCTTCCTTTCTCGGACGACCGCGTTTCTTAGGCTCTTTTGGAGGTTCGTTAGGGTCAACTTTTTTCTTTGGTCTACCTACGCTACGCTTTGGCATGTCTACTTTCTCTTTTCTAGGACGACCCGGGCGTTTCTTTGGAGTAGTGCTTTCATCTTGGACAGCGGAGTATGCGTCTACCTGCGGTACAACATTTTCATCCGTATACTGCTCTTGCTGTGCTGGCTCGTAATCATATGTGGCATTCTCCCCTAAATCTTCTGCTACATAATTCTCGCCATTGTTCTGATAATTAAATTGATAGTTATTATTTACAGACTGTGTATCGTAATTATACTGCCCATTATCATATTGAATATCTTGATAGGTTTGAGGCTGTTCGCTCATTATAGTCTCGGTCTCAGCTTGTGGAACATAACTATTCTCTACTGGTTGCTCAGGATAATTATAAGTATTCATCTGCTGTGTATAATCTTGTACCGAATCTACTAGCTGACTAGATATAGATTGATTCCTATCACGAACTTCGGTGAGTTCTTTCTCTTTATCAGCTAAGGCTTGTTTTAATTTCTCTATTTCAGAATTAAGGTCATCAACTTTCTTCTTCTCTTGGTCATTAACCTGACTATAAGCTGCTTCATAGACTTTAGTACTATAGGTGTCAAACTCGCTCATCATACCTTTCTCAAGGTTCTCTCTCACACCTTTAATCTCATTCTCTACGGCTGTCAGCTCTTCTTGATAGTTCTGCAATATCTTCTTATGTCTGTCGGTCGCTGTATCATAATCACGCTCAAGATTTCTCTGTCTATCTAATTCTTGTTGCTGTTGTTTCTTTAGATAATTGGCTTCGATACTCGAACTAACTTCTGCAAGTTGTGCTTTGAAGTTATCAAACGACTCTTTACTTACTTGCATCTGGCGCTGATACTCTTTTGTAATCTCACGGAAATTCAATTCTTCTTGAGTAATATCATTATTGATTTGCTCCATATCTTGCATGAACTTCTTACGCTCGGCAATATAGTTCTCTGCCTCTTGCATGGCACGCTCTAGGACTAGTGAACTCTCAACTCCCGCTTCATCAAAGTTGAATTTCTCATGTTCGACATTTCTAAGTCTCGCTCTCTCGAGCTCACGCTTCTCTTCTTCTGCTCGTCTTTGTAAATAAGCATACAATATTGGAATACCGCGTTTGATTTCATTTTTATCAAATAGCACTTCATAGTCTACATACTCCGGTAGAGTCTGAGTAGCCTTGTCCATATTCACTTCGAAATACTGATAGTTCTGATTTAAGTCACTGACAATCGCATTGTGACGAAGGTCTAGGATAATGGTAACTACATAATTCAATACAAGAATTAAGATAGGACATAATAAAGTGTGTTTCAAAATATCATATAATCTCTCGTCGAAACACGAATAAATATTCATTAAAAAACTAAATAATGCCAATATGTGCGCTATGATATTCATCACAGTGATGTCACGCTTGAATGTACTATTCCTAAGAGGTGCGGCTACGCAGGTCTCAAATGACATATAATGACTAGCTTTATGCTCACGATATAAAACAAATTGTTGCCACTGCTTGCGAAGCTGTTTAGGAACTTTCCTTCCTTTCATACTATTATTAAAAGCAACTAAATTCTCCTCTGTAATCTGCGGTGTCTGCATGAAATAATTATTAAACATATCAATTGCACTAATCAGCTTAGCCTCGTACGCATGCGATGTCGAAATAATAACTACTATAATAGTAAAAAGAAATAATGAAATAAAAATAATAAATATTGCATTAAATGTGAAATCATAATTTCTAAATGAGCTGAAGAATTTATCTACCGCATCAAATATATCGACCATAAATACCCCTTTTTCAATAATTTTATAAATATTGACATAAATCTACATTGTTATTATAACACAAAGAATTATTATTTACTAATATTTTTAAATAATTTTTTATTATTTTTTTAGAATATTTTTTTTATTTTTTATTTTATTTAATATAAGGTATTTATTAGATATTTTTTAGATTTTTATTATTATTAAAATTGCAATTAATATATTTATTATATTTTTTATTGACTTAATTATATATTTCCTTTATTCTTATTAAAATATTATAAAAAATAAAAGGAGAAAAATATGTGGGAAGCATATTGGTTATATTATATTCTTGGTTTTGTGATGTTACCGGGAATTATTTTAGGAGTATGGGCTCAAACTAAAGTCAGCACAGTATTTAACGAATATAGTAAAATACAGACCAAACATGGCAAACCAGCTAAAGATGTCGCTAGATATATGTTAGATGGTGGTGGTGCTGTCGATACTAAAATCAAGTCTATATCCGGCAATCTAACCGATAACTATGACCCGAAACAGAATACTGTATCTCTATCTGAATCTGTATACAATGAGAGTACTATCTCTGCTATAGGTGTCACAGCACATGAGATAGGGCATGTATTCCAACATAGAGAAAAATACACTCCGATTAAAATTAGGAATGCAATAGTACCGATAATGAATATAGCTGGTATACTCAGCTGGCCAATGATTATTATCGGACTGATATTTGAATTGACTTATTATGTGGCTGCTGCTGATTGGTTAATCTATATCGGACTCGCTGTATATGGATTGAATATAATCTTTTGTCTAATTACACTCCCTATAGAATTAAACGCAAGTAAGCGTGCATACAAAATGCTTACTGCGACTGGCGAGATGGATTTAGAAGAAGCAGAAGGTGTCAAGAAGGTTTTGAACGCTGCAGCGTGGACATATGTAGCTGCATTAATTACCTCTATATTATCTCTTCTCCGTGTGATATTATTTATCTTATCAATGCGTAGAGGTAGAGATTAAACGATTAACCTTTTAGCTCTCATGAAAGAGAACTTAGTCATAACTTCATACTCACTAGTATGAGAATATTCAGCATATATCTTTAAAGGATTGATAGTATCTACAAGACTTATACTATCTCCTTTTTTAATATTAACATCCGAAATATCTAACATAAAGCAATCCATACAAACATTTAGCACTCGGCACATTTTTCCACCCAAATAAAGAAAAAGCCCAATATATCTTAAATCAAAGCCATCCGCATAACCGATAGGTATGACCGCCACTTTCATTTTTCTATCAGCCACACATCTATAGTCGTAACCAATCAATTCGCCACTCTTAATGTTATTAACTTGAACTATTCTACTTTTTATCTGCACCACAGGAGAAAGTTTTTCATTGTTTCTATTGTATAAATCAAAACCTATTCTTACCATGTCGAGATGATGATTGTATCTCTCATTTACCGAACTATTGTCAGCATGCACTAAAGGGGAAAACCCCGCTTCTCTACAAACTTTTACATATTTTAAAAAATTTTTCATCTGTTTTTTAACTAAATCATCTGATGTAGCGAAGTGAGTGAAAATCCCTTCCAAATTCAACCAACTATTCTTAATCTCATTTAGCGCCATAATAAATTCATGAACAGAACTAAAACCATATCTATTCATGCCTGTATTTATTTTAAGATGGATATTGACTGGTTTATTTAATGATTTTAAAAATTTCACATCTTCTAACGAATGGCAAGAATACGAATATCTATCATCAATCTTTTTCTCTAAAGCTCCTACAATTAATATTTTTTTATTAGTGTATCTGGATAATTGCTTAGCCTCAAAAAAACAAGCAACACCATAAAAATCCGTGTAATCATTTAATATCTTCACAACTTCTTTAAGCCCTACACCATAAGCATTAGCTTTAACCATGCTACATATTAGAGACCTTGGATTATTTAACCTGACTTGTTTTATATTATTAATTAAATTACTTTTGTTTATCAATATCTCATTTAACATATTGATATATATGACTAAAAAATATTTTATGAGTAAACAATTATGCTTTTACTTACTTTTATCGGAAATGATAAACTTTTCTTTCATAGATATTTTCTTGACTGCTAAATTATAATTTTATGATTTTTTATATGACAGAAATAAATGGTCTAGCAAAACCTAATATCTCTTTTATTTTTTAAAAACTCAAACTAATATGAATTTTAGTATTTTTATATAAACGTTCTCACAAATGCTGATATTTCATTGCTATCTTAAAATTATTCTTTATCTTTTGATTTAGCAAATTCACAGCCACAATAATCTTGTCTATATATGCCCAATTCGCGACATAGTTCTATGCTTCTGAGATATCCGTTTTCTTTTTTGAAATCGGCGTGCAAATATTTTATACCATACTTTTTCTCTAGATTCTCGCCTAACATGTTGATATATTCGGCATCCTTGTGCGGACTGATAGATAAAGTCGTCGTTACCATATCGTAATTGTTCTCCACAGCATAACTAAACGCCCTATCCATACGATATGCAATGCATACTCTACACCTATTGCCACCTTCTAATTCATTCTCTAATCCTCTAGTGATACTAAGAAAATCATCGTGGTTATAGCCCAAATCAACAAGCTTCACACCTAATTTCTGAAACTCATCTCGACGAGCAATGTACTCACTCTCCGGATAAATGTTCGGATTAAAATAAAGAAAGGTAATATCAAAGTACTTCTTGATTCGTTCTATCACTGCACTTGAACATGGAGCACAGCAACAATGCAAAAGTAGTTTTGGTTTCTCACCAAAACTACTTATCTCTTGATACATTAATTTATTGTAATCAGTCTTCATGAATATATTATATATTGATTTGAGCTTTTTGTCAACTGCGGATGCTATTCAGCCGAATTAGTAGTTTGGTCGAGATATGCGTCGGAAGCATTTTTAAATACCAACCTAAATTCTGAATACTGACCGCTAGACCAACCATCAATAATAGACACTTCACTACCTACCACATATGTGATTATCGTAAATTCGTAATCCATACCTTCTATCACATAGCCTTCTACATCAAAACAGATATATTCTTTATCTGATTTCTTCGCGATAGTTGCTTTCTCTATAATTTTACTCTCTAGTTGTTCATCTTCAACAATAGGATTTTGATTAAATATCAATATATTTATTTCATTATCATTTACTTTCTTTTTGCTCCACGCTACAGTAGTTTCAAATATACCATCATCATCTGTAGCATTGTCGGTCGTCAAACCTACTAAAAGACCTAACACTTTTTTAGCATTGACAGAATAGTCATCCCCTTGTCCTGCAGAATAGGTATAATAGAATGTTATATTATCTAGCATGAATCTGATACTATTTTCGCTGATAGATACATTCGTAACTGTATCTTTTAAGCCATATAAATCATCATTACTAGGTACTGCTATATGACTATTATTGCTTATAGCTCCTAGACCTGACGAATAATTTATTAGACTTTCACTATCATAATGTCCACCTATTATTCCGCCTACTATTTTACCTTGAAGTTTAGCATCCACATATGACGAACTTATGTATCCTAATACATTTCTACCTACAAGTCCAGCCACAATACTATTAGAATAAGGTAAAACTATGTCTACATGTGATTCACAATTATCTATTAAACCGCCTAAATTCAAGCCAACTAAGCCAGCAGTCACTGAATTGGCTCTATTAAACAAGTCTTCTATCTGTGAAGTGGCAATACAATCTACTATCCATCCACGATTCTCTCCCACTAGTGCAGCCGTGTATTGTACTCCAGCTAGCATACCACCCGTCAGATTGACAGACGAATTCATTAACTTCACACGCTCGCCCACCAAACCAAATAGTGTACCTACGCTGTCGCCTATTAATGTGACATCGCCATTGACACTGATCTTATTAGCAACAAAATATTTGCTATTTTCAAGATTTCTATCATTATTAATATTATAGTTAGATTCATCATAACCATCCAATATACCTGCCACACTTCCTGCATAATATACTTCTGCTAGATTATTCGAAACTGCGACTCCATTATTTCTTGAAGTATAGATGGAATATTTGAATTGTCCAGATGAACGAGTGCTATTTACTCCCACGCTACTAATGATATTCTCTATGTCAAAGTTACCCCGTATAATTCCTGCTAGACCACCTACAGCATTACCGCCTACTATTATCTGCTCGGATGACACTGTAATATTATATAGATTAAAGTCTTGTACAATACCAGCTAATATTCCGACCGCCTTAGTCCTCGTAGCCTGTACAGAATTTGCATTAAGATTAATATTCCTGATAGCATTAACTACAGAGTTATCATTGTTTCCCTTAATTTGTTTAAATAAGCCAATTGCATCTAACCCCGCTGATGTGTATATCATCAGCCCAGATATATTCATATTGTTACCTTGAATATTACCACTAAATGTTCTCGTACTCGTATTAGGATTAGAATACAATTCTCCAAAATCTATGTCTTTAATCAGTCTATAATATTTAGTCGTATCGTTTGATAAATATCTATCCCAAGTATTGATATCGTATAATAAAATAGGATTTGTCTTTGTACCATATTTGTTATCAACAATTCTCCAAGTATAATTATAGCCAGTAATATTGCCTTCACTATCTGTTATTTTATTATCTACTCTCTCAACATCTCTTAATCCGTAGTAAACATCATATAAAGTTTTTCCTTGAGAAATCACATACTCATCGCTATGGTTCTTATCTCCTGTGAACTCCACCTTTTCTTCAGTCGAAACTAATTTAGGTAATTCTCCCTGACGAATAGTCCACACCGAACTAATATTGTTACCGAAATCAAAGCCCACATAACTATCTTTGATAAATCTATAACTATAATCCAGTGTATTCAATCCTTCCACAGAATTATTGTACCCACTTACTGTAAGTTTGATTTCATAAGAATTCTCAATACCTGTAGTAGTAGCGGGTGCGAACATATTCACAACAGATGACGACTTATCTCCACGATTGACTATAGTGTAGACATTCTTAATTCTACCGCTATTGGCATTAACGAAACCTGAGAACGTATTATTACTATTCTCGCCGACTTTATCAATATCAGCGTACGAATTGGTAATGTCTCCAGTATTACTATATACAAAGCCCGCGGAAATATCTTTTACTGAAATATTACCTATAGAATTATTCAAAGTGATACCACTCTTGACATAACTCATAGATATTTCGTTAGAATTTTCTACTACGAAGCCACCTACTTTGATTACGCTAGAACTTACTACACTCCTATTGTACGCATATATAAGGCCTTTAGTTGTATCTTCAGTCTTACCATCGACATTGAATTTACCAGTATCTGCATTGAATGAGCATGACACAATTTTGCCTTCGTTACTAAATACAAAACCACCGATATTCGCAAGAGCAGAAATCTTCAACTCACTAGTACTATTTGTAATATAGCCTGTTTCGGTATTCTCTGCGACTAAACCACCGATGTTAAATGCTATCTCATAATTAGATACTTTATTCTCTACTCTACTAGCGCGAACAGCTAGTGTACCTTTGACATGGCAGTTGGAAATCAATCCATTATTGACAGCTGTAATTCCGCCGAACTCTGCACTGGTATAATCCACATCTCCACCTAGAGAATGACACAAATCAATATAAGTAGAACTAAATGACGACCCACTAGGCAATATCCTACCGATATTGTATTCTACCGTTAGATTTGTTACCAACATGTCACTATCAATCTGCTTGAACAACCCAGCTCTAATATCTACATCTATAAACTCTGCGAAACTATTAATGATAATCTTATGGCCGTTACCATCAAAAACTTTAAATCTCACATCTAATGGAGCGTAGTCATCTAATTCTATGTCATCGCCTAGTATATAGTAAGCCTCATCATTTGATGTCATATTTAAGAAATCTTCCGCATCCTTAATCAAGTCCGCTTCATCATCTGCATACACTTTCGAGAATGCAAGCTCATATTCTTTCTCAAATTTAATTTTATTTGTATTTCCAGTCGTTCCTGCATCTTCATCTTTATCCAATCTCCAATTACCATTCTCTAAGCAAATAGGTAGATTTAATAATAATTTAGCATTGATTTCACTATCTTTTGGTTCACTGACAGTCAATATCAAATGACCATTTTCATTCTTCAATTCTATAAATTCTAATTCAGTTACAGAGATATAATCTCCACCATTTATTAATGCTAACAATTCATTAATATAATATAAAGTACCATTACTCTCAGTGATAGTAGGGTCATATACATATTCATTAGCCCATACACTACCATTATTGTAGAAACTGATATCAGTTCCTTTAAACGTGAATTGTAGTTCAATAGGAACACCATAGTTACCATATATCGTCTTGCCATTATTAGTAGAATGAGTGACAGTCACATCATGTATGACAAAATTCACTATCTTAAATGATATTTCATTCTCAGCAATATCAAAGTCTCCATTAGTTCTAGTCGCGGTAGTGCTTACCTTGATAGTAAGTGTAGCATCTAGTAGATTAGGGTCATATCTCTTGCTGATTAGGTCAAAGAAGCCATCTCCTGTATCATTAAACTCAAAATACTCGCCAAATGGTAATTCTCTGTTTGCTTTAGTTAACTTAAATTCAGGTTCAACATTGCCGTCCGAATTAGCCGTAGTTACCTTTAACTTAGCATCCACACCATTAGCTAGATATACATTTCTCGTCTGTTCACTGACTTTTCCTTTTGGATCTTGGTATTGTATTGAAATGCTAGGTAGCATTCTGACATCTATCATAGAGTAGAAATCTTCTGAAATTTTGATTCCGCCAGTAATATACGCAGACACTTTAACATTGTGTATTTTAGATGAATATCTACTATCAATGCGAGTAGAAACATATAATGAGTTAGAGCCTTCTTGCTTATACAACTTGATACCTTTACCATCTGCTGAACTCTCGTCCATTTTGTTGATTCTATCTCCACGAACACCGTCAATCTGTGAGAAAGTAATCTCTTCACTACCTGTCGCATCTGTAATCTCTAGGTAATCGAAATATCCATTGATAGGTGCTACATCTAGGATAATCAAGCCTTCGTTCTCTGATTTTAATACGTCCGCCTGCTCTATAGTCTTATCAGTAACATCTGAATAATTTTTATATACATAATTTTTAAGATCTATCTTGTTAATACGCTGTGGAAGTAATGTGAATCTCAAATTTGTTTTTTTACTATCACTCAATTTAAACTCAATATCTATCTCCGCTTTGCCATTTAGATTAAGTTCAGCATAAGACACTCTATAAGTGAATTCTTGTACTCCATTCTTGATTTCGTCCGACTGTGATACAAGTGAAATAATTGAATTATTAATAATCAAATCCCCATTTTCAGAATCAAATATTCCACCAATCAGTTCATTCCCATCTAATAATGTATCCGTCTCAACATATGCAGTCACTAGACTAGTATCGTTAGGATATAGTACTAGTGAGTCGTAATTTAGGCTAATCTCTTTTGCTCCTTCATAAGTCTGAAGAAAGAATTCTACTACTTTATCTTCATACGATAGTTTTTCAATTTCTTCATAATAATTGACATTTATATAAGGGGTCACTGTGAAAGTAAAAATCACATTAGGACAAGCACGCAAAACATTAATACTAAATGGGATATCATAAGGTAAATCATAGATTAATTTACTGTTATTTTCATTTTTTGAGTCTAATATACCGCTAGTCGAAATATAGTCA
Source organism: Candidatus Onthoplasma sp. (assembly GCA_965646995.1). Taxonomy (GTDB): domain Bacteria; phylum Bacillota; class Clostridia; order Christensenellales; family UBA1242; genus Onthoplasma. Next base: position 16,668 of record CBFGBH010000008.1, read on the forward strand.
GCAATAGTTTTACCTTCTTCTAAATCTCCAGACTTGACAGCTATCTCAATATGAAGATTCACATTCTCATTAGTATTATATTTAAATAATGTAGAGTCTACTATCTTCTCTCCAGTCGATAACGCATAATACTGCTTTGATTTATTCGGAGCAATTCCCAGTATTTTATTAGCAATACTTTCATTTTCTTCTATTCCATTCTCGCTAAGTACGAAATTATCTCCTATAGGAAGTGAGATGTCAATTATCACTTCGTCACGTATTGAACCATTCAAAACTGACTTAAAGGTTAAAGTTACTTGACCTACACCTTTAATAATGAATTCATTGCCAACTACTGCCAATATGCTTGGACGATTAGACTCTACTGCTAGACGTACTTTGCCCAGACTATTCGGCTCGACAGCGAAATTGAAATAATCGCTGAATGAATGAGTATTCGCTCGCTTAACAGCATTACTTACATTTGAATCAGTGATCATATCTGACTCATAATAATCTAAATGTATAATTTTCTTGCCTTCAAATTGCGGATTATTTACATTTACCACCACAGAAGTAGGTACCACATCGAATAATGGAGTATTTAGCGTATCTTTTTTACTTATATATAAGTATCCATTATTAATACTTGCGTTATATGCCCAGATTTCTTCTATCGAATTTGTAAACATCTCTGGATGAGCAGTTACATTTATTTCTATCAATTCATATCCACTTGCAAGTGCATAAGCTATATTTACTACACTTAAGTCGTCGTTATCTAGTAATGAATTTATATTGACAGTACCATCTAACTTACCCATGTAATAGGTATACAGCATTAAAGCTCGAGTGTTTTCTAGATTATTTAAAACTCCACTTGCATTCTCATTAGCTTTTAAATACGCATTTACACTGGATTTAATGACTACAACATTATTTACAATATCTCCATTTTTTACGCCATTTTCAGCTATCTCATTTAATGTTCCGCCAACAATGCCCGCCACCATATTATTGCCCATTATATCTGCATTTTGATCACCGAATGTATAGTCTAAATCAGCATAATTCCAGCGATAACTCATTACCGAGCAGTATTCAAACCATCCATATTTCGAATATCCAGCTATACCGCCCACATTCGTAGTAGCCTTAATAGCAGTGTCCGACTCTGACAGTATCTGATAATGACATTCATAATATCTACCATATATATCTTTTCCTGTTATACCACCTACATTTGAGCCAGTAGATACAATGGTCACATTAGATATTACATTAGTGATTTGATTATCATCTCCTAACCTTACTACACTCTCTAAAGCAGATTTATTATCTAGTTCGATAGTCACTCTTTGGTCTCTTTCTGACTGAGTATTATCATTTATACCTATAATACCACCAATATTGCCATGTGTAGATACAATGTTACCTACAGCATAGACATTATTAATATACCCACATAAATTTAATCCTACTACTCCGCCTACACTACTATCTACATTGGTTAATTGGCTGTTGATATTAACACTAGCTATAGCACCTTCATCTGCTACATATGCAATGAATTCGATATCTGTATTCGTATCAGTGTCATTTAAGGTCTCACTAACATTATAATTAAGTATACCTGTATTTAAACCCACTAAGCCACCAAAATGTACTGCACTATCGCCCGTGATTGATATTGAGCCCTGCACGCCGATAATTTTATCTAAAGTGTATCTTATCTCTCCTTCGTTAGTGCCAACTAATGCTCCAAAATTGATTTTCGCTTCAACATTATTGAATGAGCTATTACCTTCCATGATAATGTTGACATTCTCTAATACACTATCACTTGTACTAGTATCTACGAGTCCTAAATTATAATTACCACGCGTGTTTATTTGATAGCCATAATTTACTACAAATCTAATATTATGTATTCTACCAGAAAAATTTTTGAATAAATTTTGATTTATTTCATTTAGATGGACTCCATAAATAGTGTAATCCAAGTAAATTTTTAATCCATCTTTTAATATATAATTTGACTCAATCACACCCGAGAAGCCATCTATACTAGTAATATTTTGTGTTGAAGTAGTATTTCTTATATCAATATTAGTCATCAAACGATAATGTTTATCTTTCATAGAAGGACTATTATTAATGTCCCAAAAATCATCTGCATCAAATATAGCATATGGATTAGTCTCACTACCATCTGAAAGCATTAAACTGATTTCTGTGAACGCATTAGAATAATTGAATATTCCTTCTCCGCTCATTAAGAAAGTAGCAGGGTTATTATAACCACTATAGATTGAGTCTATATTCTCTTTTAATGCGTCTTTTGCGAACACTATCACTCTTAGTCCACTAGTTAAACTATCTCTATCACGAACAGTCAACTTACCTGTAGCATTATCTACGATTACAGAACTAGTATCAACATTACCATAATTATCTACTACTACCATATAGATACCCGGATTAGTCACTTTACCATGATTAGATAGATTTTTGACATCCATCTGATAAGTTTCGCCTGCCTTAAGATTAATGATAGGCGTATTATATCCATCTACAATCTCAGTAGGACTTTTTATCGTCAATTCTTCTGTGATTATTGGGGCATCAACTACTACTCTACAACGCAAGCTAATAGTGTTATTGAATTGTTTTATCTCAGCATATATATCTTTATAATACGATGAACCATTACCTGAGAATTGCAATTCAATAGACTGCTGCATCTGATCTAATCGCGTTATGTACGATGAATATGCTTTTTCGGTATACCATACTACTTTATATTTATTATTACTTTCTGTAGGAATATTGAAAATATCTTCCTGTACATATGACTGCACATAGTTCCACAAATCATTATTGGTAAGGCTTATCTCTAATCTCGCTATAGATTTATCTTTATCATATGCGCCTAAATAATTCTCTCCATTCATCAACCTATTTAAAGATGTGTGATTGATGGAAATATCTTTTTTATTATCAATTTTGTCATATATGAAGAATGTTTTAATGATATCTATATCTCTACTGCCATTAATAGACACAATATTATCATAGGTTGGCACAGTGATTTTCATCGTAAATGTGATATATCTATTTTCGCCTGATATATATGTTCCTTTCAAAAATGACAATGTAGAGGTGTTCTTAAAGCTATCTATATCTAAATATCGTTCTATATCTGCATTATCAATAGTTGCACTAAAGCTGTATTTTATCACATAATATCTCGATTCTGCTAGTACATTGAGTATTAAATCTGTTTTAGTGCCACTCTCTGCAATATAGTCACAATCATACGAATCTCGAAACTCAGTATTCTCAAATATACTGTCATTTAGCCCTATCTCATACGATACATCCTTATTTGTAATGTCTTGATAAACCACACATGGTATGACTATTTTATAACCATTCTTAGATGTGAAAGTAATAGTATATTCGCCAATATCCGTATTCTTATCAAATACTAGTAAGATAATATTATCTAACTGTGCATTAGCTGCATAAATATATGGGTCTAATATTGTACTACCTGTTACATTTTTACCATTTCCATCATTTGAAGAATATTGCTTCAATTTGAGTGGATTATCTCCGCCACCATTAACACTAACTGTCAGTTCAGCATTAGATATAGGAGTCTTGTTTTCGCCTAAAACTTTGTCATTCTCCAGATATAATAAATAGGCATTAGTCTCCGTGCTGTCATTTCCTTCTCGCCTATTCAAATATATTTTCTCTATCTCTTGGTCGTATAATTCAGCTTTGTAACCACCTTCTAAAGCATTCGTTAAATAACCTGCGACAGGAATAATCTCAGATATACCTTCATTGTGATTGAAATTCAAAGTTTTACTAGTACCTTTAATATCTTTTAAATATCTTAAATCCCCGCTATACACGGATGTTAAGTCGAATGCTAATGGTTTATCTGTCAAAATATTCGTCTCGACATATTTTATGTAAATATTGTCATCGCTAGAAATAATCTCTGAGACCAATAATTTTTCATTCTGATCGAAATAGAAACGCATTGGTGTAGTAGCGACATAGAATTCTAATACATATTTATTATTTCTAAATGAATATAAATCTTCTTGACCATTACCTTCAAAGTATTCGCTAAAACTTTCATCTGTATATATTACATTAGTTCCTTCAGGTTTATTTCCTAGTCTAGTATATGCATTTAAAAGTGCAGGCGAAATCTTAATGCGCATGTTCTGCATATCTTTGTAAGCATACTCTGGCACGGTAGAGAAATTGAATAGTTCTCCTAATGCATTGCTAGAATGAGCGTAGAAATTAAACAAATCTATCTTTTCATTAATATCTATGACTTTACCTTGCATCTCTACAACGAAATCAGTTGGTTTTAATTCGCCTTTTATTCTAACACTTTTCAAAATAGTTGGTAGATTACCCGCAATTCTCGGTGTTAGGATTATATCGATCGTTGTAATAGCTGCGGTATAATCTTTAGCCTGAATAGTTACATGTGAACCATCTACACTCGGATCAAATATTAATTCTTCATCATAGTCAAATTCAATATCGTAATAATCGAAATAATTGATCCCATTTATCTCGCCAAGAGACAAACTCTCATCATCCAATAGATATTTAATATCAAATTGAAAATTATTGTAAGCATAGGTTTCATTCGTTGTAGTAGTATTAGTAGTATAATCATTAGTGATCAGCACTGTCTCATCGTCAATATAATCCTTATGATACTCATCTGTAGATAGGACTACATTTTCATCTTCTAATTCTTTAACGAATTTTATTTTTACAGGTTTATTCGAATATTCAGTATTATCATAGCCCTGCATTACCGTTACTGGATTGAGCAATAATTCTGTACCATTAGTAACTGTCGATGAAACATTGAAGCCTGTAATAAAAGTTTCTTCTCCAACCATCTCTTCAATTGCAGTTATACCCCCCGGCAAACTAGTTGAAGCCAAAGTATAGTAAACCTTATCAGTACATATCGCATTTGGGCTAGAAGAGACTAATTTGACAACACTCGCACTATCAATGACTGCTTGATGTTCGACAGGTTGAATACCTATGACATATGTATCGCTTATCAATTCTATATCACTAGATTTTCGTCCTATACTGATTGGTAGACTAGCAGTACTTCCTGTAGACATATGAGTAACAATTAGCTTACCTATATTAGACCTATTGGCAGTCACAGTGAAGAAACAACGATTGCCCACTAACTCTTTATCTACAATACTAACTAATTCTTTAGGTTCAGACTTTATATCTATGTCGCCTATCGCGCTAGCACTAATACCATCAAATTGGACTGCCACTCTCATACTCTCGTAATTGATATTATCATAATCATCTATCACTAACGAAATAGAATTTAAGGCTTCTCCAGATTCAGAGATAAAAGACATACGAACTTTATCATTGCACGCAGAAAAAATACCACATGACACAAATGTTAAAAGCATTAACACTACACTAAATATTTTCTTCATCTTTTCCCCTTATTTTTAATTTAACCTAAATGCGTTAAATTATTTTTATTTTTTATTATTTAAAATTTATTTTAAATTAAATTTATTTTAAATATTAATATAATTAATTATAGATATAATTGGCGGAATTTGTCAAATGAAATAATTAAATAAATATTAAATATTAAAATACAACTTATTCACTTTATGAATTATTAACGAATTGTTATCATAAATTAAATAAGGAAATTATTATGGAAAATAAAGAAATATTAAATAAAACAAAAGAACAAATAATTACACTAACAAATAAACAAAATCTATCTATAACCGCCACAAATAAAATAATCAGTCTAAAACCCGATTTAATTCAACTGGATACATATTACGGAGGAATAATTATTACTGGAGAAAAATTAGAATTAATTAAATTAGATGACACTACCACTAGAGCAGAAATTACAGGCGATATTTCCTCAGTAAAATTCGTACAGGGAAAAAGCAAAGAATCATTTTTTAGGAAGATTTTTAAATGATATTTTCTACATTTAATCAATTAAATTGCTTTTTATTATTTTTATTTTTTGGCATAGTTTTTGGTTTTATAATCCAAATTTTATTTTTAGTTGTTTTAAAAAAATATCAAAAAAATTATTTAAAAATTATTTTTGATGGTATTTTTTACTCTATTTTCGCAATTGTTTATGTAATTTTATTAAATTTTTATAATTTTGGAGAATTCTCAATCTCACTGATTTTCGCATACATTATAGGTTTTTTGTGGATTAAATACGTGACTAAAAAAATATTTGCTATTTTAGAAAACAAGTGGTATACTATATGTAAGTCAAAGCAAAAGAAGGAGAAAACGAAACATGCCAAAAAGCACAAAGCGAATTAAATTAGTATTCATATCGGCGATAGCTTTTATCGTCTTGCTTTTGTTTATAAGTGTAGTTCAAATCATTTCTATCAACAACAAACGACAAGAGATTGCTCGTCAGCAAGCAGAGATTGCAAGATTAGAAAACAAAATTGACTATTATGAATCACAGGTCAATAAGACCGATGATAAAAACATTGACGACTCTATTAATACTGGAGTGCAAGTATAATGATTATAACCATCACAGGAAAACCATGCAGTGGCAAGTCGACCATAGCACATATTTTAGAAGATGAATACGGATTCACTCGATATAGTGTTGGCGACATATTCAAAGAAGAAGCCAAGAAAAGAAACATGAGCAGTGAGGAATTTAATGACTTTTGTATGAAGAATGCCGAATATGATTATTTCATTGACAACAAGACTAAAGAATTAGGAAAAACTCTGAGTGATAAAAAAGTTGTTTTTGATAGTAGACTTGCTTGGCATTTTATTCCCCATTCGTTCAAAGTGTACGTCGACCTTAGTATTGATGAAATGACTAGGAGATTAGTTAATTCTAATAGGACTGGTAAAGAGCAATACGAAGATGCTGTCCTTGCCAAAAATAGTCTACTCAATCGTAGACAATTAGAGATCGACAGATATAAAATGATATACAATGTCAATATAGAAGATTTGAAAAATTATGATTTTGTTATATCCAGTGAAAACTTAACTGCTAACGAAGTAGCAAGTAAAATATATAATGAATATTTAAAATTCGTAAAAAATAATAGACTACACACCTAGTTTATTTTTTTTACATATAATGCCATATGAAAAAATGGCTTAAACTTTTGCTGGTATTAGTATTTTTCGCTCTAGTTAGCGTCAGTATATATTTAATATTGCGAGCATGTGGTATCACTAATATTGAGACTCTCCAGACCATAGTTGAAAAATCTGGTAATTTCGGTATATTGGTTTTCTTAATCATCGAAATACTACTCTTTACTCTTCTATGCTTCGTCCCTGTTATGAACACTGCCACGATAGTCTTAGGTATAGTCTTATTCGGTGCTAAAACCGCTTTCTTCACATCTTACATAGCTGGCTTTGTATCGGCTAGCATATTATTCTTCATTGGCGACCGCTTTGGAGAAAAATTAGCAGCTAAACTTATAGGCAAAGAAGAATTAGAGCGAGTACAAGACTTAGTAGACTCTAAAAGCAAAATTCTTCTACCACTTATTTTCCTAATACCCGGTACCCCTGACGAAGCTGTCAGTTTGGTTGCCGGTATGACGAAGATGAAATACTGGTACTTCGCGCTCATTTGTCTACTTTTCCATGGCTTAGATGATTTAATCGTCTGTTTCCTTGGTAGTGGTCTAATTGACTGGGCATCTCTGAGAGTATTCGATTGGTTAATCTTCATCAATCTAGTAGTGATTGATATTTGGCTGTTATTCAAAATCCAAAACACAATCGAAAAGAAAAAGCAACGAAAAGACAAATGACATTCATTATTTTTTCAAAACTTATTGGACGAAAAACATTGCCATAACAAGTTAAATCCTGTATAATACTTTTATGGATAAACATAAATTAACTGCTAAAGATTCTAGTCTAGCCCTCGCGGTTGGATTTTTTGCTAGCCAAATAATGACAATACTTTTTCTATTAATAGCAATAATTGTTTGTGTTTTTGCTAAAATTAAGCTTGAATCATTAAGTAATCTGACTTCAAATGCTTTTGGCTATTTGGCTACAACGCTATTCTTTAACGCTGGTATCTTGCTAACTTTTTTCATATTCAATAGGAAAAAGGACAATAAGATAATTAAAAAACCTAAAATTAGCAAAATCTTTATATATCTATTACTCGGCATCGTCGCATGTATCTCATTAATACCAATAACCAATTGCTTTACACTACTGCTAGAAAAATTAAATATCACTATCACACCTATCCCTTTTGAATTGGATTTGAAAGGCTATCTAGTAGGGATATTTTCACTAGTTTTACTACCCGCTATTTGCGAAGAATTACTTTTCCGTGGTCTAATTAGTAATGGTTTAAAACCATATGGCAAGGCATTCACTATTATATTCACGAGTTTAATTTTTGCTATATTCCATATGTCTATAACACAGTTAGTATTCCAAATATTATTAGGATTGCTACTATCTGTAATAATGTATAATGAAAATAACATATTATATACTATCATTGTTCACGCTATAAGCAATTTTACCTCTATTACTCTATCTTACTTAAATATTCCACTCTATTTTAATCATTGGACATATATATTGCTCGCTGTACTACTTTTATTGGTATATTTAGCTATTATTTTATACCTAACGTTTAAAAATAATAAAACCTCTGAACACATCAAAATGACTAAAGTAGAAAAGATATATTTCTATGTTACCTTGGTAATAATGCTAATATTCTGGATAATAAGCAATCTCATAAGCTAATATGAAAAATAAAACTTTTGCTAAAATTAATTTTATATATTATATAGCAATGATTCTAGTTGCTATAATTTTTCTTTTAGGTTATAGCGGAATCCTGCCCAACAATAACTTTATGGATATGGTCGTCACTATCTTTATCCAAGTAATAGTAATGTTTGCTATACCACTACTCTTATATACTACGATGGTCAGAAGAAATCTGAAATCTACATTTAGAGATTTTGGTTTTAAATCCATTTCAGGCAATATGATTCTCATCTCTATAGCTTTGGGGTTTGTATTATATTTTATCAATTCCTTCGTAGCTAGTGCTTTCTCCGGTTTTATCACATTATTGGGTTATGAGAACTTAGGTTCTAGTGTGCCGATATCTGTAAACTATAATCTATTAATCAAAGACTTTATATTTTCTGCTGTTTTCCCCGGAGTATTTGAAGAATTCTTGCATCGAGGCTTACTACTTCACGCTGGGAAAAAATGTGGCAATACTAGATATTGTCTGATTATATCTTCTATATTATTTGGACTCATGCACTTAAGTATAACTAAATTTTTCTATACAGCAATTTTAGGATTCTTAATGGGCTATGTAGCTATCGTGTCTGATAGTATATATCCTACCATGATTATTCATATCATGAATAATGCATTAGCTAGTTACTTCGTATACGGAAGAATCCTGCGTCTTCCGCTGGCGACTTTTATATACGAGTTTGAGATGGCTTTATTTGGTAATATCTTCGTATTTATCACAGTCTCCGTAATAGGCGTATTCGCACTAATACACCTGTATCTAATCTTGACTAGACTAATGTATCACGAACGAGCAAAATCTGATATGAAAAAAGTAATAGAATATCTAAAATTAAACAATTTAACTCTAACACAGGCACAAGAAAAAGTCGACCAAATCAATGAAATCATATCTGCAAGTAAAAGTTTAAGAGTGCCTACCGGTAATAAATTTTCGTTTACAGACAAAATATTTTTATATTCCAGCATTGTACTGGGAAGTTTGATTACTATTTCTAGTTATATTTGGGGGATTATATAATGCTTAAGATAAATTTAATCGTAATAGGAGACATTAAAGAAAAATATTATAAAGACGCTATATATGAATATCAAAAGCGCCTAACTCGCTTCGCTGATGTAAAAATAACCGAGCTAAGTGAAAACAATCCAAATTCTAGTAATCCAAAAGAAATTGCCATCGCATTAAAAAAAGACGCAATAAACATAAAAAAATATATAAAAGGCTATTTAATCTGTCTAGATATCAAAGGAAAACAGCTTTCTAGCACAGATTTAGCTGAAAAAATCAGTAAATTAACTTTAACACATAGCGAAATTAGCTTTATAATTGGGGCATCTAATGGATTGCACGATGAGATTAAAGTCATGTGTAATGAATCTATATCATTCTCAAAAATGACTTTTCCTCATCAATTAATGAGAGTCATATTCTTAGAGCAATTATATCGTGCTTTCACTATTATTAATAATATTGCATATCATAAATAAGACATAATGAACAAAATTATGTCTTTTTTATTTTAATATTTTAGGGGTGAATATGACATATCAAGAATTAGTAGGTAGAATCGTTCAATTACAAGAAGAAGGGCTTGAACTATTTAACGCAGGTAAATCCGTACTAGGAAAGAATATCCTAGCAACACATGTAGGTGATTATTCTGGCACACAGATTCTACTGCAAGCAGGTATTCATGCTCGTGAATACATTACTTCATTACTTTTAGTAGAAATGGCTAGAAATTTACATAACAATGACTTAGTGCATGGTGGTGGTATTTATTTTGTATTTTTAGTCAATCCTGACGGTGCGGAAATTGTACTTGATGGATTAAAAAATATTCCATGCGATATTACCAAATCGTATCTAACTACCGCTAATGGTGGCAGTAGCGATTTCTCTCAATATAAAGCGAACGTCAATCTAGTAGACCTCAACACTAACTTTGACGCAGAATGGGGAGGAGGCATACAAAATGTATTCTGCCCTGCCACTGAGAATTTCGTCGGCTTCTACCCTAATAGCGAGCGAGAGGTACAATCATTAATCAATTTTACACTGCAAACTAAACCTTCTCTCACAATATCATATCACAGTAAAGGAAATATCATATATTATGGCTTTGAATCACAAACAGCAGAACAAATCAATAGAGACCAAAATATAGGAGAGGCATTAAGTGCTGTTACCGGCTATCCTTTAGTATTCACGGAGAATTCTACCGGCGGATATAAGGACTGGTGTATAGATAAATTAACTATACCTGCCTACACTATAGAAGTCGGAGACGACTCTCTACCGCACCCAATAGGAGAAGAAAATCTGCCTGAAATCTATGAGAGAAATAAAGATGTACCTTTAGTAGCTTTAGAACAGGCAAAAGAATATCAAAAAGAAATTGACTTTGTCTCTCCAGTAGTGCAAAATATAAATGGAGATAAAAGACATGGAACCAATGAACGAGGCTACCGCGCTCGCCTACAAAGCCTATACGAAAGGAGAAGTACCAATAGGTGCAGTAATCGTAAGAAATAATAATATAATAGCAAAAGCATATAACACTCGGGAAAGAGACCAAATAGCTACACACCACGCAGAGATTAAAGCAATAGAACATGCGTGCAAAAAACTAAAATCATGGAGACTGGATGAGTGTGACCTATATGTGACATTAGAGCCTTGTCCCATGTGTGCAGGTGCGATATTAAATGCCAGAATTAAAAATCTATACTATGCAGTGAAAGATGAAAATAGTGGTGCTATAAGTAAATTTAATTTACTCGAAAATATACTAAACCACACCACCAAATCCTATCAAATGAATGAATATGAAAATGAAAATAAAACTCTAATCCAACGATTTTTCAAAGAAAAACGAAAAAAATGAGCCCATAGTTACTAACTTTTGAAACTAGCAGAATAATTATAGAAAAACATAGACTAAAACAGCCTATGTTTTCTTTTTGCCCTTACTCTCTCTTATCTGCCAAAAAAAACGAATACTTCTGCCGTTGTCATAGGTTGTCGTAAAAATAAACAATCTACAAATTATATGACACTTGCCTTGACCTTGACAACAAAGAATATTCGTTTACACTAAAAAATAGAGAGAAGAAAACAAAAGCAAAAGAGCGGTCTGCGTTACGCTCTGCCAGCAACCGCTCTTTTGCAACAAAATTAGTTTGTTAGGCGTGTGCTTGTCTGCCGAGCGAAGCGAAGGCACTCGTATCAAGACAAGCACACGCCAGAATCCCAAATTAAAAATTTTATTAAATTTTTAATACAAATAGTAAGTTTTTGTGTTATAATATGATCATGGTTAAAGAAGAAATTTTTAAGAATCTAGATAGATTATATAAAATGTGGAAAGCTGGAGAACTTGGTGGGGAATTTATGCCAGAAGATAGCAATCCCAATTTAGATAAATCATCACTTGATAATTATCTATATTTTACTCTACCTATGGCTTTAAATTATCAAAGAAATTCATATAAACTATGGGAAAGTGCAAAACAAACATTTGAAGATAAAGAAACAAATTTTGTTTTTAATATAGATAAAGTTTTATCTTCAGAAATTGATAAAGTGAAATCAGCACTTACCAAATATAAGGTTGCTTTACAACCTAATAAACAAACTGAAATTTGGATTAAACTTTGTCAAACTTTTAAAGAAAAATTTAACAATGATATTAGATTATTATTTAAATATTGTGATTATGATGTAAATAAAATAAGGAACTACATTCAAGTAGAAAATAAAAAAGACTTCCCTTATTTGTCAGGCAATAAAATTTGCAACTATTGGTTATATGTCTTATATCAATACACTGATTTAAAGTTTATCAACAGAGAAAACTTGTCTGTTGCCCCAGATACTCATGTCATTCAAGCAAGCAATAAACTTGGTATTATAACAAATGAAGAAATTGAAAAAAGTAACATTCAATCAATTGTTGCTGAGAGATTTGAAAATATATTAGAAGGCACTAAATATTGTCCAATAGATATTCATACACCACTTTGGCTGTGGAGTAGAAATGGCTTTAAGGATATAAAGAGTTAAGTTTAAATATAAAAATAAAATTATTCTATATAAAAAACGAACTTATTTCAAGTTCGTTTTTTTTTGCTAGTTTCAAAGTTTATACCCCTTAGTCTCTTTTTTATGTGTCATCAGGGACATTTGGGCTCGTTTCTATAGTTTTTTCATTGTCTAATTGGCGTTGAGTCTCATAGCCTCGCATATCTTCTAATATCAGATGTTTCCTGTCTTCGTCTAGAGATGAATTATTTATTCTCTCATCCATTCTATCGAGATTGCTAGTAATCTTCTCTCTCCGTGTATAATAATCATCATTCATACGCTCTTCTATATTATTGATACATGCTGAATATTGCTCTTGTGTAATATCAAATTCTCCACTACTAAGCCCACTTGCCATCATTGATATAACTCTTTTCGGGTCATAGAGCTCTTCTTCGGTTTCTCTATGAAAAGTATCACATTCTATCAATTCATCCATATATGGCATCTGTATGATCTCTACATCTTCTCCTGTAATTTCTTCAGGATTGATGACATTACCTACATGCTCATCATACTGATGAGCTCTATCTTGCAATACATATGTAATCATCTCAGATAATGAACCTTGCTCTAACACTATCTCATCATTGCCAATCTTAGATTTTGGTATTATAGCGGTCGTCAATTCTCTTTTTCCTAGCACTTTCCAAGCATCTTCAAATAAATGCAAAACTTGCTCTTTCTCTTCGTCATCTAGCCTAGCATGAGTACATAAATCTTCTACATTATGTCTGCAAGCATCATAATTTTTAAGATAAAACGGAGATGTGCTAATATCAAAATTAGTACCATTGTGTGAAGCGGATGTTAAAAATTTAAACCATTCAGGAGAAGAAAGCGAATGAAACAAAACATTATCTGGATTATGCTCCACATACATGCCACCATCTTTGTAAAATAAATATCCACCCAATGCTGTCAGTACACCATGTTTTTCAAATATCTTCGCTACTTTTTTGACCTCATCATTATCCCACAATTTTTCAACACATGTAAATCCGTCACGTGCAACAGACTCCGCTCTTGCACTAGGGAAAGAATGAAACACATAACCATTTTTAACATAATTGTTCAAAAAATATTCTCTAATCCTTGTTTCATCCTCTGTAGACATATTTGCACTATCAATATCTAAATTTTTTGCTATTGATTCTATTATCAATTTTGCTCGTTCGTCATTAAAATAACCTGCACGCACATTAAAGTCTTCTATACTATTAGAAAAATATAATATTTCTTTCAGACTTCTCAGATACTCGACTACTTCAGTCTCTGTGATGTCCTCTCTTGAGCCATGAATCATACAATACCTAATAGTCTCTCCAATGAAAGTAGATGCAAAATAAATATTTTTGCTATTACGAGATTTAATCTGCTCCTGAATTGCTTTACTTGATAAAAGTCTTTCAATTGTATCTTTTAACATTGTATTTCCTTCTTAATAGAATTTTAGCATAGTTTCATTAATTATGCAATTAAAAAAACGGCTGATGCCGTTTTCTCTTTAGCCGAAGAATGGTATAATAACGCCAAGTATTACTAGAAGTAAGCATACTACATATAATACTTTCCAAACCATAGCCTTAGACTTAACATGACGCCAAGCTAGAATTGCCACGATGATGATCATAACAGCAGTAGCAACGGCCTGAAGAATGTTAGCAAGAACGCTTAATGCTGGAAGTAATAAACCGAATAGTAAAGATAATAAATAACATACACCAGCTATAGCTATACTCCAAAAAGCGACCTTGTTCATAGTCCAATTAGAACCAGAATTTTTATTAGCCATAATTCCCTCCTACTAGTAATATACTAACTAAATGGCAAAAATTTGTCAAACAATATTCAAAATTATATAAAATTTTTAATATTTTTTACTAATAATCATTTTATACTCGACTTATACTCGACAATCTTTCTTTTATAAGTAAATTTTGTTGTTATGCACATTAAAAAATCGTCCATTATAGGACGAATTTTATCTAACGCTTTGCCTTAAATTGTCACTTGCCTTAAATGCCGGTGCTTTCCTAGTCTCTACTATGTGTGTAGATTTGGTTTTGAAATTATACATTGGTTTTGATTTTATCTCGTTTACTTTGAACTTGCCAAAATTCGATAGAGTAACACTATCACCATTACTTAATGCATTTTTTATAACTTCAATAATAGCATCTAAGCACAATTTACAATCCTTCTTGGTCAAACCAGTTTTAGAATTTACTTCGCTTAAGAATTCATTTTTGTTCATACCATCCTCCGATAAGATTTTTACCTAGAATTTATTTTTTAATCATTTCAGTTTATATTTCATGTATGCTAAATCTCTCTTTGAAAATATTTTGCATGCAAATAGCACCACTATATACACCACTCCCGCCACCGCCAACGATAATAATGTATTAATCCATGTGCTACCAAATGTCATCACAGTGAGTAGAGTCAGTAGCATAGCGACATTTGCTAAAATCAATTTTCCAGTAAATATAAAATTAAATTTCAATGGAAATAATGGTTCTATCTCCATATAGTTTAGCGTCATCGCTGTCACATAACAAATAGTATTAGCTAGTGCCAAAGCATATATATTGATAGTGCTACTAGGCATAAATATCAGTTCAATCACAAATTTCACACCTACCGCAATCAACAAATTTCTAATAGTAACCACTCTCCTATCCATTGCCTGCAAACAGCTTGAATATAACTGATTAATAGCTAAAAAGATTACGCCGAAACCTGATATAACGAGTAATCTATACGCAATATTTAATCCATTAGTTCCTAAAGAATTTAATCTGTCTGAATATAGTAAAGTAATTAATCTATCTGGAACAAGTACAAAACATAATACGCATGGAATAGTAATTATGAGAATAATTTTCAAGGCTACAGATAATTTGTGACATCTGTTTGCTTTTGATATTTTTTCTGTAATATTTGGCATTATTACGCTTGCTAAAGAGAAAGAAAATAATGTCGGTAGATTAACTAAACTTGATACCGCTCCACTCTCTAAACCATACATAAATATTGACATAGACGGCGAGAAATTGATAGCAAGTAGATTGACCACTATCAGACTATCAATAAATGTTGCAATAGGCATGATGATGTTTGTAATAGTGATAGGAATTACATCTTTTATAATTTCCTTAGTCGATATATTTGCGGTTTGTGTATCTTTATTTTTATGAAACTTGAAATATAAGAGCAAGACTAATAAAGACACTATCTCGCTGACAACCAACCCTAGCATTGCTCCAATTATAGCAGGTATCAAACCTAACGGAAGTAATGATAATGATAGTATTAAACCGACACATAGTTTAATAAACTGCTCTACAATATTAGATACCGCACTTGGTGTGAAATTCTGTCTACCCTGAAAATATCCCCGCAACACACTTGATGCACTGACGAATATAATACTAGGTGCTAGCACGATGTAGCAAATCCAGATTGACTGTTCGCCCTGTAATATTGCCAGCCCTTTACTTGATATCATGAGTATGAATATTAAACATAACGATATTATGGATGTGAATAGCATACATTTCTTAACTACAGAATTCTCTCTGCCTTTGTTCTTAACTATTACTTTAGATATCGCCATAGGAAGCCCTGCTGTAGCTAATACGACGCATAAAGAATATAGTGGAAAAATTAATTGATACAGACCGATACCTTCCCCGCCTAATACTCTAGTTAATATTATACGATATACAGCACTGAATAATTTCGCTAGTATTGCACCCGCAGACAAAATTAATGCACCTGACATTAGATTATTTCTTTTCATAAGCGTATTTTCTGTAAATTTATTAAAATTATTTTGAAAAACACTGATTTTTTGCTATCATTTTGGTATGAAAATGAAATTTAACCGATTTATTTATGCACTAGCACCAATGGCCGGAGTGACAGATTTTGCTTTTAGAAAAATTTGTGCCGACTTTGGTGCTAACATGGTAGTAACAGAAATGATTAGCCTAAAAGCTCTCGAAAATCAAAGCAAACAGACAGCAAAGATGCTCCGTGAAGAAGCTGACTGCATAAGAGGTTGTCAGGTTTTCTTCCATGAACCAAACATTGCCAATTTGATTGCTAATAAATGTTTTGACCATTTTGATTTTATTGATTTGAATTGCGGATGCCCTGCCCCAAAGATTGTAAAAAACAATGATGGTTCAGCAATGATGAAAGATATAGACAATACTAGAAAAGTTATCTCAGAACTAGTTAAACACTCAAATAAACCTGTATCTGTGAAATTTCGACTTGGTATAGACGGTCTCAACAATTATATTGAGTTTGCCAAAATGTGTGAAGAGTGCGGAGTTGCATTCATAACTCTACACGCTCGAACACGCGAACAAGGATATGCCGGTCATGTAGATAAAGACGCATATAAAAATTTAATTAATAGTGTGAATATTCCTATTTTTTGGAGTGGCGATATAAGCTCTCGAGAAGATGCAGAATATGCTAAATCTATCGGTTGTGCCGGAGTTATGATAGGTAGACACGCAATGGGTAATCCTGAGATATTTTCGTATCTAAATGGTAATACTCCACCCTATAGCAAAAAAGGAGCAATTAAAACTCATCTCGAACTATTGAAAACTTATTTTAGAAGCGAAAAAACATTAGTTGCCTATTTTAAGAAACATCTCATGTGGTATGTAAAATCAACTAATAATGCCACTCTTACAAAATTAAAAATTTTAGAGTTTACCACACTTAAACAAATAGAAGATTTGATTGACTCACTTTAAAATAAAATTTTATTTCAATTAAATTATATCAAACATATATTAATTTATTGACTTATAGGGGGGGATGATATAATCAATAATAAAAGGAGAATAGTATGATATATTTCGTTCGTCATGGTCAAACTGATGACAATGCTAATGGCAACCTTTTAACAGGTTGGTCTGAAACGCCATTAAATAAAGTAGGCTTAATGCAAGCAGATAAAACTGCTATTCAGTTAAAAGATATTAAATTTGATATTTGTTTTTGCTCTCCTCTACTTAGGGCTAGACAAACATTAGAAAAAATAATGAAATATCATAAAAATCTAAAAATAATATATGACGAGCGCTTAAAAGAAAGAGATTATGGCGAGATAACGGGTAAACCTGCATCAATATGTAATTTCAAAAGATGGAACGCTAATGATAAAATACCATATAGAATGGAAAGCATTGACCAGCTGTATTGTCGCGTGTCTAATTTTTATGATGAGATAAACGACAAATACAAAAACAAATCTATTTTGGTAGTAGCCCATAGTGGAGTCGGACGCATGTCATACTTTTATTTTAATGGCAAACCAAAAGACAACGACTACTCAAATTTTCAACTCGATAATGCTAGAGTAATACAATTTCAAAAATAATCTTAACCAAATATATAATCTTTGTATTAAAAAAGGCAATAAATTTATCGCCTTTTTTATTTTATCTCTATTGTTTCTAAATCGTTAGGTACAATAACATGTCCTTTGAAATATTTTTGAGCTTCTTTTGTATATAATGTTTTTCTACGCTTATTATGTGAATCCTCTGTATGATATAAAATCAAATTATTAATATTTAATTTATTCATTATTTCACTGACACTTTTTGTTGTGGAATGATTATTTTCGTATGCGTGAAAAATATGTTCTTCTGCTTCTAAACAAAAGGCTTCGTGCATGACATAATCATAATTCTTTATCTCGCTATATAGTTCAGGGTTTAGTGTTTCATCGCCTAGAAACGCGAGCTTAGTCTTGCCAAATTTACATTTAAAACCAAATTGTTTAGTTCCTTTTGCTAATATATCAAAAAATTTATAATTTACACAGTTAATCTTGTATTCATCTCCATCATTTAGAACTTTAAAATCAATAATATTATATATCGCATCCATAAGTTTTTTAGGCAAAATATATTTAGAAACTTCCTTAATAGTCGTAAATACTATATCATTACAATATATGTTTATTTTCTCATCCACTAGTCCGTGCATCGCGTCTCTACTGATTTTCTTAAAATACCAAAACAATCAAAATATGTGGTCGGTATGACTATGCGAAATAAAAATGTGACGAATTGATTTATAATCAATATTCACTTACCCTAATCTTTTTATGATTTCAATACTTCCACCTGTATCAACTAGAAAATTTTCCTTTTCATTCTGTACTACAAAGCAAGTATTATATAAATCTATTGTCCCACCATTACCTGTGCCAAGCATAATAATTTTATTCATTTTTTTCTCCTTATAAATAATCATTTTAGTGTATGTCTTTTTTTAATAAATCTTTAAAATTTTTGATTATCGGATTATCGCTATTAGCTAAATACCCTATCTCAAATTTTCTAACTGGTATATCGAATTCAGTATCTAAAATTATGAAATCTTTATCTTTATAGTGAATAGGATTACCTATACCTATTCCAAAGCCATTTTTGATAAACTGTCTACACAGGCTATGACTATCAAATTCATATTTTGGTTTGAGTGTTTTATTTTTTGTTTTTAAATATGTGTTTAAGTTTTGTCTACCATGTGATTTCTCACTGAGTAATACGAATGGCTCAGATAGAATCTCATCTAAACTTAACTTTTTATTCTCTAGATGCCCATATGCTTTTCTTGATGCTACGAATCTATCGTTTATTTCATATGAACTGATTTTATTAAATCCATCTATATTTTCATAATCGTGTTTAATGACTATATCTAGCTTTTTTAGTTTACCTCTTGCTTGCAGATTAACCATACTATCTATCTTAATGTCCATAAATACATTTGGATTTTTTTCTTTGAATATATTAAGTTCTTTTAATATAAATTCGAAGAAATTAGTTGTAGTAGTACCAATATAAAGAGTCTTATGCCTATTCATTCGCTCTATAATATTAAAAGTAGAATCAAGTTCACTGAATATCTCTTTAATATTACTATATAAGATTTCTCCCTCTGCTGTAGGAGTTACTCCTGTCTTACTGCGTATCAATAGCGAAATGCCGAGTTGTTTTTCTAATTCTTTGATTGATTTCGTTATCGCCGGCTGGCTGACGAATAAGCGTTCACTAGCCTTAGTGATATTTCCGTAGTTTACCACTTCATAAAAATATTTTAATAGATTCAAATTAACTTCGTCCATTCTTGCTACCTCTAGTATTTATTATACCATATATCATAACTAAAAGTAATCGTTTTGATAAATTTTTTGTATTTTACTTATATATTCTCTTGTTATATAATGTAACGTGTAAAAGGAGAGATTATGAATAAATATAACGACGAAGAAATTATAAATAGGAGTATGTATAGATACAAACGTGTTCATGCATATAAAGATGATGACGGAAACGAGCCAGAATGGAATTATGCTTTTTACAACGACATAATGAATTATGATACAAGAGACTTTGAGCAAAAATATCATATTGATGCCGAAAAATATTTCTATCCATTCTACAAATTATATATATATCTTAGCAACTTAGAAGGTATGGACTGGCGCCATATGGACTATTGTCCTAACGACAACTTGAGCTATTATTATGAAAGCGAGCTTCCATTTGATAAAAATGAGATGCTTGATAGATTATGCTATATTAGCGATTATTTAACCAAACAAAAAATTGATTACATAGTGCCAGATTTTTGCGGACACAGAATTCAAGACAAACTTTATCCTACATTAATTAATTGTGAGTCTCATTACAATAGCGAACCTGTAAAATTTCATGGTATCAACATTGGATTAGACCGTCGTACATATGTATTCATCAAAAAAGAGTCCGGATTACTTAGTAAAGTTAATGATATGCTTAATGCTATTAAACAGATTAAAGAATATGCCAAACAATATAATTCATCAACAATGGTATCAGATTTCTGTAACTTAGTAAAGTCAAGCATAGTATATGAAACAATCACAAATTTCGACTTAAATATTATAGTGAATAAACAAGAAAGCGACGAAAGTAGAATTTTTCACAATAACCCATATTTCGAAGACGACAAAGGAGTATTCTTAAAAAAAGAAGAGAACTATCTAAAACAAGAATCAACTGAAATTAAAAAATTATTACAAAAAATTAAAATTAGAGCAAGAATCATATGACAATGAAAGCAAAGCTAGCATAATAGCACTACAGACAATACATGGAGACAAATTAGGTAATTTAGATAATATAATAGCACTCTTCCCTACTCATCAAAAGCATTAGAAATAAGTAAAAAGATTAAACAAATTGAAAAACAAATAAAAAACAGAGCAAAAATATTAAAAACACTACAAACTTCTTATGATAAATATACGAACGTTCGTAATGAATATATTAATGTTATGTCTCAAATAAAGGATACTATCGAGCTCGAAGCAAGTAAAAAAATAGAAAACCCACTAATTCCGAAAATGATATTATCAAGAGAAAATG
The DNA here is from genome assembly GCA_965646995.1 of Candidatus Onthoplasma sp. Classification (GTDB taxonomy): domain Bacteria; phylum Bacillota; class Clostridia; order Christensenellales; family UBA1242; genus Onthoplasma. The sequence goes on from CBFGBH010000008.1 coordinate 38,097, forward strand.
TAGCATGCCCAGTCAACTTAAATATCGACCATGAAAAAGAATTAGAAAAAATATTCACTAATCAACTCAGAACTTCTGATACTGGAGGAGAAAGTTTATGGTATTTTGTGACAAAAGTCCTAAACCATGCTATTTCGAAATACTTACCACAAGATTTTAAAGAGATAGAAAATAAAATTAATGTACGCATATATAATATAAAGAGTTTCATTGAAGCAAAGAAAGTAGGTTTTCCTCCAAATAATAATTTCGTTAGAGATATTCTCACATATAACCAGACATGGTATCTTAAAATATATACAATTGCGAGGTTTGTTTAAGAGAATTTATCGATGATTGTTCAGGAAAAATAAATAATAACTATTCAATTAATGATGTGCTATCAGAAATAGTCGACTACGGCAAACAATTCGCTGAAGCATTTATGAAAAGTGAGGATTACAGTGAAAGTTTAGCAAAATATAATAATCTATATGAGCAATGGGAAAAGGAAGCAGTATCTGGTGCCCAACTCATGAATCTTAATAATTTAAATTTTATTAGAATTTTACGAGAAAAATATGAAAAGAATAAAAAAGCACTATTACTGAAAAGTAAAATGAATCTAAAAGTCCAAGCTGAAGAGAACAATGTAACTTTATAAACTTTTAAAAATATAAATTTTCGTAAACAATGAAAGTAATATACTTATAAATTTTATTGCAAAAATATTAAATTATCCAATACTATAAAAAGGGGCTTGTCTCATGAACAAGACCTTTTTTAGTATTATAAATTTTCTATCTAGTACAACAATCTCACACTTAAATATATTTTATCATACCATTTTGTTAGTATCATTCACTAAGTATAAAAACATATTGACTTGAGATATAGATTTTTATTCATTTAGTTACTATTTATGAATTATGAAAGAGACTAATATATACAACATTTATTCGCCACTACCAACTTATATATACTGAAAAAAACCTAAATAAATTAAAAATAATAATTACTCAAACCAAATAACTATGTCCAAATTATTAAATGTTGATTTGCTCCTTGACTTTACATTATCATTCTGTTATACTTAAGTAAGTTTTCGGTACTCAATTCTTTACTATCATATTCTTCCAGTATTCAAATTGTAATATTATTTCAATTTCAATACTTAAAAAGTTCTATTTAATTAAGACCACTACCGAAGTTTAACCAAATAATATATAATAAATACCATAATACAAAAACATAAGCATGTTCCCGTAGTTCAACGGATAGAACAGGGGCCTCCTAAGCGGTTGCTAAACCCCCTAGGCTAAATGCCGAAAACCCTTGATTTCCCTAGGGTTTTGGTGGTATTATTACATTGTGCGTTTTTCAGGAAACATACTAGAAACATTTTTACCCCTAATTTTTATAGTTTTTTATAGCCTTTTTGGCTATTTCATGTTCCCATAGTAAAGTGGATATTACAAGCCCCTCCTAAGGGCTAATCGGCGGTTCGAGTCCGTCTGGGAACACCAAAAAAGATAAGTTTCATCTCGAAACATTATCAATGCTAGGATACGAAAAATTCGTACCTAGCATTTTTTATTATAATTCAATTTTTAACTTACTCTGTTTGAGTAAATTCTATCTAACACTTCCACAGAGTTGTCAGCACTTTTATTATAGTGCGTGTAAATTTTCAAAGTTATGTCTGTGTTAGCATGTCCTGCCATTTTAGAAACAACTGACGCAGGTATTCCTTCATTTATAAGTTTACTTATCCAAGTGTGCCTTATTCTATGGCAAGATACAGGCTCACAATTTGCATTCATTAAATGCTTCTTTAACAAATGGTTTAGATAATGTGGAAATCGTGGTGTGCCATCTACATTACAAAATATTGCTCCGCTATGACTGAAATGTTTATCATTCTTTCTTAACTCGTTGTAAACATCTCTAAATTCCTTTAATTTTTCGGCAAGTGCCTTACAAAGATGCAATGTCCTTACTGAAATATCATAAATTTTATTGTTTTGTATCGAAATTAAAAAAATAATAAATTTTTCGTTTGGGATTCTAGCGTGTGCTTGTCTTTGAACAAGTGGCTCGGCTTCGCCTCGCCAGACAAGCACACGCCTAACTATAACTTTTGTGCAAAAGAGCGGTTGCTTGCAGAGCATAACGCAGACCGCTCTTTTGCTTTTTGTTTTCTTCTCTCTATTATTTTAGTTTAAACGAATATTCTTTGTTGTCAAGGTCAAGGCAAGTGCCATATGATTTGCAGATTTTTTATTTTACGACAACCTTGACAACGGCAGAACTATTCGCTTTTTTGTCAGTTAAGAGAGAGTTAAGAACAAAAAGAAAACATAGGATGTTTTTCGTCTATGTTTCCTTTCTTATTCCGCTAGTTTCAAACTCCCGTGACTAAAATAAATGTTTTTTATATCTTGTATCCTTGAAACTTTGTTTTCTTTTAATTTTGCAATCTTGTTTTCTTATATCTTTGTAATGTTGCTTTAATTTGCCCTAAATTCGCTCACAGTCGCATGAGAGTATTTGTTTTGAGTAAATTATCGCAAAAACTAAATACTTTCTAAAAATCCAGTTTAATTGTGTCTCCGAACTTAAAATTGCCGACTACCTGTACTTTTGATTAAATTTTGATTTATTTTTGAATTATTTTGATTTCTAGTAAATAATCAAAAAGTACATTTTTGCCAGTAAAATAAGGACGTTAAGCAAATTTTAGTTTGTTATTTTGATTATTTTTTTGGTTTTTGATTTCGCGAAAGTTTACACGTGACTACCCGTCCGCTTATAGAGTGTATCTCGTAGAGATTTGACTGCCCCTGGGGCTAGAGATTGTCAATTAAACTTTTTAATGACTTTTCAATTGCAAATTTAACTCTCTCGCCATATTCTTTTCCTACGTATTTTATATTTGTAGCAGACAGCAAAACGTATCCATCTTTTACTTCCTCTACAAACACTTTATCTTTAATAAATCCTTGGAAGATAGTTGGAGATATGATGCTTGAAATATTTTCATAGAATAGATTTGTTAGTAAATCTTTATCTACATCTTTCACGCGCGCGTATTCAGTTATTATTTTTATTTTTTTAATATCATAATAATCTATTGTCAGCACTCCATTACCTTCATCGTGGAAGCCTATTGCCGAAAGATCGAAACCGTCTGGCAATTTGTTGCCGAATAGAGCGTCAAAATCCACATTTAAGTGCATTTCGTTCTTTAACTCAGCTAGACGCTCAACTAGATGCATATTCTCAAGTTTTGTTATCATGTTGCGAATTTGTCTTTCTTTAATTTTTAAGATGGGAAGGTCATCCATAATCTTTTTATAAGTCAACCTAAAGTAGTATTTACCTTCAACTCTTTTACTTCGCATATTGCCACTATTAACAAATTGCAAGATATAGTCCAAAAACAACAGCTCCTTAAGATTTAACCCTAGTCGCATTGCAACCTGTTGATCAAATTCAAATATCCATGTTCGCATAGATCACATGCTCCTTTTGTTTAATAGTTGTAAATTTCATAATTTCTCCTTTTAATAAATTTTTGCTCCTGCCAAAGATTGATCAGTTCTTTTGCATCGGCTATATTTCAACAAAGGCTGCAGTCCTTTGTTAAAACCAAGATAACATTGTCGTGTGTTCACCATATGAACACTCGGGAAAACTTTTTATGGTTTTCGCAATCATTTTACCAATGCCGTTTTAGCACCATTTGATAAAGCGGGAAAAGTTTTATAAATTAATTTTACAACTATCAATGTAAGCACATTGTTTACATTGGAAATTTGTTTTTATAAAACATTTGTATTTTAGCAACATCAATCGGACAGCATTTGTCCTATTAAAAAAAAATTTTTATGAAAAAGCCACAGATTAAACTGTGGCTTTAAAATAGGTAGGAAGTATTTTGCCTACACTTTATATTATTAGGGAATTTTGGTACGATTTTGGCTTTTTCTGGTCTGCCAGTGGTTCTTTTTGGTCTTATTTTCAAATTTGAACAAAAAAGAACGGAATCGTATCCGTTCGTTTAAATATTAAAGTTTATCGTGCTTAACCATTTAAATACGCTTTGTGATTGTTTTCAAATTTTTTAATTGCTTTTCCATACACAACGACTCTTGAACCCCATTGTTCATTTTTCTCTATTTTTGAAGTCAATAAATCAAAAATTGGTTTCTTATCCAAAGAAAAAACAGCTTGTTTATAATGCGCTTCACTATCATGCCTTATTTCTATAGTACCAACATTTACGTCGTTAAAAAGAAAAATTACTTTTTGATAATGCATTTGATCGTTTGTTCTGGCTTTAGAATTTTCTCGTTCTAAGTTGTTAACCAATACTTCTATAACATCATTACTTAAAAATACATGATATTTATCTTCATT
>CBFGBH010000009.1:0-41707 GCA_965646995.1 Candidatus Onthoplasma sp.
TCGCGTGTGTCCGTGTCGCTACTCCTATCTGGTATCTGCTTGCTATCTCCTTTAACTCGCTTGTGTACTCTTCTATGAAAGTGAACATATTTGGATTGAAGTGCCTAATCTCTATCTTATTATTATTCGTATCTTTCCCTAGTGAATCTATTAATTTACCATCTTTGTATTGCAGTGTTATAGTATATCTATCTAGTTGGTAATCATTAGATGAATTAAAATCATAATCTCCGGATAACAACTCATAATGCGCTTCATATGTACTAACACTATCCAAATTCACTTTGTAGATATTATTAATAATATGAGGAGTAAGTATTATGGTATAAATGTTACTTGCATACTGATAATCACTATATTTCAAACCAAAGTAATTCCATATACCCTTAGTCGCTATTGCTAGATTTCTCTTAGTGTCAGCATCCTTAACATCATAATAAGCTAAAGAATCTCCTAATGGCAAAATTAAATTTTGGTCATCAATACTATAACCTATAGTATCATTATATTTAGTGCTTAAATTAGTAACTTTATCCCCATTATTTTCAACTATGATATTAATATTTACAGCTTCCCAAACTGGAGTCATATCTATAGAAATTTTGCCAACCATTTTATCTGAATATAAATCGCTCAAGTATTCAGCTAGCCTAGCTACTCCTATGACGTTCTCCGTCCGACCTGCTTTATTTAATTCGGAAGCAGAGATAATAGGAGCATTACCACCTTCTTGATAACTCCAAGAATTATTATTTAATGTAAAATAATAATCTTTAGTTCCATCGTTGAATTTGATAATCCATCCTTTAATCTTAAAGCCATAATTATATAGATAGTAATAACCCGAACTACTAGAATATGGCTGTGATGATAAATTTCGCCAATCATCTCCTTTATAGAAAGCGTACTCTAAGTTATCTGCAAACTTATAAGAGTACCTTCCATTATCCACAACTCTCAATATGATATTGTTATTGTTGACTGTAATATCTTCTGTATTTTTTGTTATGCCGCCTATACCCAACAAATCTTGTTTATCATTGATACTACTATTTTCTAGCCAAATATCGCCTTCCACACCATCATTAGTAATAGAGATATCAAATATTCTAGACCATCGAAGCATCAAATATTGATAATTAGAATCCCCAAAATCTCCGTAAGAACTAGATGTGATGGCATTTACTGCAAAATATGTACCATCTTGTGTAACTATGAAATTATCTACACCTTTAAATTTACCATTAAAAACTATTTTTTTACTAGGTCTATATTCGTTACCTTCTCCTTCAGGAATAAATGTAATTTCATCTGCATTGCTAAACCCATCATCTCCATCTAATAAATAAGTCATCCCATTTATTACACCTGTTGAATTAAGTGTATTAGCCGAACCATCCCATGCTCTATCCGATATTTTAATCATCCAGAAACCAAATTCTCTATCTTCCGGCTTATTTATATTAATATCAGTCTTTTCTTCTGTAGATATATCTATTCCTGTATCAATATTATAAAACTTTTTCGCCACAACAGATTTATCTTTAGTATCATATTTAAAATAAACATTATAATCAATAGGTTTAAGTACAGCCCAAATCCAAATATCTTGAGTAATTTCCATAGGTTCATCGAAAGATAGTTTCTCACCACTTGCACTTTCTGAATAAAGCCACGAAACTACTCCCGATTGATAGCCAAATGCTGATATAACTTTCGCTGTATATGTTTCTTCTATTATAATTTTATTTCCCCATTTCTCATATTCATATGAACAAGACAATATTGCATCATCATTATGGTTAATCACTACACCAGATGCAGCTTTGGCTTTTATCGTATTGGTTGAGTGCAATCTACTAAACTCTTGATTATCGTAGGTATCAGACTCAAATTCATAACTACCTATATTTTCAGTACCATTGGTTGATATTGTTTGAAAATTCACATCCCAATATATTTGTTCAAACTCTGGAACCAAAGTTATATTTCCATATAAATTTTCACTAAAAACAGATTCTCTTTCTACACTGCCATATAAACTAGATTTCGAATATTTCTTTAATCGAGTAGAAACAATACTTCCGCGAAATTCACAATTAATTCTAAATGTTATTGATTTATCGCCTGCCATAGAAGTTATTTTTATCATATTGTTATTCGATTCTATAAGAGTAGCATATTTAACTTTAATAGTATATCCACCAATTCTATAGTTATTAAATGTGTCTGCTTTATACCCATTTTCTTCTAATAAACTTATATATCCACCTTGTCCATAAGGATTATTAGCACAATAAATATTAATATCCAACTCTTTGTCAATAAAATTAGCAGTTATGGTTTTGTTTTTATGATCCAATGTCCAACAATAGAATTCTTTATCATCATTTGCTAAAGCCTCTAGCCCTTGAGATAAATATGTAATATAACTCTCTTGCGAATGTGATATCTCGTCTGTATTATTCGACCTTAAACCAACAAGAGTAGATGCAAAAATGTATGTTTCAGGTCCTTCGCTAGTCACTATAATAGGCGCTTGACCATTGCTCACATAAGTTACTTTTCCACCTTCTTCAACATTTATCTTGCATTTATATATTGAAGGAGCAATGAAGCCATATTGAATAGGAAATCCTTCATTGAAATCCGAATGAATTACCCATCTATCGTAATTTGAGTTTCCATATTCCATCAAGTCTTTAATATCTTCGACTACATTAAATGATTTGAAAGTATCTACTGTTTTAAAGTTTGATTCCGAAGAAATAATTTCAACTTCTACACTTGTACCGTTTACATCAATATTTCCTGCATGCGGTCCACTTTTTATATTATCTGCTCTGCCAGCTTTACATACTAATGGATTTTTATATTTGTCAACAAAACCTCCAAAATAATAAGTAGCGCCTCGAGAACCATCTCTTTTTGACCCACCTGTACTTGGAGCTAATGCTGTATCTCCTTCATAGCCTGTTTGTGAAGTAATATAAGAATTACAGTTAATAAAGTTTACTCTGTCCGCATCTCTATGAATACGATATCCATTATCAGACCATGCTCCATAACTATTACCTGTTCCTTTAAACGCTCCCACATATCCGACTAATCCTCCAATGGACACAACAAGAGCAGAACCATATTCATCTGAACCCCAAGGGTTTTTACCCTCATATTGCGTTTTTAAATTTAAACTGCCATAAAAGTAACAATTAGTAAGAGTATTTATATTATAAGCATAAAAAACTGTACCAGGATATGAATCTCGCCGAAAACCCTGTGGTGATATTACACCTATAAGCCCACCTGCTATAATTCCCCAACGCTCCGCATCATCTTCTCCTCTAGCCGTCACTGTCACATTGATTGCTGATACATTTGTAAGGGTAACACCTTTCCTATCTTTTATTTCTTCATATTTATGATATCCGCTAGGAATATACGTATCCACCGAACCTATTACACCGCCAGCTATCGAATCACTGGCATATCCATCGGTATATGAATAGACTGTACCTTCCATTAATTGAATATTATTAAGTTCAGTAGTTATAGCTTGTCCAATAAGTCCTCCGACAGAAAATACAGTAGTACCTCCACTATCGTTTCTAACAGAGAAATCTGTGAATCGTAGATTAGAAATTTTTGCATTCTTGGTAACTCCAAAAAAACCTATACCATTCCAAATATTAATAAATGTGCCAGAATTACCTGCTCTGTTACCTGATAATTTGTAACCACTGATAGTATGCCAATTCCCATCAAAAGTACCTGTAAAATTTGTGTCCCTATTACCAATCGGTGCCAATTGGTTTTCGGATTCAAATTCTATATCTGTATTTAATATTATTTTCTTATCCCAGTTGGAAGAATTAGACATATAAGAAACAAATTCATCTGGCGAATTAATTACTTTATCGTAGTCATCAAAATTAACTATTGAAGAAGTATTCTCCCAATTACCCGCACTTGCATTTGAATCTGATGAAGTCAAACTATATTTAAAATATATACCCAATCCCGACAAAGAGAGCGCTAATGTTGACAGCACCACAAGTATTGATATTAAACTAAACTTCAATTTCTTTATCACTATTACCTTTTCCTAAGATTAAATATTTTCTATTTGATTGATTTTTCTATAAATTATTTCACAATTTCCTGTATTAATAATTAATTTATTGTAGTAGTATTTATCATTACTTTTTGAACAAAGTAGAATCTATCAGTATCTTCTTTTTTACTTCACTTAAGCAACAAAACTCAATAGTTATTACAATATGTCACATTTCCGCAAATATGGCATCCTTAGCTAAAATAATTCATAACTTTGACCTCTTTTATTTATTTTAACATATTTCGTCATTTTTACGCAAGGAATTAAACTTAAAAAAATTTTTATAGATAATAAGTCTTAATACTTTTGGGAGTAATTGTTTCATAAGTATAATACAACTAATTGCACATAAATGAGACTCAATACATGTTTTTAAAAAAGTAGAGTATTTACTCTACTTCTTCAAATTGACTATTATATAATTCGGCATAAAAACCTTGTTTATTTAATAACTCATCATGTCTACCCATCTCTACTATATCTCCATCTTTTAATACTAAAATCATATCCGCATTCTTAATGGTAGATAATCTATGCGCTATGACGAATGATGTACGATTTTTAGTTAGACCATCCATTGCTTTCTGAATAAGTATCTCAGTACGAGTATCTACACTACTGGTCGCTTCATCAAGTATTAACATAGGGGCATTCTCAACCATTGCACGCGCAATGGTCAAAAGTTGCTTCTGTCCTGCACTAATGTTAGTATTATCATCTAGAATAGTATCATAGCCATTAGGTAATGTTTTGATAAAATGATCCACACCACATTTTATGCACGCGTCTTCTATCTCGCTGTCTGTAATGTTTACTTTATTATACCTAATATTTTCTTTGATACTACCTTCAAACATCCATGTATCTTGCAGTACCATTCCAAAAATGTCATGTATATTCTCTCTAGTCAATTCTGAAATTGAAATGCCATCAATTAATATATCTCCAGAATTCAATGGATAAAATTTCATAAGCAAATTGACCAGCGTAGTCTTACCAGCTCCTGTTGGACCTACTATAGCTATCTTTTGCCCTGACTTAATTTTCGCTGAGAAATCATTAATAATTATTTTATCTTCCGAGTAGCCAAATTTCACATGTCTGAACTCGACATTACCTTTGATATCCGTTAATTTATTCGTAAGATTTGTTTCATCTATTAATTCATCCTGCTCTAATAAATCGAAAACTCGTTCACTCGCTGCCGCGGTCGATTGTAGATTGGTAGCTCCTTGTGCTAATTGAGCAAGTGGTTGAGTAAATAATCTTATATATATCATAATGGCGATTATTACAGAGAAACCTATTATTCCGTAATGCACTAATACTGCACCGACTACGCACACCACCACATATCCGAAATTTCCTATGAAGCCCATTAATGGTTGCATCATACCTGATAAAAACTGAGATTTCCACGCCGTCGTATATAGTTCTTCGTTAGCCTTCTTAAATATAGTTTTCGTCTCATCTTCTGCATTATATGCCTTGATGACCTCTTGACCCGAATAAACTTCTTCCACTATACCATTAACTTGACCTAAAGCTTTTTGCTGTCTAATGAAATATTTTTGAGATTTTGTAATGATGACCATCATTAGCACGAATCCCAGTAATGTAGCCACAATACCAGATAATGCCATAATCCAGTTCTGAACAAACATCATTATAAGTGAGCCGATGAATAATACACCTGCACCTATCAGCATACTAACCGAATTGTTAAGAGTCATTCCTATTGTATCTACATCATTAGTTACTCTACTCAATATATCTCCATATGTGGTAGAGTCGAAATATTTTAATGGTAATTTATTAATTTTCGATGATATATCTGACCTTAAATCTTTACTTACTTTTTGATTAACTGTCGCCATGATAAAACCCTGAACAAAGTTTATAACATACGCAATCAGATAAATTATGACTAATTCTATCCCAATCTTAAATATAGCTTCAATGTTTATCTTAGTCTCGGTATTTAGCCACAACTGTAATTTATTATTTTCTAAGCTTACACCAAAACCTTTCCCATCAAAATTAATATAACCTAATGTTTTTAACTCATACAAATCAACAGAACCAACATTAAATAACGGTAAATTCAATTCTCCATACTCTAAATTTTCTATTGAGATATTTAATTCATTATTATTAATAACATAATGAATAATGCCATTTTCTGTTTCTAAAGAATATGTATTATTTGCAATTAGCTCTTGGTAGGCAATTTCATCTAAATCTACATTTATGGATAATCCTTTTTGTACTATATTGGTGATTTCACTGAGCCTATTTGGCCCAACTAATGTAAATATCGTACTGACAATAATTAAAATAATTGAGATGATAATTGCAAATGTATATGGTTTAATATACTTAAATAACTTATTTATTGATTGTTTGAAATTTTTTGACTTTTCTATACTTTTTACTCTAGGCATTTTTTAATTCCTCCTCACTTAATTGTGATAAGGCAATCTCTCTATAGACATCACATGAAGTCAATAATTCTTCATGTGTACCTATGCCTACCATTTTACCTTCATCTAGAACTATTATTTTGTCTGCATCTTTAATGGTACCTATTCGTTGTGCCACAATTAACATAGTGGTATCCTTTAATTTCGCACCTAATTCTGCTCGTAAAAGTTTATCAGTCTTATAATCCAGCGCAGAGAACGAATCGTCAAAAATCAATATCTCTGGCTGTTTCGCTATCGCACGAGCTATAGACAGACGCTGTTTCTGTCCTCCACTCACATTCTTCCCACCCTGACTGATACGAGCGTTGACACCCATATCCATCTTAGCTACAAAGTCGGTACTCTGAGATATATCAATAGCAGAATGGATATTATCTTCGTCTGGATTCTCATTATTACCTAACGCCACATTAGATAATACACTCCCTGTGAATAGAACAGCTCTTTGAGATACATACCCAATCCTATCTCGTAAATCTTTAAGATTGTAATCTTTGACATTCCTGCCATCTACTAATATTTCGCCTTCGCTGACATCATAAAATCTGGGTATTAGATTTATAAGAGTAGACTTTCCACTTCCTGTAGAGCCTAAGAACGCCACTGTCTCGCCACGAGTACATGTAAAACTAATATCCTCTAATACTTTCTCATCTGCATCATTGTATTTAAAACTAACATTTCTAAACTCAACTTTTCCTTTGTTCTTATCATCCACTATAACACCCATACCATCTTGGATAGATGAATTGGTATTGAGTACTTCATTAATTCGTTTTACAGACACACTAGCTCTAGGTAGCATTATGAATATCATTACCAGCATAACAAAAGACATTACTACCTGAATAGCGTACGAACTAAATACTACCATGTCTGAAAATATAATAAGTTTCTCTACAACATGAGCAGAATTGATTATATACGCACCGATCAAATATATAGACAAAGGCAAGAAACTCATCACAGCCGTCATACTTGGCGAAAGTAAAGCCATCACACGATTCGCTGTTAGATTATTTTTCGTAAGTTCACTATTGGCTACTTCAAATTTATTCGACTGATACTCTTCCGCATTATATGCACGCACCACACGTATACCTGTTAGATTTTCTCGAGTGATTCTATTGAGATTATCTGTTAAAGTTTGCATTCTTTTGAATCTTGGAAGTACAGTAGTAGTGACGACAATTACCAACACAAACAAGAATAACACCGCGAGAGCAGTAGCTATCGACCACTCAAAACTCTTGCCAGTAATCTTGACTAATGCCCACACTGCCATAATAGGTGCTTTTATGAGAGCTTGTAATCCCATTACAACAAACATCTGTATCTGCGTAATATCATTGGTCGAGCGTGTAATCAGACTCGCTGTAGAAAAGCCTTTTATTTCATTCGAAGAGAAATTCTGCACTTTATCAAATATCTTTTCTCTCAAAGTTTTTGATACGCCCGCCGAAATCTTTGCCACAATATAGCCAACTATTACAGCACTTAAAGCACTAGATATAGCAAAAACCAACATCTTTAATCCACATATTAAAATGTCGGATAAAGCACCATCCGCTGATTGCACTAAAATAGTAATCTCACTCATATAGTCTGGTATCTTCAACTCCAAAAATACCTGTAATACTATGAGAGCAATCACTATAAGTATAAGACCATACTGCCTTTTATTGAGTTGCTTCGCTATTAATTTAAACATCTTATCACCCTTTATGTAATGTTAATTTATTGTAAAATTTGTACAAATATACCATATATTTAGTTGAGTTGTCAACTATTTAAAATAAAAAAAACTACGATTATATCGTAGCTTCACTGAATTATATATTTAATATGCTCGTTCTATGTTAATCTTATCACTATAAGATTCATAGTCAGGTGTCCTACGCACTGCTCCAATCATATGCTTTGGCTCTTCATAAAATTCTACTATCGCATCATTACCCGTAACATGCTTGTACATGCCAGTAATATGCGGTGAAATCTTACTACCCTTTTTAGCTATAAAACTGATATATTTTTTCTCAGTTGCTAGACTTGATAACAGATAGCCCACTTCTAGCCCCATACCCGTAGATGCCTGTGAGATATCAATTATCACATATTCAGCATTATCTATACATTTAATAGCTCGACGATATATTAGCTCATCTTTATTGGGTCTATTCTCAATACTGTTAACGAACGCACTAGTATCAGCAGGATTAAGAGCTCTATCCCAAATTAGAGTATATAACTCTGCCAAACCATCACCAATATCATTAGCTAGACTTAAATAATCTTCGTTAGAAATAGATGATGAACCTAAAATTAAAATTTTACTATCAATCGGCATATTAAATCCTGGTATTTTGGTCACATCTTCTGCCATACTATAACTCCTAATTACAAAATAACTTTATCATATTGCTCATTGTTTGTCAAATGTTTGGTCATTATATAGTTTGTAACTAGTAGTATAAAAATCATATTATATAACTTTACACTCCTAATTAAATATGTTATTCTATATATAGGAGAAAATATGGCGACTAGTGTAGATTTTATAGAATTTGTATGCGAACAGATACGGGGAAGTTATTCTGTTCGTTACAAAAAAATGTTTGGCGAATATATGGTTTATGTTAATGACAAACCAATTCTTTTAGTATGTGATAATACTATGTATGTAAAAATGCTACCTGAAATTAAAGAGTTGATGAATGATACATTAACGAAAACACCATACAATGGAGCTAAACCACACTATATTTTAGATATTGAAGACAGTGAACTGGTCGAAAATGTGATTAATATTTTAGAAAAAATCACACCATTACCTAAGAAAAAAGTAAACAAACAATAACACAACAATAATATTAATTTGATAATGATTTCGGGGACGAAATGAGAAAAGTGAATTGCAAAAAACCAAAAATTTCTGAACAGACACAAAAAATAGAAGAAAGTATTAGAAAAAAGTTTCATAAATCACTTTTTTCTAAATTTTGTCGTGCTATTAACGAATATGAATTGCTCTCCCCTAACGATAAAGTAGCCGTATGCATTTCAGGCGGAAAGGACTCTATGTTAATGGCAAAACTATTTCAAGAATTAAAGCGCCATAATAAATTTAATTTTGATATTAAATTTCTAGTGATGAATCCTGGGTATAGTGCAAATCATCTGAAACAAATTAAAGATAATGCCAAATTGTTAAACATACCTATAACGATATTTGAAACTGATATATTTGATAATGTCCTGCACATAGAAAAATCTCCATGCTATATTTGTGCCAGAATGCGTAGAGGCCATCTATATAATAAAGCAAAAGAATTGGGCTGTAACAAAATCTCACTAGGTCATCACTACGATGATGTAATAGAGACTATCCTTATGGGAATGCTGTACGGAGCTCAGATTCAAACAATGATGCCTAAAATTCATAGTACTAATTTTGAAGGCATGGAACTCATACGACCTATGTATCTCATTCGAGAGGAAGATATAATTCACTGGTCAAACTATAATAATTTAACATTTCTACAGTGCGCATGCAAATTTACTGAAAGCCAAGAAATCAATCAAGAGACAACGAGCAAACGGAAAAAAGTCAAACAACTAATCAAATCACTAAAACAAGATGACCCAGAAATTGAAGGCAACATTTTCAAAAGCGTAGAGAATGTAAACTTATCCACAATCATTGAATATAAAGATGAGAATAATATTAGACACAATTTCAAAGATAAATATTAAAAAAAGAGACTAATGCTCTTTTTTAATTTTCTTTTACTCCATCTCCGTCAAATAATTGAGCCTCTCTCTTCTGCTTGGTTTTATAGATATCAAATCGAATCATATGACAGCCAGTATTAGTTTTATCTATATCTACACTCTCATACAATGTTTTTAAATACAAAGCTTCTGCTGTCCTGCCATCTTTATAATCAGATATAACTTTTGCCAAAATATCTATAGTATTTAGTTTTTCATTCTCTTCATAGAAGCAATGAGCGAAAATTGTGAATAATACCAAATTAATTGCCAAATTTCTGTTGTAGCATTTAATATCTTTAAACGCCCTTTGTGAAAGATTAACAAATCTCAAAACATCTTCTTTTTTATAAGTTTTTAATTTTAATCCGTATTGTTCTTTATCTTTAAGTACAGTCTTAAATAAATCCTCTTCAAATATACACTCGCACAATTTTGACATATGCTCCACTTTCACATCATTCTTTAACATAACTAACAAATCAAAGAAGAAAAAGTCGAACGCCCTAGCATATTGTACATATTTTTTCAATTCAGGATGGTACTTATCGAGATATTTTTGATAATACACTTCATTATTCCTCCCCATATACCATATCGTACTTTTATTCTCCCAAAAATTATCAGAAGAATACATGGAATTGACCGCACTAGCTGGTTCATTAGGATTATAAGGTGCACAATAATAATTGTATAGTATATCATCTAACACGACTATTTTTTTCAAATTATGAAAATTTGCCAGATTAAAGATAGCATCCTCTGCGAATTTGATACCCGGAATAAAATATTCTGAAATACACTCTCTTTTAGTCAATTTATTCCAAGGTACACCATGCAAGAAGAAATCCTGATAAAATTCTATAAAATCTTCGTCCCTACTAAAATCAAAGGTTGAGCCCTTAGTATATCTCTGGAAACAAGGATGAGTGAAGTTACATATAACTTGGTCTGAATTGGTCTTTTTAAGAGTGTTATACATTTTAGAGATTGCATATGACGTAGTATAATTATCATCCGAATCTAAAAACATAATATATTTACCATTAGATACATTGAGTGCATTGTTTCTAGCGACCGATACCCCTGCATTGTCTTGAGTAATAATCTTGATTCTTTTATCTAAATGTGCGTACAAGTTAGCTACTTCAAGAGTATTGTCTGTACTGCCATCATTAACTATAATTATTTCCAAATTTTTATAATTCTGTTCTCTTACACTATTTAGCGTACGAGCTAGTGTCTTACCCGCATTATAGCATGGTATTATAATAGATATTAATTCTTTCATATATTCCCCTTATCTCGTTGGTCGATGAAAAGTATAGTTTCATCATTAGTATCATATCATCAAAATATAGATTTTAGCAATAGAATCTGAAAATTTGAATTATAATGTTCAAGTCCGCCAAAATAGACTCATTCTACTATCGCGAGAGTATGAGAATTTTTCTCTAATCAGGTTAGAATAGTTGCTTATTTCAAAAAAAACTGATATAATCATAATGTTTTTTTACTACTATATATCAAATTTTTAAATATGAGAGGTAAAAATGGAAGAATATAAGGATATAAACCGAATTATAGGAAAAAATTTATCAACACTTAGAAAAGATAAAAAAATGACCCAATTAGAGTTGGCTGAAAAATTTAATTACTCTGACAAGTCAATTTCCAAATGGGAATCAGGAGAATCTTTGCCAAGTATTGAAGTTTTGTATGAACTATCAAAGTTCTATGGCACTACTTTAGACGCTTTAGCTAGCAAAGAACCTATAATCGTTAAAGCGAATTCAAATAATATAGTGAAGGACAAAATGTTTCCCACTAAGCTTATAATAACACTTCTTGCTTTCACTGCTGTATGGCTTCTCGCCACTGTGTTATTTGTCTGTATTCAAATCATATATGAAATAAATTTATCAATGATTTTCATATGGGCTATACCTTTATCCTGTGTAGTATTAATTATATTTAATAGCATTTGGGGCAAACCTTATATATTGTTTTATATTTTGACTGTGTTAATATGGACTACACTTCTCGCCATTCATTTGCAACTCGTACAATATCAAGTATGGATTATATATATCTTAGGCATTCCATTGCAGATAGTGGTTATCCTATGGGCAGCACTCATCCAAAAGCCTAGCAAGAGACAATTACGTAAACGAAAAGAAAAGCAAGAGAAAAAAGAAAAAGAAATTAAGAAAGAGAATAAAAAGGAAGCATTATCTCAAGATAAAAATGAAGAAAGATAGTAAATCACTATCTTTTTTTGTCGATTAAGTGTATAATCAAAATATAGGGGTGAATATGAAAGTTGTCTTTGTAGTAGATACTATATCTAATATAAAATCTAAGATAGATCTAGTGAAGTCTCATTTTGGAGACGATATTTGTTTCGTCGTCAAAGCTCATTTCTCTACACTATTTCAATCTTTTGGCTATAATTGCCATGCAGTCTATTCAAATAATCTCGCAGGTACAATTCATGCTCTATTATTAAATCAGACTTTAGATGACATTGTCATATGTAATGCCAGTGTCGCACTTAATTCAGATATAATTAAGAAATTCATAACCACTATCGGCGATGGTACAAAAGTCGTCAATGTACTACCTAAATATAACGCATTTGAGCGCATGTGTAATGGAGCATATAATGTGTATGTTAATTCTCTATTCAAGTCCAAAGATAGTATGATTAGCCCTAAACTGCAATATCTCCCTACGCAATTTGTAACTGAATTATTAGCGACACATTTTGGGAACAAATTATTTGAAGTAGATGCAGAATTCGTACGCACATTGTATATAGAAGAAAAAGAAATTAACAAAACATTAAAAGTTAAAACTAAATTCAATAAATTTCATATTATACCTATAATCTCAGCTTTACTAATTACTCTAGCTTTATTATTAACCATCGCATTCGCTAAAGTGAGTTATGTATTAATCATTACATTCGTTGCACTATATATCTTAGATATCTTTATTGCAATTATATATCAATGTAAATTATACTTTGATGCTAGATTTATTCGATAAATGAAAAATACACACCTAGGTGTGTATTTTTAGGTTACAATTATTCCATCATCCGAAATAATTTCTAGAGAATCTTCTCCTCCTATATGATAGATTACTTTCGGTTCGGTAAAATATTCATTACCTTTTACGATAGTCCTATATCTAACTGAAATATCTTCTACTACTATATCCTCGATATCGACATCCAATTTAGCCAATTCCCGCAATAAGAATGTTTTATCAAAGACTTTGTTACCGAAACGCTTAACCACACATCCAATCATATTATTAAGAGAATTGCTATCATACATGTTTTCTTCCAACTTCTCATCTTTAAAAACTTTATAAGCGATAGTAACATAATAAAATGCTTTTACATATGTATCATTTTTAAGACGGACTTGTTTAATCTGCATATGCTTGGCATCTCTCCATACGAAATCAGCCTCGCCCACCAGCGTCTCGTCTCTCATCGTCTCTGAAGTAGTTCTCCAAGATATAGTGCTAGATTTATTTTTATTTTTTTTCTCTATCATAATTCTTACTCCTTGTATTATTTTATCACTATAAACTTTATCTGTCAATATTTTAACAAAAAATGACTGCAAAACAGTCATCTTATATCTTAGCTTCTACAGTAGCTACTTTCCTACCTCTGCCATCGCGTTTGAAACGAACGATACCATCGATAAGAGCAAATAGTGTATAATCTTTACCACATCCTACATTTGTAGATGGATAAATCTTGGTACCACGCTGACGAACTATAATAGAACCAGCGTGAACGAACTGACCATCGCCAGCCTTGACACCCAGACGTTTTGATTCACTATCTCTACCATTTTTGGTGCTACCGCCACCTTTCTTATGGGCAAATAATTGAAAATTAATCATTGTGTATCTCCTTTATCATAATAAATTTCTTAAAACTATCTCTCGCATCCATTAGACCTAAACGCGTGGTCTGCATGAGTATCTGTGCTTCATGCATCTTAGCCTTATCTAAATCTTTCGGAATGCTGACACTCAAATGTGGAATTTGCTCATCTATCAATACCTTCGGCGTGATATTCAACACATTTTCTAGTCCATTGACCAAGTTTTGAGTAAGCGTTGAAACAGCCGCACAAACAATATCATGACCAGACTCCGCATAGCCAGAATGTCCTGTTGCCTCGATAGTTATAATATTTTGATTAACCTTAACGATTGTAACATTAATCATATTAGCCTATACTAATGACAGTAATCTTAGTGTAAGGCTGTCTATGACCCTGTTTCTTACGCTCGTTCTTCTTAGCCTTATACTTATAGACTACGATTTTCTTATCTTGAACGTGAGATACAACTTTTGCCTTTACGACTACATCTTTAATAACAGGACTACCGGTCTTAACTTTCTCACCATCAACAGTCATAAGCACTGGGAAACTAACTTCTTCTCCCACTCCTGCACTTAATCTATCTACTGTGATAGTCGCACCAGTCTCAACCTTGTATTGTTTACCTGAAATATTAGCGATTGCGTACATACTAGTTAACCTCCTATAAAGACTCACTCTTAAGGGGTGGCGTACAAGACTCGCTTCGCCAATTGTGAAAATTTCACAATCGTAAGCCCAAGTTTACCTGATCTTTCCCCTTACGAAAGCAAGTTTCGGTGGGGACCCCATCTTAAAAACCCTTTTCAATGTGGTACTACTGGGCAATTATAGCAAATGTGGATAGTTTTGTCAACAGGTTTTTGAAAATTATTTCATACCTTTTGTTACTAATTCGCTTATTAATTTGATTTCTCTATAGTCTTTATCTTTTATAAATGTTGATTTAGAATATTGTATAACTTTTGCTAAATCTCCTGCAATGTCATTTGTCAATTTGTTCATCCACTTTAATTTAGGCACTATACACACATGAAAATGCACATTTTTTCTTTCATCAAATATCAATACAAATGTTTCTGACACTTTATTTTCTTTTAGAATATTCATCGTTTTATTGACGATATAAAATAACTCATTTCTTTCTTCGTTAGAAAGTTCGCACAATTTATTAATACACCTTTTAGGTGCAATTATCATCATCCCTTTTATCGGCACTTCCCAATCTTGAGAAATTGTAAAATTCTCATTCCGAAATGCCATACCACAAGACAATTCAAATTCATGATTATAATAAGCACAACCTGGACAACCAGAAAATTTTACTTCTTTCTTATCATAAGTTATCATAATATTCTCCTCTAATTTAATATAATCCCTAAACTTAGATTTGTCAAATTATTCAATTTACAAAAGTTCGATTTCTTGTTCTTCGCATTCTTTTAGAGTGGACTCATCCCAGTACGATGCTTGTACTTCGCCGATGTGAGCACGACCAAGCAGGAGCATACATAATCTACTCTGCCCGATTCCACCTCCGATAGTGAATGGTAGTTCTTCGCTGAGAATTTGTTTGTGATATTTGTACTCCAGCCTACTCTCACATTTGCTAAGTATCAACTGTCTAATTAAAGATTTTTTGTCTACTCTAATCCCCATACTAGATATCTCTACCGGTCTATCTAATACTTCATGATAGAATAGTAAATCCCCGTCCAAACTCCAGTCGTCATAGTCAGGGGCACGAAGGTCATGTGATTTGCCATCAGACAACTTATCTCCTATCTGCATAATGAATACCGTCTTATATTTTTTAGTAATCAGAGATTCTCTCTCTTTCGCCGATTTCTCTGGGTACATATCAAGTAATTCTTGACTCGTGATAAAGTGCACATCGGTAGATAATTCAACTCCTTCAAAACCTGCCCGCGCTACACATTCACTCGCCTCAACTATTGCACCTACGATTTGTCTGACTGTCAACTTCAGATACTCTAAGGTCCTGTCTTTTTTAGTAATCACTTTCTCCCAATCCCACTGATCGACATATATAGAGTGCAATTCATCCATGTCATCATCTCGCCTGATAGCTGTCATATCGGTGTACAAACCCGTGTGTACTGGGAACTCGTATTTTTTAAGAGCAAATCTCTTCCATTTCGCAAGTGACTGGACTATCTCTAATACTCTACCATCTTTTTTAATATCAAAAGATACTTTACGCTCCACACCGCTCAAATCGTCCTGTAGTCCGCTCTCTTTCGTCACGAGTAATGGTGCAGATACACGAGTGAGAGTTAACTTCTTCGCTAAAGCATCCTCAAATGTATCTTTAATTAACTTAATATATTTTTGTTTTTCTAATATGCTCATCTGAACATATTTCTCTTTTGCTATTTTCATATAATCTCTCCTTTATTTTAATAGTTTTTCAAATTAATTTTTATTATTTTCTTCGCCAGCTACAGCATTTGATAGACTTCTTAGAGTGTGTCTTCTTATAAATTAAATCTATTATATTAATCAATAAAAATAAACACTCCAGTTTGATTTCATAGAGTGTTTATTAAATTCTTTATTAAATCTGTTTAGAATTATAACAACAAAATATGAAACCCATTAAAATGTGTTTGAATTATTATTGTTATTATTATTTATAAATCTAAACATAATCTCTCCTTTCTAGATTTGAACTAATTATATGCGGATACAAACAGCTTGTCAATAGAAAATTTGCAGTTTATTGTATTTTCATCTTCAAAAAGGTCTTTTTACCCTTTTTTATTATAAATTCTTGACCTGTTTCACTATTTAAAAACAAATTTTCATCTGTAATTTTTTTATTATCTATCATAATACCGCCTTGTTCTATTAGGCGTCTAGCTTCTGATTTTGATTTGACTATACTAGTGAGTGCTAGTAAATCAACCACATTAATCTTACCACCGCTCACTATTATATTTTCTGTAGGCATGCTA
The DNA here is from genome assembly GCA_965646995.1 of Candidatus Onthoplasma sp. Lineage (GTDB taxonomy): Bacteria > Bacillota > Clostridia > Christensenellales > UBA1242 > Onthoplasma. Next base: position 17,267 of record CBFGBH010000009.1, read on the forward strand.
TCACAATTAAATTCATTATTGAAAAGAGAATTTGCGGTTTCTTGAGCTTTCTTTGCTTCCGACTCTCCATGTACTAATTTAGTCACTTCAAATGCCATCAATTTTTTAGCTCTCACAATATCTTCTTGGCACATTTTTTTAATTTCTTCCACACTAATTTCCGTAAAAAATCTCAGCAAACGCTCCACATCAGCATCAAGGCAATTCACAAAGTGCTGAAAAAATTCAAAGGCGGAAGTCTTCTCTCTAGATACCCATAGAGTACCCTTCTCCGTCTTACCCATCTTGACACCATCTGCATTGGTGAGCAGTGGACAAGTAAGTCCCATCATAAGCGGACGAGGTGTGCCATCTCTAAAATTCATTTTCCTAGACAAGTCAGTCCCAGCCACAATATTGCCCCATTGGTCAGAACCGCCTATCTGCAAAACACAATCAAATTTATCATTGAGATGAACGAAGTCAAATGCTTGCATGAGCATGTAACCCATTTCCATAAAGGTAAGCCCTCCTGCCTTAAGCCTATTCTTGTATAAGTCTTTACTTAACATTTCGTTCACATTAAAATGTACTCCTATGTCTCGTAAGAAATCAATATAGCTAACTTCTTTTAGCCAATCAGCATTATCTACAATTATAGCAGAATTCTCTCCATCTAATCTTATAAACCTTGAAAGCAAACTTTTTATCTCTCTTGCATTATGCTCGACTTCTTCTTTTGAGAGCATTTTTCTCATATCTGTTTTATTACTCGGGTCTCCAATGAGTGCGGTAGCTCCACCGACCAACACAATGCACTTATGACCACAATCCTGTAATATTCGTGCCATTCTTAATCCAAAAAAGTGACCAATATGCAAATCATCTGCTGTAGGGTCAATGCCGATATAAAATACTATTGGTTTAGTATTTAATATTCGTTTGGTTTCTTCTGAATGTGTGGTTTGAAATACAAACCCTCGCTCTTCAAGCAATTCAAAAGCGTTATTTTTAAACATAATTATTCTCCTTATTAATTTTAACATAATTTATATCAACTTCAAACTATTCCGCCCATATGGGCGTATGTTTTTAAAAATACGACTAGCATAATCTCTCCTTAAATAAAAAATCCACCAGCTATTTGTGGCGGACTATGGTTTTGTAGATTATGTTTATAATCAAAATAAAAACCGCCACATAACTTTCGCTATATGACGGACAAAATAAACTATAAAAACTCCTACATACAGCGACTAAATGTAGTAGTAATAATATGAAGATATGATGAATAATTTGTTCATAACTTCCCTTTTAGATTTTGCAATCTATATTAATTATATGTAGTTTTCTATGAAAGTCAATACTTTTTAACATAAAATATTGTCAATATTAGTTTCTTTATCTTTTTTCGATTCTTGTACGAATTCAAATGGGCAATGCTCAAGTATACTCTTATATAGGCTCTTAATAGCCATTTTACCTACTGTGCTCAGTTCAAATGAAGATGATTTATTCTTCACTATGTATTTTAGTTCAAAAATTAGAAGCTCATAATGACATAAATCTATATCAAATTTCTTACCACCATTTCCGAGAGTCACACGCTCACTTAATTGCAAAAATGATAGTCTGATTCTCTCTATCTCCTGATAAAACTCTGCTTCGGTTAATTTTCTGCTTTTTGTCTCTGGCATATTACATTCCTTTTATTGACTAGATTATTATATACCGATATTAAAATTTGTCAAGAATTATACCAAATAGTCCTGTGAATTTTTATTATTAATCAATTCTTTTTGCTCTTTATTAAATTCTTTGCTACAATGAGCAAGTATAGCTTCACCCAATCTCTTTATTGCAATTTCATACATTGTATTAAGTTTGTTCCTATCTTCAAACACCATAACAGCATGATAAAATTCAATATACAACAATTCATAATGAAAACAAGAACCATATTTCAGATCAACATATTTTTCTGAACTACGACCTTCTCCAATTTCTATATTCTCTGCTAACTGAAGATAGCCTTGTCTAATTCTCTCTATCTCTTTTAAAAATTCTCCATAATACACTCCTTAGTAAGGCCATATATTTGTCAACAATTTTTTAAAATGTCGACTATATTCGTTTTTAATGGGTATTTCGTGGCAAAGTTAATCATCATGTCTTCATCAACATATGTGGGTTTATTCATATTTAAGTAAAATATGGTGTAATGAGACTTTTTTATTCGCTTAAGGATTGAGTATAGATTTTCATTCTCGCTAACTTTGATTAGAACAACTTTTTCAAACCTTCTTTCCCTATTCGTTTTAAATAATGAGAATGTTGGCGTTTTTTCGGCAAGCGGAGTCAAGAAGAAAATTACCATTAGTAAATAAAACCAATTAATAGTACCATATAGTGAAATCGTAAATAATATAAAGAAAATGAGACTTAAAATAGACTTAATTACGACATTTACGATTTTATAGGCTTTATTATTTTTTATAATACTCTTTAATATTTTTCCACCATCGAGCGGATAAATTGGGATCATATTGAAACCTGCAAGTATTAAATTCGAAAAACAAAACATATTTAAATACTCATACGAACAAGGTAGTAACCAATAACTAGCCATACATATAACGCAAAGTAATAAATTCATCATCGGTCCTGCAATATTAATAGCAAACGAATCTCTATCTTCAATGCCTTCATTTAACTCTACTTCGAATCCAAACATATCAATTCGAAAAGTCTTGAGTTTGTAGCCACGCCTATTCGCCACAAATAGATGAGCAAGCTCATGTAATAATAATGCCATTAGGTAGTTAAATAGCAATAAAAAATTATTACAGATTACACATAGTACTATTAGCAGTATAATGCTTGGACGAATCTTTAACTTTCTCATATATTAAGATATTTGATATATTAATAATTTAGAATAAAGTTAAGCCATATAAATATACCTAAGGCAAAGTACGCATCAATTTCATTCTATCGCCTAAACACGAGATATTTATCTTATACTTATCTTTCTCTAGTCCTATCTCTATATTAATATCGTCAAATTCAACTTCAAAATAGTTGCTGATCATATAGAAAAAATCAGATTTTATCACACTCATTAGATATTTGGGATTGTTTTCTTTATCTTTTTGGATAATTGAACTTAATCTCTTTTTTAGATCCATAATTTCTCCTTACTAAACTAACAATACATAATATTAATGTAATTGAAATATCTAGGTACTTCGACTACGCTCAGGAATACGAGTAAATTAATGCCACTTTGTGCAAGTGTGAGGATATTGTTGGAATTGCATTGAATGCTAGCAAAATAAATATTACAAGCAACATCCGAACACTCTTTTATATACTCCTCTTTAACAATTTTTTAATAGAACCAAAAAGTCCGCGATACTTATATGTACAATCAAAAAGTTTTTTCTCACCTGTAATGATGTTATTAGTAAGAATGTCGAATGCTCTATTCAAGGCAATTTTATGATTCTTAATAGTTTCACTAGTATTAGTGATGACGCTATCATCTTCTGGTATCACACCCGCAAACTCAATTCCTAATGATTTACCTATATCGTATACATCAAACATGACCTTGTCTCGAATCAAATCTCCCCTCGCACGATTGATGACAAAGCGCTTATTCATAATATCATAGCTAGAAAGTATAGTAATCACTTTATCCGCATCCCTAATACTTGATAAGTGAGGAGTCGTTACTACTATTGCCTCGTCCGCACAACTGACTGCTCGCTTAAATCCAGCATCTATTCCTGCCGGACAGTCTATTAAAACAAAATCAAACATTTTACTAAGTTCGGCTACCACCGATTTTATCTGAGTAATTGTAATAGTCAGATTCCTATTGAGTCCACCGCTAGACAATAAATATAATAAAGGATAGCAATCATCCTGTACCAGTGCCTCCTTTAGCCTACATCTATTCTCTATTACATCGAGTATACTATACACTACCCTGTCTTCCATATTCATGACGACATCAAGATTATTGAGTCCAATGTCCATATCTATAAGACACACTCTATAATTTTTACTAGCAAGATGCATACCTAAGTTTGCAGTGACAGTGGTTTTTCCCACTCCTCCTTTACCTGAAGTCATAACTATAATTCTTGCCATAATATCCTCCTTATGTGAAAATTAACATAAGTTAATAAAAAAACGAAGATAAATTTATATCAAATTTTATCTTCGTCAAAATTTGTGGCAATTCTACAAATTAATCTTGATAAATTCTTTATCGCTTGATAGCAATTTCCCTGCACCTAATATAACAGCATCCACAGGAGAGTCTGGTATTATAATAGGTAAATCTAGATGTTTTTTAGCGTACTCATACAATCCCGATATTTCGCTAGCACCGCCGACAAACATTATTCCATTATTGTAGATTTCACTCACGATATCTTTCGACTGTTCTTCTATCACTTTTTTAATCAATTTTATAATAGCATCATATACATTTGTAATAGCTACACGCACTTCATTGGCCGAGATTTCTCTACGAACTAATTTATTCGTCTCGTTCAGCCCAGAATATTCCGTCCTATACAAGTCTCTATCATAAAGAGATGCTACTTCATTTTTTATAAGTTCACTCTCTGAATCGCTAACTTTGAGATTATGATTATCGGATATGAAGGTCGTGATACTTTTATCCATGTCCTGACCGCCTATAAAGTATAGTCTGCCGAAATCAAAACTGTATTCATTGAGAATAGAAATATCTGTTAAATATTTTCCAATATCGACCACCATAATGTGCGAATGAGTATCTATATCTAAATTCGCATGAGCACATACGCTATTCTGAACAAATGTGACTTTGCATATTCCAGATGATAACAATACTCGCTTTAATAACAAAAGTTGGTCTTCATTCAATGCACATGGCACAGCCACCAATGCAGTTAAATTCGTTAACAAAAATTTATCTTGAATAACATTTTTTAATATCTCACTTATGAGAATGGTTGCCATCTTTTCATTCACGATTTCACTATTCTCTATTGGACGATATACAGAAACTTGATTTGATTTCGTTTCCGCCATCTTCTCCGCCTGCTTACCATATGCTAGTACTTTTACTCGCCTACCGCCTTCACTCACAACGAGATAAGCAGGCTCTTTTGCAATAATGCCAAAACCCTTTCTATAAATAATTATCTCATTGCTTCCAAATTTGATGGCCAAGTCGATATTATACATAATTCACCCCTATAAAATTTGTAAATTTTTACCATAAACTTTCTTGAAGTCTCCAGCGATAGACATTGCTTGGCTAATCTCCAGAGTAGCATCACGCTCAACTTCAGTCTTCAAAATCACAGTATCTCCCAACACATCACAAGCAATATCTTTCACTGTATTAGAATTAGTAATATTGAGCATAGTAGCCATTTTAATAATAATTGCTAGTTTCTTGACCGCATCTAAATCTTCATCGCTGACCAAATCTTTGTACCTTACCCAATCATTTAGGCTAAAATCATCAATATTCTGACTAGCAGCCACAAATGCAGCGAGAACTATATCGCGATGATTAGCACCATAAATCGAACTATTGAGTATAACCGGAAAATTATTTTTCTGATAATTCTCAAATGCGATACGCTTGCCTGCCATACATAAACTAGCAGCAATTCTAAGTACTTTCACATATGGACGAGTCAATTTATGTAGGACTTTTAATTGTTTGTACAAAATAACAGCTAGAGCATAATTATTATCAGCATTCACATTTGTTGGATAAAACTCATTAATCGCGCTAAGTGAATATCCAAGAATGTCAAGTAATGGCTTTTCTCCTGTCTGACCTAGTAAATTTTTAGCGACAATTCCATACATCTCCCCATTAGTAGAAACTTTAACGCTAGTGCTGACGAATTCATTATACATTGCTTTTACTATAGCAAATCCTACAGCTATCACATCCGCACGTTTCTCTGAGATACCCTTTAATTTCTTGGCTTTATCTAAATCAAGTCCACGAATTAGATTATATACATTTTGGAAACTCTCATGAGAGATCTCATAATTGTGTGCTAAGTCTAATGGATAATGTGTAGCTTTTCTTGATAACTTGCCAAGTGAATTAAATACCTCGCCCACACCAATAAATTCTGAGTCTTCATCTAAATTGTATATCCAACTTAATTTTTTCAATTCTTTTGTGAAAATATCCACGATTTTATCAAGTCTGCTGGACATATTCGTATCAGTCACTCTCTCCAATAGATTAACCGTACCTAGTGGAATAGATATACTATTATTGATTACACGTCGATTAAATCTAATTATCTCTGTAGAATAATCTCCCACCTGAACCAATATTCCTCTAGTCATAGAGAATGAATACATAATAGCACTATGTAGTGATGAAATCTGTTCTTCATGTGTAAGAACTTTAAAATACAAAGAAACCGTCTTGTAAACTTCATCTAAGAAGGCTATTTGATTGCGGGCATTTGCAATAATAGGGCTAGCGTAACAAATGTGATTCTCTATTTTCGCATTATCAATTATCTTCCTGAAGTTCTTAAGTATAGCGATAGTCTCTTGAATACGAGCTGGTTTAATATAACCATCTCTCTCCATATCTTGAGTAAGTTTCACAGGTTCAGATATCTGTGACTCAATCGCGAAATAACCACTGCTAGTGTATTTAAAGACAGTTAGTTTAATATCATTAACACCTAATTCGAAAACGGCTAATTTATTCATATTAACTCCTAAATTTATTTTTACTACAATACTTGTAACACTATTTTAAGATATAGTCAATACCTTTTTTGAAATTTTTTTATAAATTTTTTTATCTATGAAAAATTACTATTTTATAGAGGATTTTATTTGTTTTCAATATTTAAAAAATTTTTCATTTTTTTAGATTTTTTACTTAATAATACCATGTTTTTTCGTGTTAAATTATTAAAAATCAAAGAAAAAGAGAAAATTAATTCTCTTAACTAGTCTATCATCTTTGAAATAATATGTTCAAACTTTAAAAAGCCAGAATTAGAATAATCAGGAGAAACTCTAAAGACCATGTCCTGTTTGCTGACTGGATGCTTAAATTTTAACTCATATGCCCAGAGTGCGAGATTCCCTCCATGATTTTTATCCCCATATTTATAGTCGCCATAAATAGATAAATTCAATTGCTTAGCCATCTGTACTCTTATCTGATGACTTCTACCTGTAATCAGATTAACATCAATTAAGGACAAACCATCTAAAGATGAAAGTAATCTGTATTCTAAAATTGCTTCTTTCGCTCCTTCTTCTAGTTTTGGAGCTATTTTAACGGTATTAGTCTTGCTATCTTTCTTTAGATAGGTCACTAGTCTATTTTCTTTTAATTGCGGTTTACCATTAACAACACATAGGTAATGTTTAGTTAGTTCTTTTTTCTTCAACTGCTCTGTAAGTCTATTTGCCGCTTTGCTAGTCTTAGCAAATACCATGACTCCACCTGTAGGTCTATCTAGTCTATGCACTAAGCCCAAGAATACATTGCCCGGTTTATTATCTCTTTCTTTAATGAAATTTTTAATAATCGTGAGCATATCAATGTCGTGAGACTCATCTTCCTGCACAGAAATATTATATGGTTTAATAACCACTAGAATATGATTGTCTTCAAAAATTATCTTTGGCTCTATATTCATAATCACCTTACTTAAATATTTTTATCGCACTGCATCCGCAAGGAAGCATCACACCACTCTCTTCTGTAGGTAAACCAACTTCATAACATTCGGTATTACCATTAGCAATATTGATGTTCAAAATATTTGACATCACACTTGGCTGTAAACCTGTAGTATAACTATTAATCAGTACAAATAATGGTTTCTCACTTAAAAGTTTGCTACATAGTTTTACAAATTCAAAAATGTTATCCTCAATCTTCCATGTCTCGCCTTTCGGCCCACGACCAAAAGATGGCGGATCCATAATGATAGCGTCATATTTACTCCCACGCCTAATCTCTCGCTCCACGAATTTTATGCAATCGTCCACAATAAATCGTATATTATCAATATTATTTAATTTTGCATTAATTTTCGCTATATCTATCATACTTTTGGCTGCATCCACATGCGTGACCAATGCTCCAGCAAGTGCACACTCAATACTTGCTCCACCAGTATAGGCAAATAAATTTAATACTTTGATGGGGCGTCTGGATTTAGATATTAGGTCAGTCATTATGTCCCAATTCACTGCCTGCTCTGGAAATAGACATATATGTTTGAAACTCATTGGTTCTATGTGAAATCTAACACCTTTTCGCTCTATTATAAAATGATTAGGCATTCGCTTACTTTTAATCCACTCGCCTGATTTATTCGCAGTACGGGTATATTTTGCATCAACTTTAGCACTCAAATGTTTGTCCATATTCCAGATAACTTGTGGGTCAGGACGCAAAAAAGTAAAACCACCTATGCATTCTAATTTTTCTCCATTGGCGGTAGCTAAAACCTTGTATTCTTTCCAATCAGTCGCGATTCTCATTAATAAACATCCAAAATTCGTTTCATATCAATAATATCAGCAGATGATATAATTGCAAGCGGTCTACTAGTATCTTTCCCATCTTTCGTAATTAAAATTATTAATAGTTTCCTATTATTCTCAAAGAAATTCATAGCAGAATCTATCGTTAAACTCTCGTCAGCTAACATGAAGTAGTAATCTTCGCCCATTTCACTCAAGATATTATTGACTGGTGTATTCTCAATGTATTCTTGCAAATTGATATTTTCTGCTACTTTTAAACCCAAAATATTGATTAATTTTCTTGCGTTTAATATACCTATTAATTTATCTTTCTCATATATAGGAAGATTCGCATAACCGGTACGAGAAATAAGCTCCATAGCAGAGCCAATCTTCATATCGCTATTTATTGTAATAACTTCTTTATTACCCACTCTATCTATAGCAACAGGTGGCTCGGAAATAAGCTTTGATAGACGCTCTATCTTAGCCACAACATCGTCATGTGGCTCTGCAATTGTAATCTTGCTATTACCATTATGAATGATAGCATTGCGAAGTCTACCATAGTCAATTAGATCGTCCTCGTATTTTCTTACTACTGAATTGAGCACAACACTTCGTCTAACAACATCGTTAAAAGCCATGCTTCGTTTGAAATCATATATTGCACGCAAGCTATAATCTATCTCATTATACGCGGTAATGAATCTGTCTGCATTAGTTTTCTTCATAAAATACTCCTACTATATTATATCAAATAGAATATATTTTGACAAATAAAAGCTATTCGATTTTGTCATATTTTGTACAATACGCTTAATTTTAATAAAACACTTGCAATTTTCATTATTATATAGTACAATACTCACGAGTTGTACTAGGCGGGGAGCTAGTGGTGCCCTGTACCCACAATCCACTACAGTGGGGCTGAACGGCTATCTAGGGGCGAACTTGGTTGTGTTGAGTAGTCTCCTAGTATGATGAAATTAAGGTCTTATACAATATTGCCCTACGAACCATGTCAGAGTCGGAAGACAGCAGCATTAAGAAGGATACGATATGTGCTATGAGGTTGCTTTGATGGAGTATTAGGTTATTATGCCAGCAATCAATTCGTTTCGACATAGCATGTGCGACTCACCATTTAACCGAAGATATTAGTTTCTTACTTTTGAAACTAGCGGAATAATAAAAGAAACCTAAACCAAAACAATGGCTTAGGTTTTCTTTTTGTTCTTACTCTCTCTTAACCAGCAAAAAAACGAATATCTCTGCCGTTGTCATAGGTTGTCGTAAAAATAAATAATCTACTAATCATAAGACACTTGCCTTGACCTTGACAACAAAGAATATTCGTTTACACTAGAATAATAGAGAGAAGAAAACAAAAGCAAAAGAGCGGGCAGCGTTACGCTCTGCCAGCAACCGCTCTTTTGCAAACAAAATTGAGTTATAGGCGTGTGCTTGTCTGGCGAGGCGAAGCCGAGCCACTTGTATCAAGACAAGCACACGCCTAAGTGCCAAATTATGATAAGATTTCTTTTTTATTGTAATTTCTTAGAAAGTATGGTATAATGTTTCTAAGGAGTAAATATGAAAATTATTGATGTGAAAAATTCACAAGATATTATATTGCGTGGTTGTTTATACGATGTAAATGGCAGAGATACTTGTGTTTTATTTATTCCAGGTATGGCTGGAAATATTATAGAAAATAAATTTATTCAAGTATTGGGCGAAGAATTTCAAAAACATAATATTGGTTTTATTTGTGCCCATAACCAAGGCTCTTTTCATATTGTTGATTATCCTTATGTAAATAAAGATAAATTTCCACGAAGAGGTGTTGCTTTTGAGCAATTTGACGATTGCATTTCGGATATTTCCGCTTATATGGATTACATTAAAGAATTAGGCTATAAACAAATTATAATCGCGGGGCACAGTTTGGGGGCAAACAAAGTAATATATTATTTATCAAAAATTAAATCTAATTTAGTGAAAGCATATATTCTTTTAAGTCCAGCCGATATGGCGAGTGAAGTAAACACAATAGAAAATAGAGATGAATTAGTTGCAGAAGCTAAAGCAAATATTGCCAGTGGAGAGCCCGATAAATTTTTAACTAAATTGGTTTGGGATTATTATGTTTTATCTTCTGCAAGGTTTATTGATTTGATTGAAAATAAACATTCACATAACCTACCTATAATAAGCAATAAAGGATCATTTGCTGAATTAAAATCAATAAAACTTCCATTACTTGCAGTAGCTGGTGAAAAAGATGACTGTTGCTCAGATAACATAGAAAACTATCTTTCCTTGTTGATTAAAAATACAGACTTTATTGGAAAATATTCAATTATTGAGGGTGCTAGCCACACATACTATCAGCATGAGCAAGAATTGTTTAATGTTTTATATTCATTTGTTTCAAATTTAAAATAATCGTGTTATAGAAACACGATTATTTTTTTGCTAGTTTCAAAATTTATATTCCTTACTTCGGTTTTTTATTTGTATAACATAAGTTGAATCATAATATAAATAAAGTTTTTCGATCATAAAATTAGAAAAAGGTCGTGTTTCTATTCCATTATAATCTACTGCCTCAAGGGGTAGTAATGAAGGGGAAATTTATTGCCCCTTCATATAAAGGGCTGAAACCACCCGTAAATAAAGTTTTGCGATTAGCAAAACGAGAAAAAAGGGCGTGTTTCAGCCCTAGTCTTTCGTATATTCATCTTTTATAATTGTATATTTTTGCGCATATTTCCTACATAGAATTCTAATGAACAGACCAACTGAGACAATAATAGGAATAGCCATGATTCCAATAAACACAATTTGTGTCCAACCATAGTTATCATTAAATCCACTGAGAAGTCCCGCATATAGCATACTAATTAGCGAATAGCCCATATATGATGCCATTGTCTTAAGAGCATAGAGTTTCTCGTGATTTTTTTTAGGAGTACATACTTGTAAATAATTGTTAACAAATATTTCATTAGGAGATTTTAAGCCATTTTGAATGAACGAACAAATAATTATCACCACAATAGAACCTATAGCTGTAGGATTCATCAAAAATAAAATACCATTAATCAAATATGTCACTATAGCTAGTCCATTAAAGATTAATAGACACCTAACACCAAACTTTAAATTATATTTGAACTGATATTTGGTAGAAATCGCAACACACAACTTCATCGCACCATAGAAATAACCGAACGCCCAAACTGGTATAGCACCATCAGAAATCAATAATTGTAAATACATCTTCAAACTACTACCGGTAACAGAGACTACTCCTCTAAATACAAACATATAGATTAATAAACTGATGATAAAACCAGAAGTCAGAATTTTCAGATACGAGTCAGATTTATCTACTTTGTTAACCTTAGTTTCTTCCACCTTCCCGTCAATACTAATATTTGAAGTTTGAAATTTGGCTGGCTCTTTTAAAATAAATGAAAATATAATAGCGAATACAACCACACCTAGCGCTATCCAATATGCCGAATAAGGATTCCAATTATATGCATATGTGATGAGAACAGAGCCTACCGCGCCAATACTATCAAATAAACTTAAGCCCTTGCCATATATCTTATCATATTCTTTACCCCTACCGACTAGTTCTAGCGAATCGGTAATGATAGAATTAGCTTTTACCGAGGTTACTCCAAAACCGAATCCTAAGCAAATCGAACCTAAAACAAAAAAATAATAATGTGTACCAAATATTGCGAATAACAAATATCCCGCATATCCTAACATAGCTATTCTGGTAGACATAACAGCCGGAACTTTCGCAAAGATTTTACTAATCGGAATACATAGTATACAACCAGCCAACATTTGAATAGAATCTAGCATGATTACTTGAGATGTGGTTAAGCCTTTTTGAGTAGTGAAGAACATCATTGATATAGTCCATACAAAGAACAAATCCCAAGTCAACGCAAGATAAGTTGGGTATGCCTTTATATTTCTATTCATATATTTTAATTTTCTTTCTTCGTTCGTCATTTTTCTTATTTTATATCATAAAACTGCAAAAACCAAGCAATTTATAATAAAAAGTATTATTTTGCATCGTATAAAGTTCGACCTTCACTAACTTCTACTATCAAAGGAACTTCTAGTGAGACTACTGATTCCATCTCTTCTTTTAATATTCTCTTCACGCTATCTAACTCACTCTTCGGACAATCGACAATCAATTCGTCATGTATCTGTAGGATTAATTTACTCTTTAGTCCTTCATTTTTTATTCGATTATATACTCTAATCATTGCTATTTTTATGATATCACTTGCACTACCTTGCAACGGCATATTTTTAGCAATTCGTTCAGCAAAGCCTCTAATAGTATGATTAGTTGAATTAATATCAGGTATATGTCTTAGTCGTCCCATCATAGTGCTAACATATCCTTTCTTTCTAGCAAAAACGATAGAATTATCGCCATACTCTTTGACTTTAGGATAAATACTTAAATATTTTTTTATAAAATCATTAGCTTCTCTTTGGGAAATACCTAAATTCTGACTAAGACCAAATCCACTAATCCCATAAATTATTCCGAAATTAACCGACTTAGCTACTCGTCTCATACCGCTATCGGCTTCATTAATCGGCACATTGAAAATCTTACTAGCGGTAGCGGTGTGAATATCTTTACCTGACTTGTAATCGGCAATCATATTTTCATCTCCACTAAAGTTCGCTATTAGTCTGAGTTCAATCTGATTATAGTCCGCGCTGACTAATTTTCCATCATCGAATGAACTCATGAACATTTTTCTAAGAGCTTTCCCCTCATCATCTCTAATTGGTAAATTCTGTAGATTTGGTTCTCTACTACTCAATCTACCAGTAGAAGTAGTGCGTTGCATAAAAGTGGTGTGTATCATATCGTTGTCGGATACATAATTAAGCATGCCATCTATATAAGTACTTATAAGTTTGCTGACCTTACGATATCTCACCACTTCTTTCACTATTGGATGCTCATCCATAATCGCGTTCAAAACTTCTATAGATGTACTCAATTTCCCTTTATATTGAATATTTAGTTTATTAAACAAAATATTTTGCAGCTGTTTAGGACTATTAATATTGAATTCTTCTCCAGCTAGCGAGTAGATACGAGCTGTAATTGTAGTCAATTCCTCGTGATATGAGACACTGAGTTTTTTTATCTCTTCGACATCAATCTTGATACCGTTACATTCCATATTAAATAAAACTTCAACTAATGGTAATTCAATATCCGAAAAAAGTTTAAATTGAAGTCCATTAATCAATTTATTAATATAGTTTTCTTTCAATTTATATAATGCTACAGCCTTGGCAGATGTAATCACACCATTCATATTTAAAGCGTCATCTAAATTTATCTCGGCATCCATCTCATTTGCGATATAGATAGCGATAGATACATCAAAATAATTGTTGAGTGAAATATCATACAATCTTAGTTCGTGCATAAGTGCTTTAGCATCAAAACACACTTTTTGAAGTTCTGATTCAAAAAGTTCTTTTAAAACTCCGATATTTTTATTAAAAATATCTCCGCTCTTATATAAAATATATTCATTATCATGAGTAGCAAAATTAAAAGACAAATTTTCACTATTGATAGCAAAAGAGCCTGACTCTGTAATATCTTGTATCATTTTCTCAAAAGAACCAGTAGAATCAATTTCAATGATTTTTGCATTTAAATTTGTTTCAGTCAATTTTTCTGTAGGTTTTACAAATAATTCTTTTCTATTCAATACAGATTTAAAATCTAAATTTTTAAGTAAATTATATGTCTCTTCATTGAATGGGAGCTTGTACTTACAATCTTCTAATTTACAATCAAGAGAAACATCCAATTTAATAGTCGCAAGTGTATGTGATAGATATGCGAGCTCTCTATTGTTGATTAGTTTCTGTCGATATTTATTAGGTACACTATCAATATTCTTAAATATATTATCTAGTGTCGTATATTCAGCTATTAATTCACTCGCTCCTACCTTCCCTATACCCGGCACACCGGGGATATTATCAGATGTATCTCCCATAATGGATTTCATCTCTATCACTTGATATGGCTCGATATCAAATTCCGATTTTAGTGTAGGAATATCAACTTTTAATACATTTGAGATACCTTTCTGAGTCAGCCAAACAGTCGTATTTTCGTTGACAAGTTGCAATAAATCCTTATCTCCAGATATTAATATAAACTCATTATCAAATTTACGAGTAAGTGAGCCTATAATATCATCCGCCTCTATCTCAGGTATCTCTATCATCTTGATACCCATGGCAGTGAGTATTGTCTTGAGCATTGGCAGTTGAGTTGCCAAATCCTCTGGCATATGGTCACGACCGCCCTTGTAGTCCGCATATATGTCATGTCGAAAAGTATGCTTACCCGCATCAAAAACGCAAACAAAATACTTAGGCTGCTCGCGTGATATGACATTTAGTATCATATTCAAAAAACCATATACTGCATTGCAAGGCTCTCCTGATAAACTTTTCAACATTGGTAAACCATAAAACGCTCTATGAATTAAGCTATTACCATCAACTATAACAAATTTTTCCATAGATTAATTATACCACAAAAACACGATTTTTCAACGCAATTTTATATATTAATTAAAAAGTGGTTTCCAAAACAAAACTTAACATTGAAATTATCGAAAAAGTCTTGCAAAATTAATAAACATATGTTACACTATCATTGTTTTCGTGGCGGTGTGACGAAATGGCAGACCTCGTTTCAATCGGCACTCTTGCAAAATTGTTAGATTACTCACAATTTTAGCTTTTACTTAATTGCCCCTCGTCCCTTCAAAATATTTGTTTGGTGGGAGCCATATTATTCTTGTGAGTCTGCTACTATCAAATTATTATCTCTATAGTAATCATTTAACATATTTCATAATATGCCGGTGTGGCGAAATGGCAGACGCACAAGACTCAAAATCTTGCGATGGCAACATCATGTCGGTTCGACCCCGACCACCGGCACCAGATAGCAACTCAATTTCTAGCGAGTTGTTTTTTATTAAAACAACATTTGTATCTCTATCGGTCGCAATCATTTTTATACTTTGAACATGTGTTTGTGGGAGCACTACAATATTGAATATTCGCTAGATTTCTTATTTCGTTGTTTTATAAATTTTACCTACAAGTTTTCAAATATTTTTCATCTATCTCTTTTTGGATAGGTTCTGTAATAATTTCTAATGCTAAACTCACACGACGCATCTGTCCACCACTGAGTTCTTTGCATCTAGTCTTTGTTTTCTCTTCCAGTTTAAATTCCGTGATTATGTCTGAGATTCGCTTTTCTTTATTCTCAATATTATATAATGTAGCAATTAAATCTAGATTTTCTCTCTCAGTTAAATTTTTTGCTACTGCATTCTCTTGTGGGGATATGTTAATTATCTTGCGAATACTAGCGTAATCTTTCACTAGGTCAAAACCATTGATATTAGTGCTACCACTAGACGGAGCGATAATGGTAGACAGCATATTTATTAATGTCGCCTTACCCGCTCCATTTAATCCAAGCAGTGCAAAGCAAGTATTTCCAGCAATCTGAACTGACATCATTAACTGCTACCAAATTTTTAAATTTCTTGGTTAAATTATGTATTTCTATCATTTATTCTCCTTTTTGGCTGAAAAATAGCTTCTGCAAATTTCAAATAATCATCATACTTCGCAATAGCAATTTTCCCCATC
Organism: Candidatus Onthoplasma sp.; assembly: GCA_965646995.1. Taxonomy (GTDB): domain Bacteria; phylum Bacillota; class Clostridia; order Christensenellales; family UBA1242; genus Onthoplasma. The sequence goes on from CBFGBH010000009.1 coordinate 33,572, forward strand.
TTTATCTCCTAGCAATATTAGCGTTTCTCCCTCTTTAATATCAAATATATCTCTTGATTCTTTTGGTATTAACATCTGTCCCTTGCTGGTCACTATAGTCGTCCAAAGATATTTACCATTATCTTTCATATGTATCCTCCTTCTTTAGATACTATTTCTTACAATTCTTACTTGTCTTACATTTTGTAACATAGTTTAATCATTCGGCAATGTTTTATCAATTAAATACAATAAAAAATGAAACTGGTCTAGTCCAGTTTCAAAGTGTATTTAATATGTTCAAAATATTTTCAATTTCTTTCTCTTGATTATGCCACCAATTACTACTCCAGAGCCTGTATATCTTCCATCCCCTTGATTCTAAATAAGTCTGTCTGTAGATATCTCGTTCGCGTGTTGGCATATCACTATTGTATAGTTTGCTATCACATTCAATACCTAGTAAATATCTTTTATTGTTCTTGTCTCTAATACCTATATCTATTTTATACCCAGCCACGCCCACATTTCTTTCGACATTCAGACCATGTGCTACTAGAGCGCCGTAAACCTGATTTAGTAAATCATTAGATATCATCTCATCGTCATGTCCTGCTATCTTCCCTTCCGAAAAAGAATGCAAGATACTATTCGCTAATGTAATATCATGATTATTGATAGCCCAGCAATACTCTAAATATTTTCTAAATAATTTCGGCCCTTCATTTTTTAAATCATCTACGGGCAATTCACTCGGATTGATAGATGTAACTATATATATCTTCTTCTTTGCTCGAGAGATAGCAACATTGAGTCTGTTCTCTCCACCGAGCTGATTTAACCAACCAAAATTTCTGACAATTTTACCAGTTTCATTTTTTGCATAACCTATTGAGAATATGATGCAATCTCGTTCATCACCCTGTACATTTTCGATATTCTTAACGAATAGTCCTACATCTTCGCCATTATCTCTACGCTCAAATTCTTTTTTGACAAGTGTTGCGAATTTTTTATCCCTTACACACTCCTCGTCTATTTCATCCATTATAATATCGCGTTGACTACTATTGAATGTTATCACACCTAATGTTTCATTGTTTTTTCTAGTGAATAAGAAATTTTTAATAGTCTCAATTACTTTCAGTGCTTCATTCTTATTGCATCTATTCACCCATTTACCATTATTTATTTTAATTACTTCTATAGGGGGTTCATTCGGAGTCTCTATGTTTGGAGAAATGTTTAATCTTCCATTATAAAACGCATAATTAGAGAAATTAATTAACTCTTCATATCTTGACCTATAATGATAGTTTAATAATACTGACGGATATTTAAATCTCGCTAAATCTAGCAAACTCTCTTCTTCAAGTGCTGCATTACTTTCGTCATCAATATCTTCTATCTCTTCGCTGTCATCAATATCTACACGCCCTACACCTAAACTAGCCGGTCGCAATTGTTTATGGTCTCCAGCGATTACTACTTTCTTGGTACGCGAAATAGCTGGTATTCCCCTCTCTATGTATATCTGCGAAGCCTCGTCAAATATCAGTAGGTCAAACAAACCTTTTTCTAATGGCAACACTTCAGATACAGACTCTGGTGTCATGAGCCAAATCTTAATTCCTTTAAATAATTCAAAACTAAATTTTTTAACAAACTTAGTCACGCTCCATTTTCTAGAACTTTCTATTTGACGAGCAATCTCTAGATAACGCTTGGATTTCTCGATATCTGCGTCGTACGCATTGACTAATATACTTTTTAATTTATTTTTAGTTAAATCTCTCTTTTTTGCGATTAATTTACTGATTTGAGTGATAATTGCACGAAAATTACCAATATTATTGAAAATTTCTTTATTATCATTCTCGAATTGCTCTATTAAGCAATAGATAATGAAATCGTATAGTTTGGAATTAGTAGCTAAATTGGTATCGACTGAAGATATTTCGAATAGTGCTTTAGCGTACATCTTTTCATTATCAGTAAGTTTTTCATAAATTGCTTTAGAATCTCTAAAAGTTAAATATTTTTTCGCACCTTCGCTAAATTGTTGTGGGTTTTTGAATAACAACTTTTTACTACGGCGAGATACAAAATATGAATTAAATAATTCTCTTAAAGCCTTATTGCGTTTACCTTTATTAAATAATCGCTTAAAGAAATTAAGACTCAGATACTCTAATTGCTCATTCGCAAATAACTCGACTTTCCTTAACATTTCTTTAATTTCAATGGTTTTTTTGATATCTTTTATATCTTTTAGCCACGGATAAGTTTTTTCATTCGATATGTAGGTTAAAGCATTTTCATAGACTAAGTTGTCATCAAATTTCTGCCTAATTGCTTTTAATTCTAAATAATCCACATTCAATAACTGTTTATTAATACATGTATAAAAAGTATCTTCAATATTAGTGTTTGTTTTAAAATAATTACCATCATTGTCTTGATAAATTTTATATGCTTCTATTCCATTAATCTTTGAACTATATAAAGAATTTTTAATTAATTCTAGATTTTTGAAATTATCGTCAATATTTTTTGATACTTGGTCAAAATATTCTTTGACATATGTATACGTCTTATCACAATTAAATAATTCGCTCATTTGCTTATAGAAGCCGACTTTATCCTTTGTATCATTCAATATAACTGCGAATTTTGATAGATTCCCCAGTCTCGAATAGATGACATCTAGTGCCGCTTTTTTCTGTGACACCATGACTACATTCTTGCCCTTATTAACAGCATCTGAGATAATACTAGTAATAGTCTGAGATTTACCCGTACCCGGTGGACCTTGAATGACTAACTTATCATTACAATCTATGCTAAGTATCGCTTGCTCTTGAGAAGCATTAAGGTCATTAATGTAATTTATGTTTCTCTCTGAAAAGTCGGATACTAATTTTATATCTTTTACTTCTACTAGATCATCATCTAAATTATTAATTGCATCAATACCAGACAATAAATCATCCAATACTTCATTAATCTCAGTGTCCTCTATCATTCCTTTGAAATCTCTTTGCAATGCACTAGAGTATAATGAGAATTTACCCAGCACCACATTCGGTACAATATAAAATTCTCCATCATTAAACTGAGGAAAATCCTTTTGCGAAATGTCTACAAACTTTGACGATTCATTAATATCTTTGCCATCTATCAATTTAATCCCTGATTGCAAATAAAAATTTTTTAATTCATCGAAAAACGAACTTGACCTTACTTCCTCGACTACATTATTAGGCAATTCATCCGATTTTGACAAGAATTTATTTTGCATCAAGATTAAATTGTTGTTATATAGTACATCTTTAGTTTTATCTAGTTTGATGACAACTTCATCATCAAGTTTCTCATAAATAATAGGGAAAAGTGCCAATGGAGCACGCACATTAAAATCTTCTCCTCTAGTCTTGCCTATTACAAAAGGATATCCAATATATAAATCATACTGTCCACTCTCTCTTGAATCTTTAGCTATTTCTCTAAGCAGTGGAAGTATGCGCTTGTATCTCTTTTTTTGCTCTACGCTATCTGAAATAGCACATAGTTTCAGCTTAGATACCTTATTCATCAATAGCCTAATAACATTTTCATTGAATGAAGGATAATCGCTTATCATATCAAAGGCATATCGATTATAGATTTTACCCATGTAGAGTAGTCTATTTCTTTTGCTAATATTGACTAGCCTATTCTCTAAATTCTTAAGAGTATTCTTTACTTCAACCCTTAGTTCAGTAGTAGAGATATTACTCATATGATACTGATTGAGTACCTTCATAAAATAATCGCCGTACTTGTCCACAAAGGTCTGCCCTATACCATTAATTTTTAATAAATCTTCTTTGTGTCTAGGTGCGTGATTTGCTAGACACAAAAGTGCAGCGTCCGAACATATTGTAGGCGCTCTTCCGTTATCATAAAATTTATCCTTTAACTTATCCCTTAATATACTAAGCTTGGTATACAATTCTTGATTCGTCATATATGTACTCCATTTGGATTATTATATCATAAAAACTAAATAAATGTATCTATTTAAAATAAAAAACATTTGCCTTACAGCAAATGTAGTTATGGAGCGGAAGACGAGATTCGAACTCGCGACATTTGCCTTGGCAAGGCAACGCTCTACCACTGAGCCACTCCCGCATATTTCTATTAATTAATAACTATTTTTACATCGAGCGTTGCGCAACGCTCTTCCATCGCTATCGCTCACTCGTTACTTCGTATCGCTATAATATGCCTATTGGCATATTACTTAACGCTACTCGCCACTGAGCCACTCCCGCATCATGTTTTAATATTATATTCACCCTAAATGATTTTTGTCATTTAAACAAAAGACAATCGGATGAACTGGTGGGAGATACAGGACTCGAACCTGTGACCCTCTGCTTGTAAGGCAGGTACTCTACCAACTGCGCTAATCTCCCATTTGGTACACGATTGCGTTTATAATATATCATATAGATTGCGATATGTCAACGATTTTTAGAAATTTTTCTCAAAATAATTTCACATATATTTCGGCATATGTTATAATCAATCAATGGAAAAAGTAAATGGTTTAATTTTATATCAAGTAGCAACCAACAGAAATTATAGAGTCGGAGATAAATTGATTTTTGACAAAAATACAATAACGGGACAGTATGAAAAAGTAATGAACAGTTCTGCCCTGTATAAAAATGCACGCATGTGCGATTATTTATATAAAATATGTGATTCTAAATTAAAAAAATAGACAAATCAGAGACATTACAAGTTGCAAAAATTTTAGACGCATATGATGTAACTTTTAGAGATTTAGCACTTGAAGAAGTGAGAAAAGCACATTTCCCTGACTACCCTTCTAGACTGCACTCTATGTATCTAAGTGAGACGAAAGAAGAATCCTTAGATAATATAAACAAAATGGCAAAAGGCACTCATGATAAAAATCTTCAAGTAGTCGCAGTAAAACTAAATGGCAAAATCTTTAAAGCAGGAAATAGTTTTTCCAAAATATCACGAGAGGGACAAAGTTATTCGTATTATTTACAGCGAGCTAAAGAATATTGGACACACGAGTCAAAAGATAATCCTCTTGAGATTTTATTCGAAGGCAAAGCTGAAATCATAGAGATAATAGAAGAAATCCACACATAAAGGAGAACGAATGAATAAAGTTTTTGATACAATTAAAGAGCATAAAGATGCAATAGTAAAAATTGTATTATCAAATACACAAAGTGAAGTCAAAAAAATAATTGTTAGACCTGTACATATCAATCAAAAAACGCTTTGGCAAGTAGAAAAATATATCAAAACGCAAGTTTTTCATTCAAATATTGAGTTTGACGATATATTTCTTCTACCATTCACGGATTATACACAAATTCTCATTGAAACAGTGGGCGAAAATATACAATTTATAAAAAAGAAAACAGCGTATTCTAAAAATATCACGAATAACAATATAAATAAAATTTCATATTCTCACAACAAAACTAAAGATTATATCATCAAAGAAGACGAAGAGAATCCAGTACTCATAGATTTAGGTGTATTTACCAAAGAAAATAAAATAGTCAAAGCAATGTACGACAAATACAAACAAATTAACAAATTTCTTGAAATTATTGATGATAAATTAAAAAATTACAATAATCAAGATATCACTATTCTCGACTTTGGCTGTGGAAAATCGTACTTGACATTTGTACTATATTGGTACTTCGTAGAAAAGAAAAAATTAAATGCCAAAATAATCGGTTATGACCTAAAAGAAGATGTCGTCAATAATTGCAACAGATTAGCAAAACAATACAATTACTCAAATATAGAATTCATCAAAGCGGATGTCAGCAAAGACACATTATTTGATAAACATATAGATATGATAGTCTCTCTCCACGCATGCGACACAGCTACCGACTATGCCCTACATTACGCTATTTCTCACAATGTCAAATACATATTCTCCGTACCATGCTGTCAACATGAAATTAATAATTCTATAAAAGATATCGGAGATTTTAATTTTCTATTAAAAGATGGACTTATCAAAGAACGCTTCTCTGCTCTACTCACCGACTCTATCAGAGTGGAATTATTGCGTGCATTAGGATATAAAGTAGATGTTATCGAATTCGTAGATTTATCACATACTCCGAAAAATCTCATGATACGAGCAGAAAAATCTACTAATAAAAAAGACACAAGCAAGGTAAATAAATTATTACAAAAATATAATTTTTCACAAACACTAAATAATTTATTAACCAAATAAATATAAATAAATTTTCTTTATCATTATCAACTGATAATTTGTCAGTTGTTTTTATTTTATGTTTACATTTACAATAACTTCTGGTTATCGTTATTATAAATATTATGTATTTTACTTATATTTACCGGCGATGTATAATAAGAACGAAGGAGGTGGAATATGCTGAATTTCAAAGATGAGTTGCTAGACAACAATATTAGCGAAATCTTTCCCGGCTTATATCAGCTACATGGCGACAAAGACAATTTGAATCACGAATTCACAATTGCGTTTAAGTCTTCATGTAATGATGGAGAATGTGAAGATGACGAAATTGTAGTGCCTAATGATGATTGTAACTGCTAAATAAAAGGAGAGGAAAATGAATGTAATGATAATTGGTGGTAGTGGGAAATGGAGTTCGGAGTTTTATATTCCTTTTCTTACCCATTATAATGAATTGAAGATTGCATGTATTGTTGACTATATAAATCCAAATACTAGCGAATATACTAGCAAGTATTCGGTATTATGGGGAAAAAATAATACGACTTGGCTAAAATTAGAAAATGATAATGAACTTAACAAATCAAGAATTAATCATGCTATTGAGTTCTTGAATATTGATTTTGTCATAATTTCTACTCCACCATGTCATCATTACTACTACACTTGTTTATGTCTAGAGAGTGGACTAGATTGCATATACGACAAACCTTTGATAGCAAATGTCGCACAGACTTCTAATATGAAACAAGCAAAAAATATAATAAGTAAATATAATCAGTTAATGAAGAAGATTAAACTGTCTAAACATAAAAATTTCAATCGTCCATGTATGGTCTATCTCCCACTAAGGCGACGCATTCAGGGCGATTATGTAGAGATGAGAGAACATATAAGTGATATTTATTCTTATACTCATCAGCATTGCAATTATTTCTATCTCAGTCACAATGACGGAGTCCATAGGACAACTCGTGAGATGGAGATGGATTTCGCTCACGGATATAATAAAGGCTTAGGTAAATGTACTCACACTGGCTATCATATAATAGATTTCTTAGCATTCATACTAGAAAAGGCTGGACTAAAAAATTCCACGTGTGAATGCTCGTTAATATATAAAACAAATGTAGATGATTATTTAAAATCAAATACCTTCCAAAATACAAAAAAAGTGTTAAAATTGAATGATAAATCAATCCCTATCTCAGATATTGCAAAACGAGCGGACTTGGATGTATGCATTAAACTAACATTACGGAATGGTCAAACAATCTGCAATGGCATTATCAATCTAATGCATACGGGGATGAGTAATAGAATAGACAAAAGTTACACCCAATCCCACCCAGAAGATACAGGTAGAACAAATCAATTAATCTTTGAAGCCCACATGGGTGCTATGGGTAGAATATCACTAAGTGTAGATACTTCGGCTGGTACTCAAGGCAAAATTGGTATATTTAATATTTCATACAATGACCATCCTCTTATAAAAGATAAATTGAAAAAAGAAAAACAATATAATAAATCTAAGTGCATTTTAAATGATACTTTAAGTGATATAATTCATAGTTGCATAACAGACAATCCTATTCAAAATGAATTAAATATTGAGAAGCAATATAATACTATCAATCTTTATTCTGCTATTCAACAACTTCTTTGTGGTAAAGCCAAGGTGACATTCAAATTCAAATAGTCACTTAAATAAATCATCTGTTATACCCTATGCAAAAAGCGAACTAACTGTAGTTCGCCTTTTTTAGTTATCAATAACTTTTTCGTTTCGGTATTCTAAGCGGATCTTCGTGTCGCTCTCTGTCTTATAGCGGATTATTACTCTATCTTCTTCTATTCGTATCTCGTAG
>CBFGBH010000010.1:0-34241 GCA_965646995.1 Candidatus Onthoplasma sp.
AAGAAATCTATGATAAATATGGCAATTTTGACTTAGATGCTATAGAAAAAACTACTAGTGATAGCAGTATGTCAGCCCCCCCCTATGTTTGTCAAGTAGGTTAAATATATTTAATAAAAAAAACTAATCATTTCTAATTAGTCTAATAACACAATAAATTCTCTATGTTATATTTTTTACACGATTAAATAAGTCTGGTTTGAAACATTGCTCAACCGCCTCAGTATCAGCATCTAGGTCGTTATTTTTCAATCTATTGTAATACAATTTGAACAAATCAAAGGCTTTGTCTACTGACTTGACATATATGACATTATCTCCCATAGACCTTCTTTTATGGTCGTCACCGCCAAATTGAAAATATGTCTTCTCACAATGTAGACCTGTGATAATCTCTCCATCGCCTATGTATTCATCTATTCTATCATCTAATTTTTCTATCATTGTAAGAACATCTTTATCCAACTCATCAGCTTTAGCTGTAATCTCAGCATTGGTCATACCTTCCGTCATCTCAAAAGTCTCGCCATAAAAATCAGCGAAACGAATCTTCTCTCCTGTCTCTTTTGATTCCATACTGAGCTGATAAATGGTGGTAATGTTAGTTAGGTTGACATATATGTCATGTGCTGCTCTTTTAATTAAACTTTTTCTTTCCTTATCGTCCATATCTTTCTCCTTGGCTTTAAAAATTTTACTTTTCATTAATTATTTAGCTATATTACAACATATTAAGACTATCTTGTCAATAGATTTAGTCGTCAAGTTTTAAAATAGTCACGAACGCTTCACTTGGTAACTCTACACTGCCGAGTCTGCGCATACGCTTCTTGCCTTCTTTCTGTTTCTCTAATAGTTTTCGCTTACGAGTGACATCTCCGCCATAACATTTAGCTAGCACATCCTTTCGTACTGCTGAAATGGTCTCTCGAGCGATGACTTTACCACCTATGACCGCCTGAATAGGTATTTCGAATAGATGGCGTGGGATAACGGTCTTTAGTTTTTCACATAATGACCTACCACGAGAATATGCTTTGTCCTTATGAACTATAATTGATAATGCGTCACATATTTCGCCATTTAAGAGAATGTCCATTTTAACAAGTTGGCTTTCTTGATAACCATTAAGTTCGTAGTCCATACTAGCGTAACCTTTGCTGATTGATTTAATCTTATCAAAGAAATCATATACAATTTCATTAAGTGGCATGGTATAGATTAACTTTGTCCTATTGTCATCAATATACTGCATATCATGGTAAACTCCACGCCTATCAGCACACAAATCCATGATACCGCCTAGGTACTCTTTCGGAGTGATAATCTCCATCTTGACTATCGGCTCTTCCATGCGTGAGACAGTAGCCATACTCGGCATCTCGGTAGGATTGGTCACATCGTATTCTTTATTCTTATTATCATACACCTTATATTCTACGCTCGGTGCGGTAGTAATAATGTCGAGATTGAACTCACGCTCAAGTCGCTCTGTGATAATCTCCATATGTAACAGTCCTAAGAATCCGCACCTAAAGCCATGTCCGAGCGCGAGCGAAGTCTCTTTGGTAAAATGGAGACTCGCATCGTTGAGTTTTAGTTTCTCTAGAGCGTCACTTAATTCTTGATACTTGTCTCCATCTAGTGGGAATATACCGCAGAATACCACGCTGGTAGCGTCTTTGTATCCGTCGAGCGGTTTCTCTATTGGATTATTTTTCAGTGTAATAGTGTCGCCAACTTTGGTGTCTGAGACATTTTTAATCGAGGCTGCAATATAGCCTACATCGCCCGCTTTTAAACTCTCGGTCTCTACTGGCTGAGGCTTATACACGCCTACTTCTGTCACTGTAAATGACTTCTTGGTCTGCATGAATAGAATCTCATCGCCTACTTTAACTTCGCCATCAAAGATTCGTACCATACTGACAGCGCCTTTATAACTATCATAATAACTATCAAAGATGAGTGCCTTGAGAGGTCTATTTTCATCTCCCTTAGGACTAGGTACAAACTTCACTACGGCATCTAATACTGAGTTAATATTAAGTCCTGTTTTGGCACTAATCTCACATGCTTCATCACACGGAATACCGATAATGTCCTCTATCTCTTTCTTCGTATTCTCTACTTCGGCACTAGGTAGGTCGATTTTATTGATAACAGGGATTATCTCAAGATTAGCATCGAGTGCTAGATACACATTCGCAAGCGTCTGTGCCTGTACGCCCTGAGTCGCATCAACTACTAGAATAGCGCCCTCACATGCAGCAAGCGAACGGCTAACTTCGTACGAAAAATCGACATGACCGGGCGTGTCAATGAGATTAAGGGTATATTCTTGCCCCTGATATGTGTATTTCATTGTAGCAGGTGTGAGCTTAATCGTGATACCACGCTCACGCTCTATGTCCATACTGTCTAAAAGTTGCTCCTCCATATCACGCTTAGCAACCGTACCTGTATGCTCCATTAATCTGTCTGCCAGAGTCGATTTGCCATGGTCGATATGTGCCACTATACAAAAATTGCGTATCTTATCCTGTCTATTCATTTTCTTTCCTTTGTTTTATTCTAACCAAAAACTATATATTTGTCAAAAGAAAAAGCGACCTTTGAATTGGTTGCTCAATTTACACTGATAATTGGTTCCTTCTCTCTTTCACGATTTCAAAGATAACCTCTTCGTTGTCATTCTTCATGGCAATTTGTATTGCAGTCTTACCATTAAATTTAGCATATAAATCTTCCGTCTTTTTGATTGCGTCCACTAGCATATCAAGGTCGTGATAACCTTCAAAACTCTCATCTCCATAATACTTGGCAATTAGCATAAGTCTTGGAGCGGATTTCTTCGTTTTCTTAATAGTTTGTTGTTTCTTTAATTCATTGTATTTGGCTACGACTTTACTTGAATTTTTATCACAAGCTTTAGTTAAAGCTGAAGTTGAATGAGTAACCCATTCAGGTCTATCATAGGTGCCTTCATTTGTTTTGTATTCGCCCTGCTTAGTCATTGTCTCGAGTATTCCTGGTTTATCTAACAATTCAATGATAATATCTTCATTCTTACATGTGGTTAATAAATTTGATAAGGTTAAACTGATATTACAATAATAATCACCTCTGCAATACGCCCCACTATTATCGCTCATAACTGCAACAATATCATCATCTGACAATTTAGTTCTGATTATATTTGTATATTTAAAGTTGGATAAATAGTAAATAAACGACGCTTTTCTTTGGATAGATAGTTTTGGATATAAAACATTTGCTGCCTTTGCTGTTATTTTACTATTACAGCTGCTTATTAAACTATCTATATTAACATCTTTCATTTGCTCAAACAAATCATCAACTTTATCAAGAGCCACTGACATCGCGTTATTATAGACGTTTGTACAAATTCTACTAAAGAATATTTTGAAATTTTCATCTATTTTTCTATCACAGTCTTAACGTCTTCACGATTTAATATAGAGATAAATAAAGACTCGTAAGTTCCACCATAAAAATATTCTTTAACAAATGAATATAATCCATTCTCTATAATTTCTTGCTTGTCAAATATCTCCACTAATACTTTGATTAGTTTATTTTTAATAATTTTCTCAACTATAGCCTTGCTATTTTCATTAGATTTGGAAAGAATCTCAGGATAAGACCTAATCATCTCGCATGAAAATTTTTCCTGTTTCGTCTCAATAGCATATTCTAGAAATGTGCCATTAACAAAAGGAATAAATAGTACACTTATGTCTTTAGTTTTTCTTAGTAATTGAGAACTTTCTCTTTCAGTGAATCAAAATGCCCACATAGTATCGCTAGAATTAGTCGTTTGGTATCTTTTTCCATATTGTACTCCAAAATATTTACTTGAGTTGATTAAATCACATATTTTCAACATGTCAATACCTAATAAAAAATCTCACATTCGTGAGACTTACCATATTAATGACATTATGAAGAATACGAACATAGCTAATGCAATCACAGCATCTACTATACCGATAGTTAGTACTGCCCACTCTCGCTTTACGAGACAGAACTGCAGAATGTAGTACACTGCTCCCCATGTAAAGCAGATACAAGCGAGCGCAAAAATTGATGAGAAATGCCCAAGACACCCTTCTACTATTATGAGTATTATCGCGAGACCTATGGCTGAGAGCAAACCTATTCTATAACTCTGCATCTGTCTTTTCTTCATCGTCTCTTCGTCTAATACAAGTGGAGATTTCTTCTCTTTTTTAGTTTTCTCTTTCTTTTCCATTACCGCTCCTTAGTTTAACTATATATTAATTATATATAAACTATTATAAAAATTCAAGTTTTCTAATCATGTTTTTTGTTTTAATAACATAAATTTTTTAGGACAGACAAGAAATGCACAATTTCGACATATAGTTTCAAAGAAGAACCAAAAAGGAGAATATAATGGTATTTGAATCTATGGGACGCTTCATGTCGAAGTTAATGTTTTTTCACGGCTTCGTCAATGAAGCTAACGGCTTCCCTAAACCACTATCACGAGATGAAGAAGAAAAAACAGTCGAATCAATGCTAGCTGGAGATAGTTCCGCACGAGAGAAATTGATAAACCATAATCTAAGATTGGTCGCTCACGTAGCAAAAAAATACAATGGTGCTGCAGAAGCGGATGACTTAATCTCGGTAGGGTCTATTGGACTAATTAAAGCGATTGATTCTTTCCGCCCCAATAAAGGTTCACAACTATCTACATATGCGAGCAGGTGTATAGAAAACGAAATATTAATGCTACTGCGTGCGAACAAAAAACATAAAATCTGTATCAGTACAGAAGAAATCATCGGCGTCGATAAAGATGGGTCGGAACTGACACTAAAAGATATTATACCACAACGAGCGGAAGACGACCCAGATAAGATAGTAGTTCAGCGCATATGCGTAGAAGAAATTAAAAATAAGATGCGTGAGCTACTAGATGACAGAGAATATAATATCGTATCACTTCGTTATGGGCTAGTGGATGGTATTGAGCACACTCAGCAAGAGATAGCAAAAATGCTAGACATAAGCAGAAGCTACATATCTAGAATAGAAGGTAAAGCGATTAAAATCTTAAAAGGAGAATTTTCAAATACTATTAAATAATAAAAAACACTAATATAGTGTTTTTTCTATAGCATAACATCCAAATTTTGTAAAGTCTCTACTGCATATAATATGATCTGTTCTCTTAGCGCGAACTTATCATAAATCCTAGTCTGCCAAAAATTACCATTATTAAAGTCACTATAATATAATAAGCATCCATATTCTACCCCTTTCGCTTTCGCTACGGCACTTAGACTCGCAGTCTCCATCTCCACTGCTCTGGCTCCATCTTTAATTCTAGCTACTATTCTCATAGGTGTTTCTCTATACATTGCGTCTGTAGTCCATACAATACCTGTATTATATTTCTCATTGTGCGATTTCAAAACCTTGATAAGTGCGGTATTGATTATTTTAGAAGTCTGAACAAACTTTTTGGCTGGTAGATAGTGATAACTCACACCTTCTTCACGAATAGCTTTCTGAGGAACGAAAAATTCATCATAGTCCGCTCCTACTATTACACCACACGAGCCTGTGCCAATAAAGTATTTTACCCCTACATAAATCAATTCTTCCATAAGGTTAGCAGCAGCTGGCCCACCCAAAGGGCAAAGTGCTATCAATACCTTATTATCATACAGATAGATTGGAGATATTGAACTAGCGGATTTAAACTCATATATTAGTTTGCATTTTTTAAATATTTTAGTAATCTTCTGAAAGTCTCTAGGAAAGAATATGACACACCTGTCTATTCCTAATTCTTTCACTTTATCGAATTTATGAAAATCTTTTTTCCCATTAGAAAAAAACATATCTAGTCCTAGATTGTTGTCATCAAAAAATTCTAAAATCGGTAATGTTTGTTTAGTCATATATTACTCCTAACAATAATATTAGCAAAAATAATTGAATAAGCAAAGTAAATTGATTACAAATCTACAATTTAAACAAAAAAATGGAGAATGATAATACATTCTCCACCATCCAAAAGGATGAAAGCATTTAGGTGGCAGTTTGGCCTATAAGCCGAGTTCTGTATTCGACGGTCATCTATCTAGTCCATAGATTGCTCTATGTCTCTAGCGGTATTTTTAACACTCTGGCGAGCAACCGTAACGAGTGTTTTAACCTTGCTTCAGGTGGGGTTTGCATGGACCGAGATTGTCGCCAATCTCGCGGTGAGCTCTTGCCTCGCCTTTTCATCCTTACTAGAAACCACTCAGGGGTATAGCGGTAATTTTCTGTTGCACTTTCCTTCTAGTTGCCTAGACTTGCCGTTAGCAAGCACCTTGCTCTATGAAGCTCGGACTTTCCTCAAACGAAACCTTACGCTCCGCTTGCGACCATCTGACCAAGCTGACGGAAACATTTTAACACGAAAAAAATATTTGTCAATACCCTTTTTAAAAAATTTCTGTAATATTTTTCTACTTTACAGCGAATTGTCTGTTGTTTTTACAACAAAATATATATAATTTAGTAAAAAATACCATGGTTAAGAGTTTACGTACTTCATCAAGAAGTAAGAATCATTCTCTGCCGATTAGATAATCTATGCTTACATTCAAGTAGTCAGCGAGTTTAATTAAACTGCTCAATTCTGGATTATATTTCTCTTTCATCCATCTCGTAAAATGGCTCGGATTGACTATTTTGTCTAAAATAAGGCGATATTGTGTGACATTTCTCTCTTTCATGACAGCTCTGAGACGCTCATCAAAAGGTGGGCAGACCTTAAACTCTGTAACGCTATTGTCATCCGTCCTACCTATCAAATACTCTATTGAGCAATGAAAATAATCCGCCAATTTCACTAAATTGACTAGATTGGGCTGATTCCTTCCGTTCAACCAATCGTATATTTTAGTAGGATTAGTAATATTAAGTCTTTCAACTAAAACCTTAATTTTGATATTCTCTTCTTGTATTAATTCTTTTAATCTTTTGCTAATCATGTAAGAATTATATATACATCTCATACTAGTTTTAGAATTCTTCGTGCAATGTATAATTATACAATTTAGGCAAATATCATATGATTTTATTAACTAATGGCTAATAGTATATACATCTAAAAATCTAATTATAATGAAAAAAGCACAATGATTGTGCCTTTTCTCAATTAATTGTCAATAACATCGCTAAATATTTCGTCTATGGCTGATTCATTATTAGCGTTTTCAGTATGTACTTTTATTTTCGATTTTGCTCTACTAATATGATTACTAATAGCTTCGTCTAATTCTGCCAATCTATTATTTGCGAATTCAGGAGTTATCACCACGCAATTTGAATAGGCGATATCTTTCTTTAACTCTCGATAGATAATTTTCTTCATTTTGCGTCTGACTGCTTCTACAAAGAAATCGTTAAGGAAATACTCATCCGAAACATCGTAATGGCGTACAATGTCAAGATATTCACAACATCGTAAAGTACCTTTTTCAATATCATATAAATGTTTATATTGTACAGCAGCACTACTTTCCAATCTGGCTTGAACAGTTATCTCATCTCTAATTCTAGCGATTATCTGCTCCTCTGTATACTCGCTAATCGGTGCGTTTACATCGTATAATTTGACCTCTTCGACTATTTCTTGTGCTTTTTTCTTGCTAAATTTGCTCTTGATTTTGTTAAATATTTTTCCCATATTTCTCTCCTTGACACAAGTGTAACACAAAAAATCTATTTGTCAATACTAAATTGAAAAAAATTATGTGCGTTCTTATCTGTGATTTTAATTAGTTCTTCGGCGGACATTCCGCGTAAATCTGCCACGAAGCGTGCAATATCCCACACATATTTAGGAGTATTCCGCTCTCCCCTATGAGGTACCGGCGACATATACGGACTATCGGTCTCGAAGAAAAAACTATCGAGCGGAATGGCTTTAGCTACCTCTTGAATATTCTTCGCATTCTTGAAAGTCACATTACCAGTAAAAGACATTTTCACACCTAGACGCAACAATTCTCTAGCATACTCTAAACTACCTGAATAGCAATGGAACTCGACCGGTACTTTAAGTGGTGCATATCGCTTCAATATCTCTAGTGTATCTCCATACGCATCTCTACAATGAATGACTATAGGTAAATTGTATTTAATCGCAAGATTAATTTGACTGACAAATACCGCTATTTGTTTGTCCTTATTATCCTTATTATGAAAATAGTCAAGTCCTATCTCTCCTATGGCAACTAATTTTTTGCCTGCAGATTTAATCATTTTCTCAATTACTTCCGCATCATAGTCATCGCAATAATCAGGATGAATACCTATTGTATAGTAAATATTATCGTGAGTTTCAGCTAGTTCTCTCGAACTAATACTAGACGAAATATCTGCTCCGATACAAATTACCTTTTCTATACCTGATGCAAAAATATCGCTGATAACTCCTTCTCTATCAGTATCGTATTGTGGGTTGTTGAGATGACAATGGCAATCTAGCAAATTTGTACTCCTTTTATTATCGTTTGCACTATTCGTGCAAACTTCTTTTTTAGGAGACAAATTTGCTTTCCCCCACTGCGAATCTAGTTCTTGCGGGGTCCCCGTTTTGTACTCCTTTTATTATCGTTTGCACTATTCGTGCAATTTAAATACTTGTATTATTGACTACTTCAGTTTCCATAGATTCAATTAATTCTTTAATGTCATCTAGCGTATATACTGTTGGTCGTGCAGCTGCCATACATGTGACATTAGTACCCCAGAAACGCTTCTGTGCGACACTCACTACGAATACGGAGAATCTGTATTTATCTATAGATAAGTGATGAATATTCTCAAAGCCCTTGCTCTCTAGATATTCAAACGCCTCATTAGTGCCACCGACACGAATAACAAATGAATTTCCTTTAATCATAAAAAATACCTCTTAATCTATATTCCACGAAAGAGGCGTAATCCAACCATCGTTCTGCCATTAGCACCTTGCAATATGTAGGTTGCTGTGTGGTCATAGAGGCAGTCTCTCGCACACTCTTCATGGTATTATTATTTTATTATAAATTTCAGAATAAGTCAAATATTTTAATTATATTTTACAAATTATTAAGAATATTAAAAATGTATATTTTAATGATTTAAAATAAAAAATCCACCAATTAGTGAATTTTATTTTGTTTCAGTTTCTTGTTTTTCTTCTTTTTTCTTCCTAGTAAATATTTTCTTCACCATTGCAAATAATTCAGTCTTATTTTCTTTGCCTGTAAACAATCGTTTGATATTGCCACGATGTGCATACAAAATTAATAATAATATTCCAGAGATGAAGATATAATTGACCCAGTTAGCTGGATTACATAGACATATCTCTACAATACACATCGCTATAACGAAACCTATAGTACAAATTGAGGCAAATTTTATTACCAGCATTGACAAAATCATTACTGCGAATGCGATGAGTGCTACCCACCAGTTCAATACAAGGAATACACCTATCGAGGTCGATATGCCTTTACCACCCTTGAACTTATATATCACAGGGAAGATATGTCCTAGTACTGCAAAGAAGCCTGCCACATAAACTGCAATCTCCACATTACAGCCAAGATAACCAAAGCTAAAATATGCAATCAAGCACGGAATAGCACCTTTAAGCATATCAAATACAAATGTGAAAATCCCCGGCCAAAAACCAAATGCTCGCCAGATATTAAGAGTACCCGGATTGCCACTGCCTGATTTGGTGACATCTCCATGCTTAGCTTTTGAAATAATGCGAGCAAAATTGATGTTACCAATAAAGTAACTAACTAGACCTAGAATTGTGTAATATAAATATTGCATACGCTCCTACTTTAACAAATTGATTTTATCATTTATAAAAAATTTTAGCAAATAAATTTAGTATAGTTGACAAAATCAATATTTGTGTTATAATCACTAGGCTTAAAGGAGACATTATGTTCATCGAAAAATGGGAAAAAATCTTATCTAATGTAACAGATCTTACAGACAAATATCTAGAAGAAGAATTGAAATCTATAGTTATGCCTACCGCTCGTGAGGGGTTAATTTTATATACTCTAGATCAAAATCACAAATATACTAAACTAGAATTTATGGACTATGTAGCATATAGAAATGATAAATATGATTCTATACTTACTAAAAAGTGGAAAATATTTATGACAAGAGTATTTGGAAACAATTATACAGATTCTGAAAACAGAAGACCATTGGATATCAATCATTTGATATAAAAAATCACTAGATTGCTAGTGATTTTTTACTCGCCTTTGTTCTTGAATTGAACTTTTATTGGAGTACCATCTTAGCAGACATTTCTTGCAAATGTCTGGTTTCTTCGTGTACTCCTACTCGCCTTTGTTCTTGAATTGAACTTTTATTGGAGTACCATCTTAGCAGACATTTCTTGCAAATGTCTGGTTTCTTCGTGTACTCCTACTCGCCTTTGTTCTTGAATTGAACTTTTATTGGAGTACCCTTGAAATCAAATGCTCGACGAAGACTATTCTCTATATAGCGTATATATGCGTTCTCCACTAAGGTTGAATTGTTGCAATATATTGTGAATGTAGGCGGACAGGTGGCGACTTGCTTACCGAATATTATTTTTAATTTCTTGCCATGTTTAGCTGGTGGCTCGGTCACACTAATAGCGTTAGTAAGCACATTATTGAATAGTGCCATCGGTATCTCTCGACGAGCGTTAGTAAGTACATAATCCACGCTCTCCATAATTTTGCCAATATTCTTGCCATTCTCACATGATGTGTATAGCGTCACAAAATATTTCATGAATGCAAGATCAACTTCAAATTGTTTTTCGAATGCCTTTCGCTCTTCGGTCGAATTCTCAATCAGATCCCATTTATTCACAACGATGACGCTAGGCTTGCCCTGCTCGTGAACAAGTCCTGCTATACGAACATCCTGCTCTGTGATACCTTCGCTAGCATCAATAACCAGCACAACAACATCTGCACGCTCTATAGCATTTAGACTACGAATAACGCTATATCTCTCTATACTATCTGGCTGTATCTTTGATTTTCTCCTAAGACCAGCTGTATCGATTAGACAATAATCTTTATTATTCCATCTGAACGGACTATCTATCGCATCTCTAGTCGTACCCGCCACCGAACTAACTACTACTCTATCTTCGCCTAATAATCTATTCGTGATAGATGATTTACCAGCGTTTGGTTTACCAACTAGCGCTATTTTTACGATCGACTCGTCTGGATCTTTCTCCACCTTCTTGATATTCTTCACTATCTCATCGAGTAAGTCGCCTATACCTTTACTCTGCTCCGCTGATATGCCTATCGGGTCACCTAGACCTAGCTCGTAAAATTCGTATATCTTCTCTTGCTCATTATTATCAAGCTTATTAACTGCGACTATTTTAGGAGCTTTCGCTCGTCTTAGATGCGTAGCCACCTCCATATCTTGAGCAGTGACACCCTCTCGCCCGTCTACAAATAGGACTATCACATCAGCTAGGTCAATAGCGAGATTGGCTTGCTCTATGATACGCTTATTAATCTCATCGTCCTTATTGAAATCGAGACCGCCAGTATCTACTATCTGAAACTGATAGCCACACCATTCGGCATTGGCAAAAATCCTATCCCTAGTGACTCCGGGGATGTCCTCTACTATACTTATCTTGCTACCTGCGACTTTATTAAAAAAGGTAGATTTGCCGACATTTGGCTTGCCAACTATGGCTACTAATGGCTTTTTCATATAGTTAGTATAACAAAATTATTAAAGATTTACAATGGTTTTCATGTATTTTATTGCTATCGTTATTTGAATACTAATTTAATATTTACTATTGACTTTTGTCTAAAGTATGATATAATCAAGAAAATTAAGGAGTTATTATGTTAGAAACAAATTTCACATCAGTTGATGACGATTTCATCACACTATGGTCACAGGAATGTATAAATAAAAATACTTTACAAGAATATGGTAATGAAACTTTTTTTGACAAATTGATAGCACTGGCATCTCTAGGTCAGATAAATGCATTACAGTCAGTACTTATCTTCCCACATTTAGACATTCCAGATGAAGTAATGTCTCAAATTAAAATTTTAGTTAATAAAGACCCATTGCAACTTAATTACAATGAATATATGGTAAAAGCACATTATATGTTGCGTTTCGATGATGAGGCATATTATTACATAAATCTTCTAGAAAAAGATTGCTTGAAAAAGCATAAACTCGCATACGAATCGACTAAGAACCCACGAATCTTAGAGCGATATTATGAATTAAAGTATGGATGGCAAGTTGGTAGTAAATTAATAACAAAACTTACTGCACATAAATTAAATAAACAATTAAAGAATCTATATAATTTAGATAATCAAAATAGTGCGTACGCCTATGCGTATGGGAAAAATCTATATTTCTTCGGAAATAGCACCGAAAAGAAAATGGGCAAATTGATACTTACTAATCTCGCTGGTCGTGAATTCTCTAAAGAACTTAATGACAAAATTGATGAAATAATAAATGAGAAAAAATCAAAAAAATACAAAAAATATCGTGATATGCTAGCTATAGCTAAAGATTTACAAACTTACTTCAATGATGAAGAAAGTAAAATACAGAATATCTCAGAAGCCTTTAAAGAATATAACGAAGATGAAAGTCTATACGGCAATGAGGATGAGATTCTCTAAAATATACTATCTCTTGCATTTGTTGCAAAACAGGCAAGAGATTTTTTTATGCCTTATTTTCTTCACAATAAATATTATAGCAAACATTATGAGTGCTATTATTCCTATTATCGCAAGCATTACTCCCACTCCATGTGTAATTGATTGATAGGCTACGAATGAGAAAAGATATGCGATAGTGAATTGACTAATCAGTGTGAACCACATGTAAAATCTGCCTGCCTCTTTCTTAATAACTGCGAGTGTAGATATACATGGTGCGTACAGAAGCGAGAATAGGAGGAAAGACACTGCACTGGCAAGATTAAAATGTATGACACTAGTAGCAGTAAGTAGCGATGTCATTAGTGCAGTATTGGTGAGTGCATTATTACTAATACTCATTATAGATAGTATCAACTCTTTTGCCATTATGCCCACCACCAGAGCACAAACTATGCCTGCACTATTGAGACCGATTGGAGCGAAAATAAATGCTATTTTATCGGCTATGATAAATAAAACACTATCTGAAATAATTTCAGTATAAGAGAGATTAAATGTGGTATGAGATAATATCCATACAATTATGCCAACGCTAAGCACCACCCCAAATACTCGTTTGAAGAAGTCGACAGCATTTACCCTTGCAACTGTCAAAATGTGTTTGATATCTATATTTCGTATAGGTGGGAATTCGAGTAAAAGTTCACTAGACTTGGTAGGTAACATTGTTTTATTTAATACTCCCGCCATAATTAGAGCAACTATCAAACCAAGTAAATATAACCCGGCTACTACAAAATATGCATTAGCGCCAAAGAATGCACTCGCTACTATCACGAACACAGGAAGGCGTGCCATACAAGAGATGAATGGATTGATTATAGCTATTTTTGTTTTCAAATTTTTGCCATTCATATTCCTACTAGCCATACTAGACATCGTGTTGCAGCCCAACCCCATCAGCATTATATAAATTGCCTTGCCATTCAGACCAATCTTTGAAAGAAAATCATCGAATACATATGCTAGTCTGGAGATTAGTCCACTATCCTCTAGTATTGTTAAAAATATAAATAACAAGCATATCTGAGGCAAGAAGGATAGCACTGTCGTGAAAGAACTAAAAACTCCATTACTAAAAAATTCTAGTAGCCAAATATTATCAGTAATTAGATACATTATATTCATAAATGGCGTGATGATTAGAAAATTAGTAAGAGCAATAAGTCCATCGCTAAGCAACGGGCCAACTAGAAAAAATATGACATATATTGAAAGCAAAAAGAAAGCAAAAAATCCAATACCCATTATAGCAGGATTGAGTAAAAATTTATCTAGTTTGGAGACACCATAAGTATAGTTCTCATTAATCTCTAAGCATGAATTTAATATTTCATCAATTTTATTATATCTAGCCTCAATGGCTTGCTCTAGAAAAGATGAAATACATTCAATTTCATTATCTTTTAGTCCAGTAGTAACGCCATTTAACCCTAAAATTATTTTTCTTTCATCAAGATTTATTTTCGATCTAATTTCTGTAATAATTGGTAATAAATAATTATTTTTTAATGTATTTTTTATTGTTTTATCAAAGTATGTTATATTATTATCATTTTGTTTATAATTATCTATATTATAGTTTTTTTGACGAATTTCGCTGCTTTTTATTTTGTTAATTAATTCGTCATTTAATCTAATTTTTTTTGCATTAATTATTTCGACATTTTTTCCTATATTTTCTCTTAACTTCGTAATATTTATCTTATTACCATGACGCAAAAAATAATCATAATTATTGATTAAAATAGTATATTCAAGATTTAATTCATTTAGTTGTAAAGCGAGATAAAGATTTCTCCTAATATTATTGGCATCGGTCAAAATTACTCTACATGCGTTATCATTAATTGCTATATCACGTGCTACCTTTTCTTCATCTGTAAATGAGTTGAGCGAGTACATTCCGGGTAGGTCTACAAATTCATACTCTTCGCCTTTAAACTTTACTATTTTTCGTTTCTCTTCTACTGTCACACCATGGAAATTACCAGTATGTTCGCTAGATTTCGTTAGGCTATTGAATAAAGTAGATTTGCCTACATTAGGATTGCCTATCAATAGTATCTTACGCATAATTTACCTCAATTAATTTAGCTAAATTATCCTTTAACGTAAAACATGATGAATTAAAAATAATTAGAAGTGTTTTCTTTAAGATACTTTTGTTCTTTACTTTGATAATACTACCATTAATTAGTCCTAATTCCATTAGTCTAATCTTTGTTTCTCTATCTTCGATTTTTATATTTTTAACAATACAAGTAGTGTTTAATTTTACTTCGTACAAGCTCATAAAATATTTTATTATTTTAATTAATATTTAATAACTAATAAAAAGATTTTTCTACTAAAAAAAGAGAATGTATATTCTCTACTTTTTAATCATCATGACTGAACTTTCTACTTTAAAGGTACGCTTTAAAAATCTAGATTTCTCGCCGTCCATAGTAAATGGCTCATTTGAATGATTCTCTATAACTAATTTCTCTATATCTGCGACTATTACTCGTCTCTGCTTCTTGACCGCACCTATTCCATACATAAATAAACGCATGAAGCTTAAAAACCCACCGATGCCTTTACCCTGCTTGATTGCGACGAGCTTCATCTTGCCATTATCTACCACTTCGCCACCATTTAATTTGAATCCACCCACATATCTACCATTGACGAGCATTAGATAAAACATTTTACCATGTATTCGTTCGCCATCATAGGTAATAGTGATAGGAAGTTTTTTACCTTTAAGCAAATTCTTAAGTCCTACTAATATGTAGGCGAATCTACCAAGTTTCCTTTTATTCTTCTCCGCAGTAGCATACGATACACTGGTAAGATACCCACTCGCTAAAGCATATGTAATATAATCTTCTCCATCAAAAATCAAGTCATATTTGGTGGTATTTAGACGTAAAATACAATCTAATGCTTTATCTAAATTCTTAGGTATATTGAGTGTATGTGCGACATCGTTGCACGTGCCATATGGTAACACTCCGATTAAACATTTCGCTCCGCTCTTGACCACACCATTGACTACCTCATGAAGTGTGCCGTCTCCTCCGCATGAGACTACTATATCATATTTACCGGCGTGCTTGTATGCCAAGTCTTCTGCACCTTCCTCTGGAGTGCATAATGAATCTACTGTAGCATAGCGCAAAAGCAAACGCTGTCTAATCCTAGGTATAAATTCATCAATTCTACCTTTCATCGCGTTTGGATTATAGATAATTAAGACGGACGAATAATTCTTCACTTGCGCTTTCTCAATATTTCATTTTTCACTAAATTTGCTTTTGTGTAAATATAGACTTGTTGTTTAGGAATTTTACACTCTTTGAGTTCATTCCCTTCTAAATCTACAATCTTCTCAATATTAATTATAGCATTATTTTTAAATTTCGACAACAATTCAAGAGTGGAATTTAGTGAAAACCTATTTCTCATCTCGACTTTTGCTCTACCATTCTCACTATTTTCTAACACAACTGCTATAAATTTGTACTCGGATACCGGAATACTGCTATCTAGATTTTCCTTCGGCTCTTTAAAGTAGAACCCACACGAATAATCTCTATGACTAGATTTGTAGACTTCATTACGAATACTGTCTGGGAGATGATAGTCATTATTTTTTGACAAATAATCTAACGCTTGACGATAAGCATTGACTACATTAGCTACATAATATTCGGTCTTCATTCTACCTTCTATCTTAATAGAATTTATGCCGGCATCTCGCATTTTGTCAAGGAAATCTATCATACACATATCTTTGCTATTCAGAATATATGTACCATGACTATCTTCTTCTATTGGATACTCTTGCTCTTTATTAATCTCACGAATTGCGTAATTCCATCTACACGCTTGCACACACGCACCTCGATTGGCATCTCGACCTGTGAAAAAATTGCTAAGTAAACACCTACCTGAATAGCTGATACACATTGCTCCATGACAGAATGCCTCCAACTCTATTTCAGACGGAATTTTATCTCTTAAATTTTTTATCTCGTCTAGCGACATCTCACGAGCTAGGATTAATCGCTTAACCCCTAGAGCCACATACACCAAAGCGGACTCACTATTTGTAATATTCGCCTGCGTGCTGACATGAATAGCAAGATTGGGTGCTAATCGTCTCGCCATACTGATAACACCCAAATCAGCACAAATTACAGCGTCTACACCTATCTCATCTAAGTATTTGATATAATCAGGTAAATCAGATAAATCACTCTCGTGTGGAATAATATTGACTGTCACATATACTTTAACATTACGCTCGTGAGCGTACTCTACCGCCCATTTTAGCTCGTCTAAATCAAAGTTGCCTGCAAAGGTACGCAAACCAAAACGAGTAGACGCGAGATATACTGCGTCTGCTCCGTATTCGATAGCCATAATTAATTTTTGTCTGTCCCCTGCGGGCGCTAAAAGTTCCATATTTTTGATTATACTACAATTTGTCACTTTTTTCAACCTATTTTGAAAAGAAAAATACCCATTAATATGGGTATATATTAGAAATCTATATTATTAACGGTTTTAATTCTATCTTCTAATGCTCGAATGGCATTTGACTTTGATTTTTCAAATTTTGCTTTGTACTGTTCAGCAAATCTACTATCACGCTCATCATCCGCAATTCCCGGGTCTGTAGCAAATGTCTCGTCTAATCCTTGCAGTCTCTTATAATTGAATGCGCGCCAGATTTTACTTAATACCTTATCTTCCTCTACTATCTTGCCTTCTTTATCTAGTACATATACATATAATTCGTCAATACCATATGTCTTGTAAGCGTTGTTTGAATAAATTCTAACTTTATAATAGTTAGTAGCACCAACAAATGCCTCTAACGACCCACGACTAACGCTTTCAATCAACACGCATTTTAAACCCATCTCTTCTACAAACTGTTCAATATTAGTTTTATTTAAAACTATTTCTTTATCTAATTTAATCATAATACCTCCACTGATATCTTTATTATATCACAAATCTGAAATATGTCAATATTTATTCTAATATTAACATGATAAAAAATATCCAGTAAAAATGACTTATTTCAAAATTGAAATTCCGACTCCGTCGCCGATATTAAGAATATGAGTATCAAGTCGTGGGTCGGTAGTCACGGCATCTATATATTTATGTAGACCTTTAACCATAGCTCGACAGCCCTTGCTCACTGAAGTCTCACCTGTTACCATACCATGAAAGTACATGTTGTCTGCTATAATTATACCTCTTGGATTAAGTAAATCAATAATATATGGCAGATAATTGATATACTGACCTTTAGCTCCGTCTAGATAGACTAGGTCGTATTTCTTCGTGCAAGTTTTTAGATAATCCATAGCATCAATTAAATGCGGAGTAATCCTATGCTCTAGTTTATTTTCTTTGATATTCTTCAACGTTATTTTAAATCTAACTTCATCAATCTCAAGTGTGTCGATATGGGTACATTTAGTATTGTTTGCCATTGTGATGCAGCCATAGCCAATAGCGGTACCTATCTCGAGAATATTTTTACAATCGTATTTATCGATAGTCTCACATAAAAATAGAAGAGTGTCATCTAGTGTAATAGGCACTCTATTTTCTCTTCCATATGCTCGTATATCTTGATTAATTTCCATTATTCGTTGCTTTCAATTATAATAGGGATTATATTACGCTCGTAAACTCGCTCGTTATGTTATCCCTATTTACTCGTTACCCACGATTATAATAGAAATAAGATATTACTCACAAGTTCGCCTAATATATTATCCCTATTCATTGCTTTCTATAATAATAGGGATAATCATCGGTCTGCGTTTTAGTTTTTTATTAAAATAGCGAGTGAGAGCTTTTCTCATAGATAATTTTACATTCAGATAATCTCTAGTACGAAGGCTCTCCTGCTCAACACTACCGACAATAGCAGCACGAGCATCATCTAACCATGTCTGTGCCTCTCCCATATAAGTAAATCCACGAGAAATAATCTCTGGGCGTGAATTTAATTCGCCACGCAATGTATTTACGTTTAATATCACTACACAGAGTCCATCTTCACTGAGTTGCTTACGCTCTTTTAGTACATTACTCTCCAGTTCGCCGATTCCTGCGCCATCTATCAATCTACTACCGAATGCAACTGTACCAGTTGCTTTTAGTAAATTCTTATTTACTTCTACTTTCATACCAAGCATTGGAAGCAAGACATTATGTTTATCCATACCGACTAACATAGCCGTCTCGCGCTGTGCGAGTAGGTGTTTCTGCTCGCCATGTACTGGAATGTAATATTTAGGACGAACAAGGTTGAGCATAATCTTCATCTCTTCCTTACAAGCGTGTCCAGAAGCATGTACCTGCTCTAACTGACTATAGATAACTTTTGCCCCCAACATAATGAGTTTATTGATAACATCGCTGACCGAACGCTCATTCCCAGGAATTGGACTACTCGAAAAGATAACTGTATCGTTGTCTCCTATCTCTATTCCCTTAAATTCGCCTGTGGCCATACGAGAGAGCGCACTATGTGGCTCGCCCTGACTACCTGTAGAGAAAATTAAAAGTTCACCATCTTTGTAATTCTTCATCTTCTCTACTTCGATTATATTCTCTTTATTGATTTTCATTTCGCCTATTTGAGTAGCGACATCGGTAACATTGACCATGCTCCTACCAGTTAATACGACTTTACGCTTATATTTCTCGGCTAGGTTCATCACTTCCTGCATTCTGTCTACATTGGATGCAAAGGCTGCAACTACCATACGACGCTCTTTATGCTCAATAAATAATTTCTCCAATGTTTCGCCGACAACTCGCTCAGAAAGTGAATAACCTTCACGCTCTGCGTTAGTAGAATCACTCATGTAGAGTAAAACACCCCTACGTCCTAATTCTGCAAAACTGTGGAAATCAAATTTCTCATCATAGACTGGTGTTAAATCAATCTTAAAGTCGCCTGTATGCACTACCATGCCCACTGGAGTATTGATAGCGAGAGCAAACGCACCTGGAATAGCATGGTTGACATGAATGAATTCTATCTCAAAGCATCCAAGCGTAATCTTCTGTTTTGCTTTGACTGAAATTGTCTTATATTCGACATGCTTATGCTCTTCCATCTTCTTCTTAATAAGTCCGCAGGTCATTTTACTAGCATATATTGGGGCTTTAATCTCATTAACGACATATGGCACACTTCCAATATGGTCTTCATGTCCGTGCGTGATTAAAAAACCTCTGATTTTCTCCTTATTCTCAACTAAGTACGTAATATCTGGCACAACTAGGTCTATACCTAGCATATCGTTCGACGGAAACATTACACCACAGTCGATGACTATGATGTCATTGCCGTACTCTAATACGGTCATATTTTTACCAATCTCGCCGATACCACCTAAAAACATAACTTTTAGATTACTTGCTTTGGATTTAAGTGGTTTTTGTTGAATCTTTTGTCTCGATTCAGTATTCTCTATCATCTTTCCCTTAGGCTTAAATTCTACCTTTTTAGTAACAAAATTCTTATCAGTCGTAATAGACTTGTCAAATTCTTCACTTGATATTAAATTATCCATAATTCTCCTTTAAATATAAATATTTGTCAATTTAGCTAGTTTCAAGCGATGACAAAAGTCATAGCAAATGAAACTGCACAGACAAAAACAATTATTGAATTTATATTGAAGTGCTGTATACCCCTACCGCACTAAATCTAACACAAAATAATAATCTTTCACTAAGTATAACATAGAAATATGAATTGTCAAGTAAAATTACTTAAACAATTTTTTAATTTCTGCTTTTGTAGGCAAATCCTTTTCTAAAGCATCTCCATATATTGAAAGACTGAATTTAGGATTAGTAAAAATCTCTCTTATGACTTCGTTACATTCTTCTAGCGTAATCTTTTTCACCAATTCGGTATTATTCTTTTTGGATACAATCTTGCCATAATATCTAAACTGATATAATATGTCTATATACTCATTTAGTTTCGGTGTCCTAATCATGTCATAATATTCAAATGAGTGTTTAGCAAGCGATAACTGCTCTTCAGTAAAACCATTTTTAACTAAATCTTTAAAATAATCCGCAAGTGTGAATATAATCTCTTTTATATTCGCTCTATCACAACTGGTGTCAAAGACTAAAAGAGAAGAATGCTCAAAATAATTTGCACCAGAATTAGAGCCATAGACTAAACTTTTATTAATACGCAAATATTTATCTATACCCATTGACATATTATTGAGCATATCTAATACTAGTCCTAATTTTCGTTTAAAGTCTATATCAAAAATTGTCCTGTCAAACGAAAAATTAAGAAAAATATAATTCTTCTTGGAATCATTAGTATTAACTTTATAGAATTCTTTATTTTTGACATTTAAGTAATGAACTGGTAGTTTTGTGAAGTTATCGACTATTGGTAACTTAGACTCAAAATGCTCTATTATTAATTTCTTAATTTTAGTTAAAGATAATGGAGAAGTGACAAAAATCTCTACATTATTAGCTACGAAATATTTTTTAACAAAGTCTATTACATCTTTTGATTTTATTTTACTAACAGTTTTATTCGTACCAACTGTAGTGTACTTGGCACAATCAATACCATATATATGGTATCTATTGAAATACCATGAATCCAAATCAATATCGCCTTTTTGTAAATTAATTTCTTGTAAAACGACTCCTTTCTCTTTCTCTACTGCCTCAGATGTAAAAGTACTTTTAGTAATAAGCATTGCTACTAAATCTAAATATTTAGTTAATTCTTCAATAGAGATATTACAATAAAAACATATTTGATCCCAGCCTGTATTCGCATTCGCACTCTTTATGCCAAAATATTTTTTGGTAATTTCGTCTTTATTATACTCTTCAGTACCCGTAAAAAACATATGCTCGACAAAATGAGCAAGTCCAGGTATCGTTTCGCATCTAGCACCTGATGGGAAGGTAATTTTTATAGATGTAGCCTTGTTAATTTCATTCTTCACATAATATAGTTTACCACCATTTGGAAGTGTGGTCTCTATATATTTAGAATAATTGTCCTGTCTAATCATGATTAAAGTATATCAGTACTTTAAGAAAAAATCAAATAAAAAATGGAAGAAATCTTCCATTTTCTATAGCTTCTATAATTAGACAATCTTCGTCATACAATACACTTAAGAAATACTTAAATTATTTCTCTTTTACTAAGAGCAAGAGCTTCACATCTACTGCCTTGAGCCATGCGATACGAAACGGAAATGTGACACTACGAACATCATTCTACCCTGTTTATAATAATCCTTATTCACGAGAGAGCGAGTCAATACACATCGTGTGCCTTGAGCCATGCAATACGAAACTAAGATGCGTGTTGCGAGCGAACTTTACAAACAAATTCCGCTTATTCGTAGATGTGAGTGGTGTCACATTGAGAGCCTTGAGCTATGCGATACGAAACGGAAAATGTGACACCACGAACACCCTTTAAATATTAATCCTTTTTAACTGGAGAGCGAGTAATATCGCATTAAGTGCCTTGCGTTAGCATTGAAACGATGATGCGTGTTGCGAGCGAACTTTATTCAGTACGCAATGCTAAAACAGGATCTTTCTTTGATGCCACTTTGGCTGGGAATAGTCCAGCGATAAAAGTGAGTAACACACTGATAGCGATGAGTATTATTCCTGCTAGAATTGGTAAATTCGCAAGTCCGCCTATACCTGTAAATAATTTTAAAACCAAATTGATAGGTAAAGTCAAAATAAGTGTAATCAAAATTCCGAATAAACCGCTGGCGAGTCCTATTATAAAACTCTCTGCTGTAAATACTCGTTTTACATCGCGTTTAGATGCTCCGATACTCCTTAATACTCCTATCTCTTTCGTTCTCTCAATTACTGATATGTATGTTATAATACCTATCATTATCGAGCTAACTATTAATGAAACTGACACGAACGCTATCAAAACATAAGTAATAGATGTGATAATAGTAGAAACTGTACTCATAATGATACCTACCATATCGGTGTAAGATATCTCTTCTCCCTGCTCTGCTTGAGCATTATAAGTATTGATAAAATCTTGAATATGAGATTTTGACTCAAAGCTATTAACATATATATTAATGCTGTCTGGAGTGTCTAGTGATAATTTCGAAAGCTTATTATTCTCTACTGCAATACTATTGTTATAATGTCCGACCATGTTAGTTGTAAGCGTATTTAGATACGCAACGCCTGTAGATAGTGAACCTGTATCGACATTATCTTTCAGTCTAACAATACCTGTAATCTTGACTTTATTAGTACAATTCATAAGAGCCTGAGCAAAATACATAGCATACTTAGTCCTAGTAGAATCGTATAGTGGACTATTCTCATCATTGAAGTCATTAATATTCACTACACTTCCATCATCTAGTTTGACATAATAATCGGTATCATCTAATATCTTGTATTCAGTACCAATAATACTATCATAATCAATCTTGATTTTTAGTTTATTACCCTTGACTATCGCTCGCATCATGTCTTCCATTTGGTCATCTGACAATAAGCCTAAGGCATATAAAACATATTCGTCTATTTCGTTATTTTTATCTAGTACCAACAATGCTTCATTAGCATTCGCTGGCATTTTGCTATTCTCGCCCACTAGTATATATTGTTCTTCAATGAGTTTCGGATTGTCTAACATCTCACTAAATATAGTCATGCCATTGCCAAACATAGATGACATCATCGACATAGAACCGCCACCCGAACCCATTGATGATGGGTCTAAACCAAGCAATGTGAATGCCAGCCCTGTAATTTCAATAGTAGACATCTCTTTCTTGCCATATGTCTGAAGCTCGTATTTAATCTGAGCGAGATTAGCATATTCATCCATAAAGGCATAATCTGTCTCTGGTGTAGCTACAATCTCGTATTGATACCTAGGGTTATTAGTGATTTTATTAATCTCAACCTTCGATTTTTCTTGGAAGAATATGAGTGAATATGTAGTAATCATCTGCATCACTGCGTTGCTATTCGGCTGTACATTGACTCCAGAATTGGTGTAAAACTCTAAATTAATATTATAAGTATATTTTATAGCGGAAACATATTCTTCTATATCTGAATAATGTTCATTAGTATAATGATAGAATTTATTTAAATCATTAGAGCTTAAACTATTACCAACATTATTGATTACTTGAGAAATCATATCTTTAGGATAAACAGCATCTTTGTCATGGTTGACATTACTGCTCAAACTATCATCTAAGAACATCGACATAATTACCGATGTGAAATCTACACTCTTTGCCTCTATGGTAATTGGATATGTTGACAAAGTGTCCTGTTGCATACGATTGATATAAGTACTAAATCCACTAGAAATCGATAAAATAAGTGCAATACCTATAATACCTATCGAGCCTGCAAACGCTATGAGAATCGTTCTCGCCTTTTTTGTCAAAATATTTTTAAAACTAAGAGAAAGTGCCGTCCAAAAAGACATTGATTTCTTCTTCTCTGTCTTTTTAAAGCATGTGGTTGATTCATTTTTCTCTAGGTTTAACCTATGCTCTTCTATCTCTTTATGAGACTCTTCACTCGTGTATGGTCTGCTATCTTCTACTAACTCGCCATCTAATAATTTAATGATACGACTGGAATAGGTATTGGCTAGCTCAGGATTATGAGTGACCATGATGACTAGTCTATCTTCGCTCACTTCTTTTAGTAATTCCATAATCTGAACGCTAGTTTTGCTATCTAAAGCACCAGTAGGCTCGTCAGCCAATATTATCTCTGGGTCGTTGACAAGGGCTCTAGCTATCGCTACTCTCTGCATTTGCCCGCCCGATAGTTGATTTGGCTTAGACTTCAATTTATCGCCCAAACCTACTTTATTCAATACTTCAGTAGCACGAGCCTTTCTCTCCGCTGGTTTGATACCGCTAAGTGTCAGCGCGAGCTCAACATTCTCAAGTATGGTCTGATGTGGAATAAGGTTATAGCTCTGAAACACAAAGCCTACTCTATGATTTCTATAATTGTCCCAATCTTTATCTTTGTATTCCTTAGTAGACTTACCCTCGATTATTAGGTCTCCGCTAGTGTATCTATCTAACCCACCTATGATATTCAATAGCGTGGTCTTACCGCAACCAGAAGGACCTAATATAGACACAAACTCGTTTCGTCTAAAACACATACTCACACCTTTTAAGGCTGAGACTTTTTGGTCCTTTAGAATATAATCTTTTTTAATATTGCTAATCTCTAACATTATTTCTCCTTATTCACTGATAGCGTTCTGCACGCCCAACAATAATTTATTAATTAATTTCTGCATTTGTTCTCGTTCTTCATTAGTAAAGTCCACATACACTTGCTCCATAAATCTATCATGGTTCTTCTTAAAGTCAGTTGCAATCTTTCGTCCTAAATGGGACAATTTAATCGTGAATTTGCGCTCTTCATTAGATTTCAATACCAGCTCTTTATCTAGCAAGTCGCGAATCACTCTCGTGGTATTAGCTTTATCCACCCCTATCGCAGTAGTCAGTTCATTCATTGTCATCTCCTCGTATAGAAAAAGATTCTTAATATACATGGCGTGAAAATTACTGAGTCCATATTTTGACAGGAACTCATCCTCTTTCCTCCGAATGTGTTTCAAAATATTCAATACTGTAGTCCTGAAATCTAAAATATTACAATTTTTATCCATGACAATATTTTATTACAATTTAGTTGAGTTGTCAACGATATTTTTGAAAATTTTTGACGATATTAATAAAAAAAGAGATATTGTGTCTAATATTTTATATTAACTTTTATGTTTGCAACGAAAATATGAAAGTTAAAAGTAGAATTTAAAATAATAGTGAGTTTTTTTGTTAATTATCTAAATGATTGCTTTTTCTCTAAATTTATGCTATTTTTGTTATAGGAGGAATTAAATGGAAAATAAGAAAAAACTTTTTATTGATATTTTATACTTAATAGGTTTTATTGGACTAATTAGCATTCTATTTAATTCGTTAGCAAGCATTATTTTTATTTTTAAAAGTGATGAATTTTATATTTTTTATAATATGTTAAATTGGGTTATACTTGCTTATTGTGTTGTAACCATTGGTATTATGATTGCAAACTTTTTTATAAAAAAGAAATATAATTGGCTTGAAATAACATTGTTTATAGGTGGAATTGTTTTAATAATAGTATTTTCAGTTTTATCAAAAATCGAATTAAATAATTTAGAATCTTCTAATTATATTTCATTATATCAAACATACATTTTAGGATTCTTCTCTGAGATGGCTACATTTGTATTACTTTTAGCAACCAAAATATTAAAAATGTTTTGTTGGAAAAATAATAAAAGTGAGGTAAGAGATGAAAAAAAGTAAATTGATTAAAGTTATTGTTTTCTCTTTTGTTTTATTTGCGAGTTTAGTTTCTATGATTACTTTATTTATATTTCATTTTACAATATCAAATGTAACTGCTACATTTGATATAACAAGTATAAATCTAACCAACGATTATAGTGGCGTTATGTATTATGATTTTACTTTAAAAAACAATACGGTTTTAAAAATAGAAAAATGTAAAGTAGAATGGGATATTTATTTTAAATCTAATGACAAGTTACTTGACCATTATTATAATGTTAATGAGATTGAAGCCAAAGATATGAGTAAAAAATATTTCAAATATTACTTTTACTCGTATAAGATCGAAGGAAGCGATATAGATTTTAACAATCTAACAGTAGATGATTTTGAAATCAAAAATATCCATATATCTTATTTAAAAAAAGAGATTAATGATTTTGTAATAGCTGGGTGCGCGTTAATACCACTGGTTATTGCTTCAGGAGGTCTATTACTTTCCACTCTTTTAGACAAAGAGAAAATAAAGAACATAAAATAATGAAGAAATAATTTCTACGCAGGCATCATTAAGATATTAAACGAAATAACGAAAAAGACATCTTGATTTTTGAAGATGTCTTTTTGCATTTATATCTCTAGTTTCTAAACTTATAGCCCTTCTCTCTTTTTTATTTCTTTCTACCGATTGTGATATTATCTTTTTTGCGATTTTGGAGTGCTTTCACTGGGTGTGGTTTATCCTGATAACGATAGTCTTGGCCGAGTGTCGCGATTGCCTTCTTCACTACCATATGACTCGCTATATTTTGCTCATCTTTAATAACTTCGTTCTGATATAGGAAGAAATCGGCATTATCTTTTAATTTCATAATATCAATATAGTTCTTTCTATCTCCAGTAAGTGTGATAGTACGCTCTAATACTTCTCGGACATATTGTTTGTTCGTGCCGAGCTTTAGTAATTTCGGAAATTCGCCTGTACCTATCACTGAACTTATTTTTTTCTCATCGTATTTCTCGAACAACTCACATGCTATCTTTAGATGAGCGCATTCCATCTCGTAGCAATGTTGCCAGATAGCTCGGATATTCTTGTCATCCTCCTCCTGTATGGCACTATAATACAGATATGCCTCGGTATATTCGTGTAATACCCACTGCTCAAGCCATGTGCAAGTAGGGTCTTTTAGGCTCTCGTACTGGGTGACATGCTCCTCTTCTACCATACCTATCTCAGCATAAAGTTTGCGTCCTAAGTCATTTTTGTACCATTGAGCGATATTCATATAATAATTCATAGTCTGTTGCTCAGCTGCTGTAATGATATTAGCAACTAATTTGGAATACAGGTCACTCTTCTTCGCATTCATTGCTTTCTTCACATTATCTTTTGGACATCTATGGTGTGCAAGAGTCGGTCTGCCCGGCATGATTTCAGTGTAGCGACCTACTAAACTATCTGGATTGGCATTCTTGACATCTAGTAGCATGAGATTACTGAAGCGATATAGGTGGTCAAAATCTTCTAGAAGAGCAAAATTAAGTGCCTCGATATTAGCCTTGTCCTTATCATTCTGAGCAAGGGTTGCGGTCAGGTCAATCGCTAATTGTTCGTATGCAATAGTAGTCTCTAAAATACTCTCGTTGAGTGGCTTTAGGCAGGCTATAAGTTTTTGTTGCTGTTGCTCTTGGCTACGCACGATAGCAAGGCACTCTTTAATCTCGTCTATATTACAATGTCTAGCGAATTGGTGTAAGAACCATACACTCTCATACTCTGTGCCATTCATAAGGATTACACGTGTCTTGGTGTATGGACTCGCTTTTTTCTTGTTGTACGGTTTAGGATACATTTTCTCAAAACTCATGGCGTATTTCTCAATCTCTTTCGTTTTCTCTAATAATGGATTCATAATTTTCTCCTCGAAAAAGATGATTTACTTTAGAATAAATTTTATACAAGAATAAAAAAATCCGCTAAATTGCGGACATTTATATTCTACAATAAGCTATCATCAGTCGAGTATGGATTATAGCTATGTACTCGCTCGCCATCTATATTGTGATTTCTTGGCGAATGATGAAATTTCTTTAATTCATCGAGCTCTGAGCATAGGTGTCTATTGGCATAATGTTTATAAAACTCTAAACTAGCCTCATCGTCTAGCGACTCATAGAGTCTAACTCTCATTTGGGCAACTTTATTTCTATACATAGTCATCATATTCTCTATTTGGAGATGAATTTTCTCTATTTCTTCTACACTGGTAGCGGTACTGAGCATAGAATTCTTCATTATATTGATTTCACTAATAATAGTCTCACTAATTATCTCCATACCTCTAGAACCTGGGAGGAAATCTATCAATGAACACTGGTCAAGTGCATCGAAACTATGATTTTGGAATTCTTTTCTTAAAGCGTAAGAACTTCCATAGTCCGTCACCAATTCGTCATCTAACTCCAGACCATAAGTCTGTAACACTCCCATAATTGCAAGCATTTCCTTATCATCAAAATATTTTTCGAGTGTAGCATAACCGCCTAGCTTCTGTAAATCTCCTAAGGTGTATATAGATTTTCCATATTTACAGAATAAGTCTCTCAATTTATCTACTATTTTACTGTCTAATTTTGCTTCTTGCAATGAAATATTTCTAACATAGCCATTTCTTTTAATTGCCTCTGCACATATTAAATTTGATATTGTATATTTTGACATGATAATCTCCTTTATCTATGTTTGAAGTATAACATACAAAGGGTGACTTGTCAATAGTGGATTTAGCATTTGCTAGCAAAATAAGACTGCCTTCCTTCACTACCTCTCCATCAACGCTTCGCATTGTAACCTCTCAGAGCATACACCTCACCTCGCAACTAGTGCTTGCGTGGACCCCATTGCTCGCTCAGGATGACATTAATACAATTCCTCGATTATTAATTAAATAAGCACTTAGTGGAACTTCCAATTCTCAATCTCAGGCAGGTCTACACCATATTCATTAATATGTGCAGTGTGTTCCTTTAGCTTAGAGTTGATATATTTTGTTAATTTTTTCTTGGTCTTTTCATCGATATTTACATATTTTAGGACTTTCTCTAACATATGGAATCTATCTACTTTATTCATGACACGCATATCGAACGAGGTCGTGATGGTGCCTTCTTCGATATAGCCTGACACATGTAGTTCTTGATTATGACGCTTGTATGCCAGTTGATGAATGAGCTGTGGATAGCCATGGAAATTAAAGATAATAGGCTTATCAGTAGTAAATATCTTATCATATTCCTTATCGGACAGACCATGTGGGTGAGCGTAATCTGGTACCATCTTCATAAGGTCAACCACGTTCACAAATCGAACATTGAGATTAGGTAGATATTCTTTAATCAAAGTGATGGTCGCAAGTCCTTCAATAGTCGCTGTATCTCCACAGGTAGCAATTACTAGGTCTGGATTAGCTGTATCGCCTACTCCTGCCCAGCGCCATTCACTAATACCTTTCTCACAATGTTTCTTGGCATCATTCATATTGAGCCACTGGAAACTAGGGTGCTTAGATGCGACTATCACATTGACATAGTTCTTGCTCTTAGCACAATGGTCATAACATGAGAGCAGGCAGTTCGCATCTGGTGGTAGATAAAAACGCACGACATCCGCATTCTTATTTACCATATGGTCTAAAAAGCCTGGGTCTTGATGAGTAAAACCGTTATGGTCTTGTTGCCACACATTGCTGGTAAGGATGAGATTAAGTGACGAAATAGGAGCTCTCCACGGAATACCGTTGCAGACCTTGAGCCATTTCGCATGCTGAGCTACCATACTATCTACCACTCGAATGAAGGCTTCGTAACTATTGAACATTCCATGTCTACCTGTGAGAAGATAACCCTCGAGCCAGCCTTCGCATAGATGTTCGGACAAGAATGAGTCCATAATGCGACCATTAATGGCAAGTTTGTCATCAGTGGATAGAATTTTGGCATTGAACGCTCTATTCTCCACTTCAAACGCCTTATATAATCTATTGCTCATCGCTTCGTCTGGACTGAATATGCGATAATTTTTATTCTTCTTATTAAGCTTAAATAAATCACGAATATAGCCACTGAGTTCGAGCATGTCCTGCGTTTTGACAGTACCATGTCCACGGAACTTCACTGCATAATCATCTATATTTGGAGTAATTAAATCTTTGAGCAGTATGCCACCGTTGGCATATGGGCTAGCAGTCATGCGTTTATTACCCTTAGGGACTATGGACATATATTCTCTTTTTAATCTATAATCCTTATCGAATAAGTCGTCTGGCTGATAACTCATGAGCCAGTCTTTTAATAGTTCTAGATGATGCTCCGCTTTCATTGAAATTGGGATTTGGTGTGCCTTGAAATAATCTTCAATTTTCACACCATCTATCTCTTTCGGTCCTGTCCAACCTTTAGGCGTACGGAGAATAATCATAGGGAATGGCTTTCTTTCGCTGTCTCCAGCTTTGGCTTTTGACCGAATATCTCGTATCTGCTCGACGCATTTATCCATCGCATCTGCCATGAGTGCGTGCATCTTCATTGGGTCATTACCCTCGACAAAGTATGGTGTGTAGCCATAGCCTTCAAATAATTTTTTTAATTCTGCCTTACCCATACGAGAAAGAATAGTCGGATTATTGATTTTATATCCATTGAGATGCAAAACTGGAAGCACCGCTCCATCACGAGCAGGGTCTATAAATTTATTGCTATGCCATGAGGTAGCGAGTGGTCCAGTCTCCGCCTCGCCATCGCCTACTACGACTGTAGCTATTAGATTAGGATTGTCAAACACTGCACCATAGCCATGAGCGAGCGAGTAACCAAGCTCTCCGCCCTCATGAATTGATCCCGGTGTCTCTGGTACTGCGTGTGAGCCTATTCCGCCGGGGAAAGAGAAGCGTTTACATAATCGTTTCATTCCTTCTCTATCTAATGAGACTTCTGGATAGTATTCTGAATATACACCTTCTAGATAACTATTAGCAGTCAAAAAATTGCCACCATGCCCAGGACCTGACAAGAATATCATGTCGAGATTATATTTATTAATAACTCTATCACAATGAGCATAAATAAAATTTTGTCCTGGCACAGTACCCCAGTGACCTACTAATTTTTTCTTAATATCAGCCGTACACAGTTCGCGGTCTCTAAGTAGTGGATTGTCTAATAGATAGAGTTGTGCCACTGATAGATAATTACTGGCTCTCCAATAACCATCCAATTTCTCTAAATATTCATTAGTTGAAAACCTGTCCATATATACCCCTTTTATTTATTATATACTAATAAAATAAAAAGAAAAAAGCAAATATAATCTAATCATTTTATATCATCATTTCAATATTATTATCTAATAAAATTTTTCTATCATTAGACTTTGTAAACATTTTAATTAGATAAAAATATATAATTATTTGACAATAATTAATTTAATAATATAATTATATATAATAAATACTTTTACTTGGAGAAAAAATGAATAATAAATCAATTACACGAAAAGCACATAATGCTATTGCTAAACAATATTATGAAACCTATAAAGATGATAAATCCGATTTAATATATTTTGAGAAATTCTTATCAATATGTAAAGATAAAATTTTGGATTTAGGTTGTGGAATGGGTCATTATTCTAACTATATGTCCAAATTGGGATTTGAAGTCACAGGCATTGATTTCTCTTCTTCTATGATAAAAATCGCTAAGAAATTTTATCCAAATATTGAATTTATAAAACACGATAT
Organism: Candidatus Onthoplasma sp.; assembly: GCA_965646995.1. Classification (GTDB taxonomy): domain Bacteria; phylum Bacillota; class Clostridia; order Christensenellales; family UBA1242; genus Onthoplasma. The sequence goes on from CBFGBH010000010.1 coordinate 32,056, forward strand.
TTGTAAACTAAATATCATTAAAAATAGAAAATTTGATGGTATAGTTATTGCTTATGTCGTACAACATTTGTCTAAAGAGGAAGTCTTAAAATTATTCAATGATTTAAATGCTCATGTTAATAATGATTCTAAATTGTTAATGTTTCTAAGACAAGGAAACTCTATCGTTAGTGAAATAGAGCCAATGAATGCTAAATACAAATATATTATTAATGAATATTATAAAGAAGAAATCAAGGGTATTTTAAATTCAACTGGCTGGGAAATCCTTGAGATGACAGACAAAGCTCCCGTCAATGACCCAACTAGTCTCGCTGTAGACACCTTGGTAGTAATAGCCAAGAGGAAATAAAATGCTTTATCCTAAAGATAAAGTATTTTTTAATAGTACGAAATTTTTTTATCTTTTATAATTAATTTTTTGTTACAAATTCTATCTACAAAAAATTTATCATGACTAACTAATAATAATGAGCCTTTATAATCGGAAAGCACTTCTTCTAGAAATAATCTATTCTCTAAATCTAAATGATTAGTTGGTTCATCTAATATCAGTAGATTAAAGTCACTCAATATCACTTCGTTTAACTTTATTTTCATACGCTCGCCTAAAGATAATGTGTCTATTTTTCTATTAAATACTTGTCTATTAACACCCATATTGGATAAATTCGTTAAAAATTTCGTTCGATATTCTGAATTAAATTGATTAGAATACTCGAAAACTGTCAAATTACAATCAAGATTGAAAACGTCTTGTGATAAATATCCTATTTTAAGAGATGAACTAGTCCATATTGAACCAATATAATCTATTTCACCCAATATCATTTTGATTAGGGTGGATTTTCCTGTGCCATTATCTCCTATTATAGCCACCCTATCACCATTTTCGATAATGAAGTTTGCATTTTCGAATAAAATATTAGCATCAAATCTTTTAGTTAATCCGCTTGCTTTAATCAAAATGCGAGATTTATTCTCCAGGCCAGTAATAGAAAACTGTATCTTTCTCTTTTCATATGGTTGTTCGGTGGAATTATCTTTTATTTTGTCTAGTAATGAGGACTTTGCTCTCATCTGATTTGCTGTCTTTTTTGCCACAGTCTGACGAGACGATTTATAACCTACCACTCTACAGTCTGGCGAGCCATCACTTTTAATGGAACGTTCTATATTATCTACTTTATTTCGTAATGCCAATACCTGTCGCTCTAGTTTTTTAGAATAAGCTTTTTCTTTCTCATACTGGCGTTTTTGAGATAGTAAATTTTGCTTTTTCTGGCTCTCGAACATGTCATAATTTCCATAATATTCATTTATTTTGCCATTTTCAATCTCAATAATCTTATTTATCGTTTCATTTAGAAAGTATCTATCATGCGATACTATGACCACTGTTCCTTTAAAATCCTTAACTTTTTTTATTAACCAGTCGATAGAATGAGAATCTAAATTATTAGTTGGTTCATCCAAAAGTAATGTGTCGAAATCTTTTGAAAAACATTCACTTATAAAAAGTTTTGTCTTTTCTCCACCAGATAAGCTGTCAAAATTAGCTGACATTTGATTGAAAGGATTAGCTAATTTTAATTCACTTTTAATCTTTTTAAAATCAATATTATCATTTAGATTTTTGATATTGAAACCAAGTTTGTCATTAGCCTGTCTTAAATATGCCAACCGACCATTAAAATGTATTGTTCCCGCGTCTGGCGTAATATCTTTTGCAAGTAAATTCATTAGAGTGGATTTCCCACTACCATTACTGCCTACTATTCCTACTTTCTCACCATCATATATAGTTAAATCAAAATTTTCAAATAATAATTTATCTGCAAATTCTTTTTTTATGCTGTTTATTATAAACATATAGCCTCCCATTTAGAGTCAAATAGCATAAAACAAAAAAGGCTACAATAAACATTGTAAACCTAATACAAAAGTAAAATAATCTAGATGACAAAGCTACAAGTTTTATGCTTATTAAGACATAAAACTGACTCAAGTTCTATGTCATATTAAATTAATTTTACTTTTATCATTTCTTTCACCTCTTTATCCTATTATATGAAGTTTTTATCATTTGTCAATATATTCCCCCAAAAAACAAACAAAAAGGAGTAGAAATTACTCCTTAATGCTATCTTTAGCGAGGCTCTCTATCATGCGGCGCATCTTCCTCT
>CBFGBH010000011.1:0-29322 GCA_965646995.1 Candidatus Onthoplasma sp.
AGAGGAAGATGCGCCGCATGATAGAGAGCCTCGCTAAAGATAGCATTAAGGAGTAATTTCTACTCCTTTTTGTTTGTTTTTAAAATTTTTAGTTTTATTTTTTGATTTAGTATGCTATACTAAATTAAATATACATAATAATGGGAGAGACAAATGAAAAGAGTAATGGTTTTAACAGCAGAAAAGACCGGCACAGGACATAAATCTTCAGCAAATGCTATTCAAAAAAAATTGGAAAGCATAGGTTATGATGTAAAACAAATTAATTGTTTCGAAATGATGGGAAAGTTAGGGAGAAAAATGGAAAATGCCTACATTCCGCTCACTACGAAACATCCTGGACTATGGAAAATCTCACATTCTTTTAGCCAGATTTTTACTAATACATTACATAATTTTATATATACTAAATCTAAAAAAAGTTTATTAAAAGAGATTTTAGATTGCAAACCTGATTTAATTATCTCTGTTCATTGTATGTTCACAAAAGCCGTGTCCAAACTGCTTAAAAAAAATAAACTAAATATTCCTTTTATGATAAATGTTATAGACTTGGTAAATCCACCTAAAGTTTGGCAGGATAAGTCCGCAGATATGTCTTTTATGCCCACAGCTGTCGCACGAGAACAATATATAAAAAGAGGTTTTGAACCAGATAAACTCGTGGTATCTGGCTTTCCTATTCGTGAAGATATTGTGCCGCTAAAAGAGCCAAAAAAAATCAATGGGAAAATAAAAATCCTAATGGTTAATCCTTCTGTTAATCTTAAGAAAAATATCAGATTCGTAAACGAAGTTGCACGACTTGAAAATGTAGAGATAAAAGTAGTTTGCGGTCGGGATGAGAGAATGTATAAAGCTCTTGAAAATCAAAAGACAAAAAATGAAAACTTGTCTAGAGTAGAGATATTAGGTTTTGTAAAAAACATGAACGAATTGCTTTACAATAGTCATATACTTATGACAAAAGCGGGTCCTAATATGTTACTAGAGGGTACAAGGAGTGGCACAGCAGTAATTGTCACAGGACATATTCCGGGTCAAGAAGCTAAAAATTATGAGTATATTACGAAAAATGAATACGGCATAAAATGCGAAAATCCTAAAAAGGTATTTTCAGTTATCAAAGAAATGATAGACTCTGGGAAGATTCACGATTATTTGGCGAATACTTTGAAGTCTGATTCAAACGATGGTGCCAAGATTATTGCAGAAAATATTGATAAATTTTTAAACAAAAAGTAAAAATTAGATTAATTTAATTAACATTAGCATCTATTTGTGTTATGATTAATTAAACAATAAGAGGTTAGGCGCTATGAACTATGTAGATATAGTCAATTTGGTATTCACGATAATATTTGGAATATCAAGTGTGTTGTATATTCATTTCTTTATATTTGGATTTTTAGGAGTGTTCTTTAAAAGAAAATTTCCTAAAGCAAAAATTAAGCATAAATTTGGAATCGTTATTCCTTGTAGAAATGAAGGAAAAGTAGTAGCAAATTTAGTCAATAGTATATTAAAATCTAATTATCCAAAAGATAAATTAAATATATATGTTATGGCACATAATTGCACCGATGATACAGCTGAGCAGGCGAGAAAATTAGGTGTGACAGTTTATGAGTATAATAATGACAACGAACGCACTAAAGGTTACGCACTTAAATATCTATTTGAACAACTAAAGAAAGATTTGCCTAATGGAATAGAAGAGAACGAAGGATATTTTATATTTGATGCTGACAATTTAGTGACATTAGATTATTTTGATAAGATGAACGACGCTTTTGAGGCTAATAAAGGTCAAAAAATCATTACATCCTTTAGAAATTCAAAGAATTACGGACGAAATCTAATGTCGGGCTGCTATGGACTGTTCTTTATGTATGGTTGCAGATTAGACCTTAGAGGTAGGGCGGTTTGCAATGTGTCTTCTAGAATATATGGTACAGGGTTCGTAATACCTTCAGAGATATTAGTAAAAAAAGATGGTTGGCATTATTTAACAATTGTAGAAGATTTTGAATTTACGGCAGACCAAATTATAGAAGGAAATAATATCGCTTATTGTGATGAGGCAGAATTTTATGATGAACAGCCTACGACATTTAAAGTAATGTGGAGACAGAGAGTTCGCTGGGCAAAAGGACGATTATTGTGTACATTGACCAGTTTAAACGGACTGATTAAGAGTTTATTCTCGTTTGATAAAAAATATAAGAATAAAGTTTCGTTATATGATATGACTGTATTTGTATTGCCTCTATGTCTGATATTAACCAGTTTAAGTATATTACAATTTATATTACTGAATTTTAGTCCGCTATTTGGACTGAACTATTGGGCGGTAATGTCCACTTGGTTAATCTCAACGCTAAAAACATTCGCATTTTCTTATTTAGGAACATTCTTGACTGGATTAGTTGTAATGATAGCCGAGCATAAACGAATACATGGGGTATCGTTTATTAAAAAAATAGGCATTTTATTAATGTTGCCATTGTTCATGTTTTTACAGTTCTTCTTAGATTTAGTTGCTCTATTTAGTAAAAATTTGAAATGGAAAGAGATACCGCATAACGATTCAACGAATATAGAGAATATTGGCGGTCAGATTGCTGAAAATATGGTGTCCAGTGAAAATTCAGAAGTTTAAAACCACGTTATCTGTGGTTTTTTATTTACTACTTGAAAAATGTGTTATAATTTGCTATAATATATATAGGAGGTTTTTATGAAAAAGATAGATGAGAATTATTTTAATATGGATGATGGCATGCGTGCTAATGCTATAGAAGATATATTAGATACAGATGAGAGCGTATTACTTCGTACTAAGCCAAAAAAAGGTGCATATATTTTTAATGCTTTTATGCAGATGCTACCTATTGCTTTATTGTGGCTAATATTTGATGGTGTATTTATCTTTGCTATGGTGTTCAATGCTGACAAAATGCCGTGGTTCATTTGGCTCATCGTAGTGCCTTTCTTCGCTGTGCATTTGACACCTGTATGGATATGGTTGGGAGGTATCATTAAAGCAAGTGCTGGACATAAAAACATTGAATATGTATTCACTGAAAAACGAATAATTATTCGTAAAGGTCTGGTAGGAATAGATTTCGTTAATATTTACTATAGTGATATTAAAGGCGTTAATCTCAGAGTCGGTATTATAGATAGAATGTTTAAGGTGGGAGATATTTATATTTCAGCTGAGAGACAATCGGAAATTTTATTCGACATTTCTAACCCTTATTTTATTTTGAAAAAAATCCAAGGCATTGTAGTTGATATCAAGACCGATATTGTCTTCCCTAATGACCTTAGACCTAAAGAAAATCATGGCTTTAAAACTAAATATAGAGGTCGAAATGACCTAGATGATTACAGCTAATAAGTATTTATAATAGAATATCTGAGATATTGGCTAGCTCAGTGAAGTCTATATAAATACATCTGCCATCGAATTTATTATTATTCTCGCGGATTAAGTTCATCCCATAGCCATCTTCTACGCGGAAGAGAAGTGAGGTGAATGGCAATCCGTTTTTTTCATGTTCGTGACTGAAATTGAGTTTCATCCAGTCTCCTGTTTTCATTTCTTTCACTGTGAGATTGTGTATGCTTACACCAAGTGCTGGCATTAATCGACCATTGCTAAATGTAGTTGTTAATTTTTCCAGCATTTCTTTAAACTCTGCTGACTTCATATCTAGAGTAGAACTAACGCCGTCTCTATAGATATCAATAGAGACAATGTCTTCAAAAGTGTTTACAATAGTGTTTTCAAAATCATCAATAGTTAACATATTTACTCCTATCTAGATATATTATAGACCAATAAAATAAAAATCAAAATAAAAATTAATAAATTATTGAAAATTTTATCAATATGTGCTAAAATAAATATATGATTTTCATTAAAAGGTTGTAATTAAATGGAAATCGTGAGGTGTCTAGATTATTATCGTCAGAAGACTAGCAAGTTATTATATCGTGACAGGTTATTATTTTGGATGCTTAAAAAATTTATAAAAATACCAATATGTACAAATGCAGAGATGTCTGAGTGCTTTTTCCCTAAAAATCAGCAATCAATTTTTAGGGAACCCATCGAAAATTCGACCACTCAAACAAATGTAAAAAAATCTGATATTACTAAATGCAGAGATGTCTGAGTGGTCGAAAGAGCACGATTGGAAATCGTGTGACGTGCAAGCGTCCGCAGGTTCGAATCCTGTTCTCTGCGCCAAATAAAAATACCGCATTTTAGTTGCTTACTTTTGAAACTAGCGGAAAAACAAGAGAAACCTAAACCAAAACAATGGACTAGGTTTTCTTTTTTGTGCTTACACTCTCTTAATCAGCAAAAAAACGAATATTTCTGCCGTTGTCAAGGTTGCTAACAGCATACACTTTAACCTTGACAACAAAGAATATTCGTTTACACTAGAAAATAGAGAGAAGAAAACAAAAGCAAAAGAGCGGTCTGCGTTACGCTCCGCCAGCAACCGCTCTTTTGTCTTCTTTAACCAAAATTTGTTGCGTAGGCGTGTGCTTGTCTGGCGAGGCGAAACCGAGCCACTTGTATAGGACAAGCACACGCCTAAGTGCCAAAGTTGTAAATTTATACAAAGGGTTAAATTTTATTAGATAAGATTTCAATATTTTATGTTATAATGGTTGAAGAGGAAAAGAAGATGAAATATATACAAAAAGAAATATCTAAATGTTCTTTGTGTGGCAATTTACCCAAACTTATCGACAATTCAATCCAATATGGAAGAACTAATTTTATAATAATTGGCGAAAGCCCGGCGAAAGATGGTTGGATAGAAAGTAAAAAGGCGTTTTATAATGTTTCAGGTAAATTACAAAGCAGTGGGAGAATTTTGGAAAAACTTCTAAACAATATTGGATTATCAATTATCGACATCTATTTTACAGAGTGTTGTAAATGTATAATTGAAGACAGAAAAAATTTGGAGAAATGTTCGGCTAATTGTATGCCAATCTTAATTAAACAATTAAACAAACTGCCTTGCAATATTATAATAACAATGGGATTACATCCAACACAAGCAGTCTTACAAACCAAAATTAGGAAATTTGCTGATTATGTAGGAAAAGAATTCAGTGTAGAGCTTGCTAATAAAAAATATAAACTTATACCCATATATCACCCAAGTCCATTAAACCCAAAAGGTTATAAGGATAATGTGCCAATTTTTAATAAAATAAAAAACTTTATCAGTTAGTAGATAAAGTTTTTTACTAGTTTCAAAGTTTATAACCCTTAATGTGGTTTTTTTATTGATATATAATGTCAGGACTTATTTATTTTTTATATGTTTCAGGCACAAAAACATATACATTTTAAATTTTTCGCTGTGCCAAAATCATTTAGTCCTTCCACTAAATCTTGAATGTATGTGATTTCCCATTTTCGAAGAATAAGCCTTTCAGTTTCAATTAATATATTAAGCCTTAAAATAAATTGGAGCGGGCGACGGGAGTCGAACCCGCCTCACAAGCTTGGGAAGCTCGCGTACTACCGATGTACTACGCCCGCATGCTAGTATTGTTGTTAATATATCATAAAACTATATATTTAGCAAGAGAATAGAAGTTTTTCTTTACTACTTCGATATTTTTTGTTAGTATTATTTAGAGGGCGTATGAATTTAAAATAAAATTAGTTTAGCAGAATTAAAAAATTGCACTTGAATTAGACAAACAAGTTTTTTCATATAATCTTTAAAGAATAATAATTTTAATATAAATTCGCAAGGTAATGAGATAACTTTTAATAAAACTCTTGACATTAATCTAAATTTCATATATACTTACTCAGTATCACGGCGATGTGGCTCAGCGGTTAAAGCAATCGGTTCATACCCGATAGATCGGTGGTTCAATTCCACCCATCGCCACCAAAGGTGCTAAGATGAAGGTGGGGAATAAGCACCGATCTACAATTTACTTGTAAATTATAATCAAGGTTCAATTCCACCCATCGCCACCAGGTCCCATGGTCAATCGGTTAAGACATCGCCCTTTCACGGCGGAGTGAGGGGTTCGACTCCCCTTGGGACTACCAAAAAAATCAGACAGATGTCTGATTTTTTTTATTTATTAATCTAAAAGTTCTAAAGTCTCGTCTATATCTGCTATTGCTTTTTGTACTTTTTTGCTGATTGCATTTTCTTTTTTTTGTTTCTTTTTCTCATAATATTCTCTACAATCGTTAGCCCACTCGTCTTTGAAATGATTTTTCATGTAAGCGAATAGTGTTTGTTTTTGCTCAGCTGTTGGGGCTTCGACGAAGCAATATATACCGTTCTCCAAGATCTCAAAATCATTTAATATCAACTCTGACGCATCACAGTCATCACTACTAGCATAATTATGATTCCAAGAGTGAGCGTGTAGTGCATTATTTGAAAAATAGATATGTACACCTTTCTAATCGTCCTTCCAAATTCTTAAACCGATAGATTTTGTAAGTTCTCTTAGTTGATCTTTATTTAATTGTTCCAAATATTTAGTTTTTTCATAATATCCTACTTAATGCGATTAAAATATAAATAATTGTATCATTATGCTAACATAAACAGCGATATTTGTCAATACCTTATATTTTGCTTGGTAGGTATGAATATATCTCGAAATAATACTCATATGCTTGCTAAAATGCAAGAAAAATATTTTTTAATAGAAAATTACTTGCGTACAGAGGGGGTATGTGGTAAATTAAAATATAAATAAAAAGGAGCGTAGTCATGAGTTGGCAGTGGTGGGTGGCGCAAGTATTTGCTTTCATAGGGTTGATATTTGTTATAATTTCAAATCAACAGAAAAAGACACTAAATCTAATCATACATAGAAATATTGCTACGCTATTTGTGTTTATAGGTGTATGTTTTTTAAGTCAATTATCTGCTATAATAATGAGCGGAGCAGGGATTATTCGTAATCTTATCAGTCTATTTTTTGCTATAAAACCGAATACAAAAAGAAGCGTAAAGTATATTTCAGGTGCTTTTACAATTTGTCTACTTGTGGTGTTAAACATTTTCTTCTGGCGAAATTTACTCAACCTGTATAGTATACTACTTGGTTCATTATTGGTTGTTACATTTTTGCAAAAGAAAGCATCTACAATTCGTATCCTTGGTGTTATTACAGAAATATTCGCAATAATATATTATTGCCTTTTATTCACGCCAATAAATATTGTAATAGAAGTATTTGGCTTGATTTCTGCTATTGTAGGAATAATTAGACTAGATATTAAGAGAGTTAAGACGGACTAATATTTTAGTTAGTTCATTATCAATGAAGTAGAATAAAAAAGCACTATAAACATATTTGAAAGAAACGAGAAATTAACTCGTTTTTTTGATTCCTATTACTTTACGACAAAAATCATTCTCAAATTGAATTGCCAAAACATAAATAATTTATTATTATATATATATTAAAGCGAAAATGGAGGAAAGTATGGCGGATAAGAATTTGATTCAAAAATCTACCAGTTCAAAGAAGACAACTTCTAATTCAACTAATAAAACGACTCAGTCAGCAAAAGTTAAGGAGGCTAATAAACCAACTAACAAAGCCACAAACGCTAAGGCTAATAACAAGCCAACCGCAAAAGAAACAAAGACAAAAGATAAAGCAAAGAAAGATCCACCAAAGTGGGTCACTAATTTGATGACCAAAATTAAGAGTAAGAAATTATATGTTGCTACTATGGCGACTTTATTTGTATTTATTCTTACACTTAGCATATTTGTTGGTGTATTCATTGCAGAGAGAAGAACAGCTAATAAAGTATATGCTTACTCGCAGTCTGCTAATACTTTGGTAGGATATTCGGCTGAATATTTAGGCACGGTTAAGCGAAAAATCCCTACAGAGACAAAGAATGAAGGATTAGAGCGTTATCCTAAGTTTGGTTATACTTTAAGTAATTTAACATCAGAGCAGAAGCAACAAATAATAGACGAAAGTGTAAGGTTGACAACTAACTCAACATTTGTAGATGTTTCTGGTAGAAGACCTTTTCAAACATATGACTATATGGATGAGAATGGTTTTCTTTATTTGAATAATGGCGACCCTGTCATGAAAGAAAATTCTGAGGAACAATGGCAGTTATATAAACATACTGGCGGAGTGGGTAATTATCTTGGAGATGTGGCAGACGATGAGCCGGGAGTAGTAAAAAGATTAACATTAAGAAATAGAGGACAACAAAAAAGTTATAATATTACTGGACTTTACGCTCCGGCTGGAGAAGTAGTTAAATTGCAAATAAGCGAAGAAGATATGAATGCTACTGGTGGTCTAGTAGTACATATCGGCCAAGCGCTATATAATGGACAATCCAATAATATTTGGGCATCAAAAAATATTAATAGAATGCCAAATATACTCAATACATTAGTAATTAATAAAACCACAGCGACATTAAATAATGGAGTGTATACTGCATATATAGGTTCATTTGTCGGTGGGCCTATCTATATTCGTAATGTATCAGCTACATATACTGTCACAATTTCTGGTGCGGTCAATTATTCTCATTTCATTCTAGGATACACGACTAGAGAGGAATTTGAGTATGTGTCCAAATCAACTGCGCCTTACTTCGACTTAGAAGTATGGCATTATGGAGTTCTTCACTCTGGACCAAAGCATTATGCGAAAAGCTATTCGTATGATGATCTATATAAAGCAGCAAATCTTTGGGAGAAAATTTCACTAGTAACAACTAGTAGAAGTTCGCAAGGTGTCGTTTTCTTGTATGACTGCTTTGTTGCGGCAGGAGCAGCGGTGGCATTCCCGGGTAGAAGTAGTGTTAACTGTCCTATGGATTGGATGGGTGGCTCGCTCAATTATAATAGTTTCGTCAATTCGGGAGCATGGGGTAACATGCACGAATATCATCATAATTTCCAAGGTTTCGGCTTAGGTGGCGGGGATGGAGAAGTTACCAATAATTCACTTAATTTAGTTAGTTATAGCCTGTTTACTAAAGTATCATCGCACAGACAGCTCGCGAGTTATGGCGCTGCAGGACTATCTGGTTGGAATGCTTATACCAGTGCTACATGGACATTGAATAGAGTTAAGGCTGGTGGTGGAAATATTACAGGTACCAACGGACTAGCTATTTATGCGACATTACTTCATAATTTAGGGCAAGATGCCTTTATGAAATCATCACATGGCTGGGCTAATACATATTTTACTAATTGGAGCAATAATACACACCTTGATATGTCCTACTTTGCCTCTCTTGTGACCGCTTTTGGTGGAGGATTTAATCCTAGCGTACTACACGAAGCACAAAAAGATAGACCGATGTTTGTGCCAGTTTCGTGTGTGTATCAGACGGGTAGAAGCTATTATTATGATAATGCTAAACGTTATATCACCACCCAGCAACCTTTTGAAATTACGTATGGTAAAGATTATATTGTAGATTTATCTCCGTACAAGACTAATTCGGCAGGACAATATGAAAGTGGAAGTATTGAGATACCTAATGGTTTTACTTATAAAATCAAAAAGATTGATACATCTAATTTGAATGGAAAGTTGTCTAAAATGACTTACGATGAGACCAATCAAAATTATGTATACAAATTTAAACCTAATAGAAATCTTAATTCTGGCAAAATAATTATCACACTAGAAATTACTAACTTATCTAACAAAGCACCTGGTACTGAAGATATTTTCCCAGTACAAGATGTGGATTTGGTATTAGAGTTCAAGCAAAATCACGAGATGAATAAAAACATATTAGAACGTACTACTTATACTTATTCTAGTGATAATATGTATACTAGTGCAACACAAGCGTATGACAAAAAATATGCAGGTTATTCAAGTAAAAAAGAAACAGACAACATAAATCCAATACAAAATAGTAATACTGATATCTGGTACAGACCACTCGGACACGAACAGACAGAATTTGTTATACCAAATAACACCGTGGTAGAAATAAAAGGTAAGTTACGCATTGAGGCTGATGGTAAATATAGAATAGCACTTCGTGGAAGGAGAAATTGTGCTTTATATTTATCTCTAGATAATGGCGAGACCTATGAATTAAAAGCATGGATTCAGGACGAAACCACACCGAATCAAAGCTGGTTATTTAGGGACGATCCTAACACGTTAGTTGACCTAAACCTAAAAGCTGGCGAATGGGTGTATTATAAAACCGTTTTGATAGTACAATCATCGGCAGCGAGTTATATCGGACTCGGTATCAGACAGTGGACAGTACCTACATACACCATGCGTACGGAAGACGAGCATGGCAATCCTTATCTGGATGAGCATGGTAATCCTATTGTAAAATATTTCAATTCAGCAGGACAGGAAGTTAGTGAAGAGGAGGCAAATAATGTAGAGCCGATAGCTCCAGCTAATATGCAGAATTCATATGCTACAGCATTTAGAAGCACATATGAAGTCACTAATCAGAATTTCGAGTCGGATTATTTTTATACAAGACGAGCTAATTACAGTTTTAGTAACACTACGAATTTCACTTCAAAACAATCATTAGTTAGCACCAACTATCAGCCTTGGACTAAGAATGTGGAAGAGGGGCAGCACGATATAAGCAAGTTATTTGATGGTAGAACAGATACATATATTCATACAGTACAAGACAAGCAAGTGTCTGCAACTAATCCATTCGATGTTACGGCTAAATTTGACGAACAAATATCTGCTAATAATCTAATCATATATGGATATAAGAAGACGGACACTTTGCCTTCACAGTTCAAGTTGTATGGTAGCAAGGATGGTGCACATTATTTCGAAATGAAAGTAAAAAGTACCAATATTAGTGGATTAAATTTGAATATTATTCTTAGTGATATTTACGACTTTAGTTATTATCGACTTGTAGTGACGGGTGTAGTGAGAGGACAATACTTCGCTACATCAAAAATTAGCTTTTCCGTCACACTATCTCTTCCTAACGGCACTATGATTTCTCCCGATAGTAGTCAAGTGACTTTCAAAGGGAAATGGAACACTGTATCTACATCATCTAATTATGGACACATTTATGTAGGCAGTAAACGTACAGAATCTGTTGAAGTTAATTTTACAGGAACACGAATTGCTATTTTATCCTCCACAAAATATGGAGATAATTACGAAGTTTATATTGATGGTAAAAAGTTAGATTCAGTGATTATTCGTGACATTAAGGGTGATATGGCGGTTAGATATGTTTCTCCGAATTTAAAGAGCGGAAATCACAAGGTAAAGATTGTATGTAAAGGCAATGCAAGTATAGACTCATTTGTATTGTGGTAAAAGTATGTATATATGTAAATTTAATATAAGTTCTATTTCTCACATGAGTTTTGTTTACTTGAGTATTAATTCATAGTATAATGCAAGTATAAGAGGAAAAGGATATGTAAGATAAATTTATAATAGATTCAAATGTTTTGAGAAAATTGATGAATGAAAAGAAAGTTAGAGTTTTCGACGATAAAAAAGATGTGTCAGACGATAAAAATAATATGCTTAAGCAAGAGAGATTTATATATAACATATTTGTACGATTTGGACACGATGCTAAGACAATGTTGCCAACCAATCCAATTATCAATTTAGACAATTTAACTCTAGGAATACAAATTACCATTCAATTTACATCAGCGAATTACCTAGACCTTATTAGATTGTTGGGTTGGGAGAATAAAGAAGAAATATCTAATGAAATGCATATAAATATATTTAATGAATTAGCCTACAACGGTAGTCAAAAAACAATTCAATTACCTAATGGAGAGCAGGTGGATTACAATGCACAAATTTCTCTGCAAAAAATGAAATATGGGCAAGGATACGACGTAGCGTACTTTCAGGATAAAGGCTCAGTTAGAACTTTGAGAGAATATTATACTGAAATCCACGATAGATATAATAATATTGTAAATAAACAGATTAGCACACAAAAAGACTGCACAATATAGATCTAACTAAATTAAGAATAAAAATCGAACTTAATATGTTCGATTTTTTATATGCAATAAAAAATCATGAAAAATTCATCAAAAATACTATTTCTTAGTATTATTTAAAAATTTTATTAATTATTTTTTATTTTATACTTTTTAAGTTTTTCACATTAAAAATTTTTTTTACATAATTATTTTTATGAAAATAGCGGATTGTCATAATGATATTTTAACTAATTTAAATGAGACAGAAATTAAAAAATTTTTAAAAAATAACATAAGCGATGTTGACATTATATGTTGTGCGATTTTTACTACAGATAAGGCATTGAATATTGATGATATAAAAAGATTAAATTCGGTTTTAACTAGAATAAATAAGTTTACTAATATAAAATTAATCTTAACTATTGAAGATTTGGGTAACTTAAAAACTATAGATGAAATCAATCAATTAATCAAACTTAGACCATTTAGTTGCACGCTCACATGGAATTATGCCAATCAATATGCAGGTGGTGCATTGACGAATGGCGGACTAAAAAGGAAAGGTCGCGAATTAATAAAAATTTTGATAGATAAAAAAATCTTCGTAGATACGGCACATATGTCTAGGAAGTCATTTTGGCAATTTGCAAAACTGACAAAAAGACCAATTCTTAATTCACATGCTAATATCTATAGTCTACATAAACATCCTAGAAATCTGACTAATAGACAGATTAAAGCTATCGTTGATTCGCACGGATTCTTAGGAATTACGCTGTATGACGAGTTTATCGCGGGAGCGCCTATTGATGCACTTGATGTCGCTAGACAAATTGATTATCTTATCAAGAAATTTGGATGTCATAATTTCGGTCTTGGTACGGATTTTTTCGGAATTGAGCCTAGTCATTTACCTAGAGATATTGAAAACTATCAAGATTTAGAAAAAGTCGCCTTTTATCTATACGAGTGGGGATATTCTAATGAAATCGTAGAAGCTATATTCTATAAAAATTTAGAAAATTTCATTGAAAAGAATAAATAGTTTTATGTATATATTTGCAATTTAATTTTTAATTTGATATTTTAAATTTCAAAAAAAATTTATGAGTTATACATATGATATCAAAACTAGCAAAAAAGATTTGACCTCATCTACCTGTCTTTTTTGCGCTAATCTAATGAATGCTATCTCTGATTTAATGGTGTTGACTTTCTTGGTCGCATTTTTATATTGTTCATCTCCAGATATTTTTGAATGTATTAGAAATATAGCCATATTTGAGTTTTTCACATATGCGGTAGCGATACCTGTATTTTATTTGTTTGGCTATCTAATTGAGAAAACTAACCGTATTTGGATATATCGTCTAGGCGTCATTTTTAGGACATCTGTTGTTATTGTACTGATATTTATCGGACATAATGTCTCGCGGACAATTATTCTTGCTGGAGTTATGAGAGGATTATCTACAAGCACATATTATTCATCATATAATACTATCAAACAAGAAAGGGTATCAAGGAAGAGTATTAAAAAATACGCCATCTTAGACCAAATCTTGACTAGGTCATTTGAGATAGTTGCACCTGTCTTGCTTGGATTTATCATTGATTTATCTTCGTATGTACAAGCTTCGATATTAGTAGCGGTAATATGTTCAATACAGATTATACTATCATTCTTTGTTTGTTCAAAAAGACCAGAGAATAGCAGATTCGACCTGAAGGGATATTATAAGAAATTAAAAGAGAATACATAGATTAATAAAAAACTAAAACTTTTGTATCTAGGCTATTTCTTCTATGGTTTTACTAGCATTGTAGAGAATCTATTGAATTTCTGCATCATGATAAAATTTGGTACCAATTTTAGTTTGGGAATATTGAATAGTATATTTGCTGGCATATCTATGATTACCATATTGTTTATTACCAAGTTTACAGTCGAAGGCAAAAGAAGTTGGATGTATATAATTGCAGCAATTATGTCTTTTATATGCTGCTTAATATATATTTTCTTACCTTCGATTACCACTGTGATAATATATAATCTCGTTACGTATATCAGCAGAATAATATTTAGAACAATGTATGATTATTACAGGAATAGTAGTTTAAAAGAAGCTGGACTATATAGCGAGATTACCGAACACCAAGTGACTGTAGAGATAATATTAGATACAGCCAGAGTAATCTCGATTGTTATATTGTTGCTAGCTATTTTGACTAAAAGTTTAATAGCCTTTAAAATATACTTTGCTTTCTCTGTACTTGCTTACGCTGTGGTATTGACGAAATTACTAATATATGAAAAGAAATTCAGTGCTACGAAAAACGAAAAAATAAATGAAAAAACTCAACAAACTTAAATTTACTTTACTTAAAATACAAATTTTGTTAATATTGACATATCTTTTTAGGGAGAGAATAATGATAGAGTTTAGATATGATACACAATTATTAATAGAAGGTAAAGATTTAGACGAAGATGCTATACGAGACTATTTCCTTAAGAATTTCAAGGGAGATTGTCTAATAGCGGTCGGAGATGGTTTAGGTGCACATTCCGAGACGGTCAAGATACATTTCCATACCAACGAGCCTTGGGATGTCTTGAAATACTGTTCGACAGTCGGCGAGATATGTGACATAGTAGTCGAAGATATGGATAGGCAATCAAGAGGACTGAAAGGCTAAGCTCCTATCTTCGACTACTCCAATATTTTGCGAGAATTAATTTCGAGCAAAAAGAGGAGCAGCAGACCGCTAAGCGAATGATTGCGGACAGCAATCTAGCAAGCAGGCAAACTGCGACGAGAAGATATGGATAGGCAATCAAGAGGACTGAAAGGATAATATGAATTTAGATTATGATTATGTTTTAGATTTTGCTACACGCAAGCACGCGGGACAGTTTCGTGCTGATGGTGTCACGCCGTATATTAATCACCCAATATTAGTGGCGGAGATAGTTAAGAAATTCAAGCAGTCTAGCAAGATTGAGCATATCATAGCGGCAGCTTTATTGCACGATACACTTGAAGATACATATACTTCTTATCGCGAATTGATAGACAATTTTGGAGAGATAGCGGCGAGTATAGTGATTGAATTGACCACTGCAGATTATATGTGTGATTTAGTGGGTAAACCGAATTATTTAAAGACTAGAATGTGTATAATATCTCCATATGCGTTAGTAGTGAAACTCGCTGATCGTCTTGCCAATATTCTAGATTCGAACAATCTACCTCTAGAAAAGCGTAGAAAATTAAAAGAAGACACGATAGAGATAATAGATTATTTAGAAAAAAATCGTGAATTGTCAGGTTCGCAGACCAGATTGGTTTCAGAGATTCGTAAACAATTAGACCTAATGAACGTATGATGCAAATATTTAATTCTTTATTTGTAATTATTGACAAGTGGTCTTTTTTTTGTTAAAATAAAATTAATTATAGGGAAATGCCTTCCTTTAGAACGTTAGTTCAGTCCCTTTGCAATGACCTATTATAATACAAGAGCATTTTTGATGCTCTTTTAAATTTATTAAAAGGAGAGAATTATGAAGCAAACTTACCAACCTAAGAAAAAACAGCGTAGCAAAGTTCATGGCTTCCGTGCTAGAATGAAGACTTTGTCAGGCCGTAAAGTTCTTAAGAGACGCAGAAATAAAGGCAAGAAAGAATTAACCAAATAGGAGTTCTATGCTGAAGAAGAACAATCGTTTGAAAAAGAAAAAAGAGTTTAATTTTATCTATAAAAAAGGTCAGATAATCCATGCGCCAGATTTTTATATTCACTTTGTTCGAGCATATAGACCATATTCGCAGATTGGTATTTCGGTATCTAAGCAAGTGGGCAATAGCGTGGTTCGTAGTAGGGTGAAGCGAATTATCAGTGAAGCATGCAGATTGAATATAGATAAATTTGCAGTGAAGAATTATGTCATCACAGCAAGAGAGTCTATAGTGGATAGGTCGAGCCAAGATATAGAGAGACAACTCTTACGCGTGTTAGGGAAAAATGGACTTTTAAGGAGTGAGAATGTTTAGGCTATATTATATTCTCACATATCCTATCACACTTTTGTGCTTAGGACTACTCGCGCTGTATCGCGGAGTACTAACGCACATGAAATCTAAAAGTTGTCACTTTTTACCTACTTGCAGTCAGTATTCATATATGTGTATACTGGAGTTTGGATGGCTAATAGGCGGTATCATGACTATCAAACGATTAGTTAGTTGTAGACCTAGTCATCCAGCGGGCATAGATATGCCAAAATTAAATTTATTAGGAAATTATAAATGGAAATGTTAAATAGTTTTAGTACACTACTTAGTGGCAACATGTGGACGAATATGATCGACTTTTTTGCTAAATCGGTAGTCAATTATGGATGGGCTATCATCCTTTTTACTATTTGCTTGAAACTTGTTTTATCTCCATTAGACATCTTTCAGCGACTAGCTTCGCAGAAACAAGCCCGAGTTAATAGTGTGATGCAACCAGAGATTAATAAGATTAATGAAAAGTACGGCAACGATAAAGCTAAGGTCAACGAGGAGACCCAGAAGTTATACAAAAAATACAAAGTAAACCTAGGCGGTATGTGTCTCACTATGCTCATTACGATGGCTGTCAGCCTAACGGTATTCTTCACATTGTTCGGCAGTATTAGGGCATACGGAGATGAAAAATTATATACCACCTATCAAGAATTAGACACTGCATATACTGAGGCAGAGAAGAATTATGACAGCGCAGTTACTGAAGTATCTAAAGATGAATATGTCATCACGATAGTTCAGTCCGAATATGAGAAATTAAAGAAACAGAATAGTTGGTTGTGGGTAAAAAATGTATGGAAATCAGATACCAATACCAGTCAATTCGTTGATAAGCAAGCATATCTTAACTATATTAAAAACACACCTAGTGTGAAAGAAATGGATGAAGCGGCGCAGACGGCATATTTAGAAGAGATAGGTGCGAGATACGATAAAATTACATCTGCTCTCATTGGAGGAGATAAAAATGTGAATGGTTATTTTGTGCTAATTATATTATCTGCAGTAGTATCATTCTTGACACAATTCTTGTCAGCGAAATTACTCGCACCAAAAGGACAGAAGATGGGTCTGATGAATAAAATAATGATGGTAGTTATTCCTGCGACAATGGTGGGGATGGCCGCGTCATCAAATGTAGTGTTTACTTTATACATCATCGCGAACTCAATTATGACAGCATTAATATCAACTATATTGACACTTATATTTAAACGAGTTAATAAGGGTAAAACTGACGAACAGATAGTAATGAAAAATAAAAAAATAGAAGTAGTGGAATACAGCAGAAACTACAAAAAATAGGAGAAAAGTATGCAGATAGAAGCAACAGGAAAAAGCGTGGAAATTGCTATCCAGAATGGACTTCTGGAATGCGGAATGAAGCGAGAAGATGTGGATGTTAAAGTGGTAGAGCAGGGTGGACTATTTAAGAAAGCCAAAGTCATACTCTCATGGGGAGAACAAAACGAAGTCGACGAAGAACCAGCGAAACCAGAAGAGAAAGCGCCTACTATAGAGAATGTACCAGATGAAGAAATTGTCAAGACAAAAGAAAAATCAGAGCCAAAGCCTAAGAAGAAAGTCGATACTACTAATCTAGAGAAAAAGGGAAAAGATTTCTTATTAGGATTAGCGAGAATGATAGATGATAACGCTGTAGTCGAATGTGAAGCTAGAGAGAATGAACTCTCTTTCTCTATAAAGGGAGAGAAAGTTGGCAAACTCATCGGTTTTCATGGCGAGAACATGCAAGCGTTACAAATATTATTAAGCGGACTAAAGGGCAGAGGAGAAGGTGCTGTTAGAATGTATCTAGATGTAGATGGATATAAGGCTAATCGCAATCAGTCTATCGTTGAACTTGCGAATAAAGTCGCAGAACAGGCTATCAAGATTGAACGAAATATTCATCTCGACCCAATGAATGCGTATGATAGGAGAATTGTTCATACTACACTTCAAGGTAGGGACGATGTGACTACCGAATCTACAGGCGAAGGGGAGAAACGCCATGTAGTAGTTAAACCTATATTTAAAAAATAATTCATATTAGGAGAATAAATGAAGAAGAATAAATATAGGGATGAAAGCGTTAGTATAGATACGAGAGAATTTGATATTGAAGATTTCGCTAATCTTATTGATAAAAGAGACTCTCTAGTAATTGAATATTTAAATGATAGTTTTCAATCAATCACAGAAAATATTCCGAGTGATGTATTGATTGATGAATGGTATGATGAGAATATTAGTGCGTTTGATGAGCAAATCGTGAGATTAGGTAATATTATCCTGAAAGAGAAATATAACATAGATGCCGTTTACGATTCTGTAGAGCAAGTCTACTCGGACAAAGATTTAGAGAAATGGTATAAAGAATGTGGCGGTTTGGGGAACGAACATCTAACCATATCAGATAAATAAGGCGTTCGCCTTATTTTTTTGTTTGACTTTTAAGTTGATTATGTCTATACTAAACTAGAGGTATTATATGGAAATAAACGAGACTATGTCAGAGTTTGACATTAAGGTAGACAAAGTTTTAAGATTAGAAGCGAGTGGAGAGAAGGCGTATAAAGCGAAATTTCATAAAACACACGAGATTCACGACCTAGAGAAATACGATTTAGGCACTAAGGTAAGTGTCGCCGGTAGAATGATTTTCAAGCGTACATTTGGTAAACTTATTTTTGCTAAACTTTATGCGATTGGAGACAACTTCGAATTACCGGTAGGCGAGCAAATTAGATATAGTGTGCAGATTAGTTTATCTCTTAATATAGTAGGAGAGGATGCTCTCGCTAAGTTCAAAGAGTTTTGCGATGTAGGAGATTTCATAGGTGTCAATGGAGAGCTAGTACGTACTCAGACTGGAGAATTGACTGTACAGGTTGAGACCTTTGAATTACTCAGCAAAGCACTTCGCGGTTTACCAGAGAAATTCCATGGACTCGTAGATACAGATGCCAGATATCGTCAGAGATATTTAGATATAGTATCGAATGAAAAGAGCAGAAATGCAGTCCTTATTCGTTTCAAGGTACAACAATTCTTGCGTGATTTTTATATCAAACATGGTTTCTTAGAGGTTGAGACGCCGATATTACAAAATGCAGTGGGTGGCGCTTTAGCTAAACCATTCCGTACGCATCACAATGCACTTGACCTTGATATGAATCTTCGTATCTCTCCTGAAACATGGCTAAAAAGAACTATAGCATGTGGCTTTGATAAAGTATTCGAGATAGCAAAAGACTTTAGGAATGAAGGTCTATGTGTAGACAAATTACAAGAATTTACAATGCTAGAGAGCTATGCGGCATACTGGGATTTTGAAGATAGTATCAAATTCTATACAGAATTGTTTAGAGAGGTTTGTTACTATGTGTTTGGTAAATATGAATTCGTATCGCAAGGTAGAACTATTGTACTGCCGGAAGTTTTTCCACGAATGGATTATGTAGGTACACTCAATGAAATTCTAGGCTTTAATGTCTTGGATATAACTGATGTGGATGAGTTCAAAAAATTGGTATTGAAGAAAAAACTATTAGAAGAATACGAACTAAACGACCAATTTACAGTAGGAGGAATTATTGACCTATTGTATAAAAGAAAGATGCGTCCGAATATAGTTGAGCCTACCATTTTATTTAATTATCCTAATGTAGTACCGTTAGTTCGCTATAGTGATAAAGATGATAGAATTATCGAGATGTTCCAACTTGTTATAGATGGGCAAGAGATGATTAAAGGTTATAGTGAGCTTGTCAATCCTATACAGCAGAAGAAGGGCTTTGAAGAGCAGGCAAAAGCGAAACAGCGAGGAGATGCCGAAGCTATGGATTACGACAGCGAATATGTGCTAGCAATGGAGCATGGTTTCCCACCTATATCGGGAATTGGCTTTGGAATAGATGTATTTATCTATCACTTACTCGATTTAGAGAATATCAGAGACACAATATTATTCCCTATTACTAAACCGCTGGATGCAGGCAAAAGGGAGAATAATAGTGATGAAGATTAGTATTTTAGGAGCAGGCAGGTGGGCATCCTGTATAGCTTATTGTATGGATAGGAAGAAATACAATGTGCTAATGTGGGAGCGATTACATGAAGATAAGAGCGAAAACGAACTTTTCACTACGAGAGCTAATCAGTACGTTAAACTAACTAAACGTGTGTATTACACTCACGATTTAGAGAAAACTCTTAACTATGGAGATGTAGTGATTATCTCTATACTTAGTCAGCAACTGGATGATCTGATGAGTAAAGTCAAGAAAATCAAGGGCTATCAAAATAAAAAGTATTGCATAGCCATGAAAGGTATCGAGGCGAGTACAGGTAGACGCCTAAGTCAGATACTAATAGACAATGGAGTGAAGAAAAATAATATTGCTGTATGGGTAGGGCCAGGGCATGTGCAATCATTTGTGAGTGGACAGCCAACTAATATGATTATCTCAGCTTACAACCGTACATACGCTAGAACGCTAGTGGATAGTTTCACTAATCCGGGTTTAGTAGATATGACATTGTCTCACGACATTATAGGTTCGGAGATAGGAGCCGCAGCGAAAAATGTGATAGGTATAGCAGCAGGTATTTTGGAAGGCAGTGGCTACGAGCAGAAAAAAGGTCCATTGATGCCAGCATCGGTAAAAGAGATAGGAAAATTCATCTCATCTATGGGTGGTAATCCAGACACAGCATCAGGTCTTGCTTTCTTGGGAGATTTTCAGGCTACATTATTTGACCATAATAGCAAAAATTTAACATATGGTCGTACTATAGTTCAGAAAAAGACTGTGAATGAAAATATATTGAATGAATTTATTGATGTAAAGTCGGTCGAAGGTATTAAGACGGCAGAGGCTTTGCTACTGCTAAATAATCAATATAATAGTGAAGTCGAAGTTTCAAAACAAGTTAAGATGCCTATCACTACAGCAGTAAATGACATTGTAAATAAGAGAATAGATATTAGACACGCAGGAGACTATATCAGTGAGAAGATAACTGAAGCTCTAGAGTTATAAAAAGACCCAAAGAATGGGTCTTTTTTATCTTTTAATTATTACTTTCTCTCCACCTTCCATGACTAAAGGCAGTTCACGATTGTATCGAGCGATTTCTTCTGGTGCGCATTTTATACGTTTGCATAGCTCCCACATACTTTCATTTGGTTTGGCTAGATATATTTGATAGTCATATGCGCTGAAGTCGATAGCTTTGCCGATAGAGATATTGTCTATTATTTGCCTTGTCTCTTTATGATATAAGTACAGATTCACACATACAGCGTATTCAAATTCGAGAATAGTGCCACGCTTTGCCTTTATTCTGCAATCCGATACGGAGATGGCGTAACGATAGCAGTCAAGTTTGTCAAGTTTAATTTTTGTGTTAGTGACGAAAGGAATTTCAGTAGGTTTTTTCTTCAATTCTTTGTTTTCATCTATATATACTACATTTGATGAGATTAAGCCTTCAATGTATACAGTTTCATCTTTAATATAAATATTAGTGATTTCCGGCTTGATATTTAGATTAGAGACTACTTCGTCTATAGCTGTATCTTCATTCTGTAGGGATAGTTCTCCCACAATAGAATCCTCTACATTCTCAGATAATAAATTATTGTTGTATTCACGAGTAGTCATGTTTAGTTCTATTTCATTATCGGTACTATACATATCATCTACTATATCAAGAGATATTTTTTTAGTTGCCACTCCTGAGACTGAGATAGAGTGTAGTATAGTTATTACACTATTTTCCTCTTCTATATCTGTAGAAATATTTTCTTTAGAGCAGTCTAGTTTGAAGTTTAAATCAAGCGTACATTCTCTATTTAGTCCTGGCATACTGATTTCGCTCTTGATATTAGAGATTTCGCATTTCTCTTTGATTTCGCTTTCTCCGTCTGCATTGTATTCATATACAAGTCTGGAATATAACTTTCCCTCTACGGTAGCGTATTCGTCGTACGCTACTACATTATTAGGACAGAAGTATGCGTTATAACAAAGTATTTTTGATATTCTATCCTTGCTCTCTAAATTAACAGTATATTCGAAAGATGATTGAACGATCTGAGAGATTGTAGATGTCTCTATCTCGCTCTTTTTTACTATCATATTCTCAATATTGCTAAGGTTATTAGGCAGAGCTAGATTGAGATATAAAAGTGGCTCACAGGATACATCGCAATTTATTTTTAATGTGCCATCGCTAGATAGTACGGTGCTCAGTATTGTCGCATTGCTTGCATTAATAAAAGTATCAGCAGTGATTGAACTATCTACAAATGTCTCGCTGAAACTTTGAGTATCTGTGATGGTATTAGTTATATTGTCCATATCAATATATAGCACTCTGACGCCAATTCTTCCAGTGAAGATAGCCTTACCAGAACCGCATTCTACTTTCTCATCATAAATATAACTAAAAACATCGAGTATTGTTTTAATATTAACATTAGAATCAATAGGTAAATTAAGGACAGAATTAAAATTAATTTTATTTAGATTTTTAGCATATGTAATTTTTATGGTATCGTTATTATCCATAAGACCTCCCGTCTATGTAATATATAAAAAAATCTTTTGAAATATGAATAAAAGTCTACTAATATTTAATTCAAACAAAAAATTACAATATTATTAATTACCCCTATAAATACTACAATAATATAATAAATAATGTATTTTTAATAATAAATCGTTGAATTATCATTAAATATTACTAAATTATTTTGCAGATTCGACATTTTTATGTTATAAAGTAAATAATTAGATAAATTAAAGCAAATTATTAGCGAAAATTAGAATGAAAATAATGATAGATAGTGCTAGTATATATGAGTGTTTATTACACTAAAGGGAGAAGATATGGAAAAAATAAAACTAATACTTGCAGATGAAGATCAGAATATTATTGATGATTTAAAATACACTTTTAACGATGAAAAATATGATGTAATTGCTAATACATCCGACGGCAATGAATTGATTAGATTAATCAATGAAAATAATCCTGATATCGTCATCATGGATATGGTTTTACATGGGTGCGATGGGTTTACAGTACTTGAAAGTGTGAGACATAAGAATGTCAATATAATAGTTCAATCCGCGCTTTCAATGGATGGATTCATTAATAAAGCGATCTCTCTAGGTGCTAAGTATTATTGCATTAAACCTTTTGATGCGAAGATACTTAAGAGCAGAGTAGAAGATATTTTAAGCCCTGCAGAGATGCAATCTAACCTTTTTTTTAATGCGAAATCTAATAATAGATTGGAAGAGAAAATTACTAATATTTTCATTACTGTTGGCATACCTGCTCATATTAAAGGCTACCAATTTTTAAGAGAAGCAATTAAATTAGCTGTAGACAATCCGGAAATCATCAATTCTATAACTAAGAAATTGTATCCGAGCATTGCTGAGAAATATGACACCAGTGCATCCAAAGTAGAGCGCGCGATTAGACATGCCATAGAAGTGGCTTGGAATCGTGGAAAGATAGAGAATATAAACAATCTTTTCGGTATTAAAGTTTATTCAAGCAATGAGAAACCTACCAACGGAGAATTTATAGCACTAGTAGCAGACAAAATGTTAATCGAAGGACAATAGAATCATTCAGTATCATTTAGTCTTTCGTGAAATGGACATTCTATAAAAAACCATCTAAAAATAGTAGACAAATACAATTTCTGTAACTATAATATTCTAGATAAAAGTGAAGGTTATATTATTGAATATTCTTCACTATGTTAGATATAAATATAAAAAGAGGTGATAGTTATGGCAAGAGCTAGTAAACCAGTATGGATTTTATGTCCTAGATGCGAATTGAACTATATTAAGAAATCAGACCAATATTGTAATGTATGTAAAAAAGAGATGAGATTAATCAAATCTAGTGAAGATGACATTACAGATTTGGAATTATGTCCTATTTGTAAAATCAATTTCGTGCAGAATGACGAAGAGATATGTGATAGTTGCAAGCAAGAGCTTGGTATCTCGGATGATGAGGCTCTAGAGAATAAAGAACTAGATGATTGGCACAAATATATCTCGGATGATGACGAAGATGATGACGAAGATGATGAACTAACAGATGATGTATACGACCAAGACGAAGTAGAGAGCACCGCAGGCATTGTCGATGATTTTGATTTCGCCGACGACTTAGATAAAGAAGACGAGGAAGAGGAAGAAGACGAAGATGAAGATTTCGACTTTGACGACCTAGATGATGAAGACGAGGAAGAGGATGACGATGACGATCCTATCGGAGACGATTTTGACGATTAATGACGATTATTTATCGTTCTTGACATAAATGTATTTATTATAGATTTGAGTCAATTATTCTATGGGGTGAGAGTATGAAGAAGATGCCTAACACTGTAGAAAATATTAAACAACGAATAATTGAGTTAAAAGGTCAGGAAGTCAATCTCTATATTAATAGGGGTAGAAGGAAGGTCGCAAGTTATCGTGCTAGAATAGAAGATGTGTATGCAAGTGTATTCACGGTCAAATCATGTTCGATTGATTTAGACACTATTAATACCTATTCGTATAACGATATCTTATGTGGTGAAGTAAAAATTACGAGCGATTAGCAAGTCGGCGACAGTGTCGGCTTTTTTCTTTTCTCTATTGACAACTATGAAATCTATGCTATAACATAGAGAAACTATGGATGTACATATGACTACAATGTGGGCGACGCTTATGATTTATGAGGCGATGAAAAATGGACGGATTAGCGAAGATGCTGCGAAGTATTTTGACGGATTAATAGGGAGATATTCGCAGAGAGTTGAGAATCTCTCAGTCTATGATGTGTATACTTTAAGATATAACGATACAATTACATGCAATACTATTGAAGATATTTTGGATAATATTTTCAATTACTACACAGAAGAATTTTGGAATGTTACTATTTGTACTTGGACAAATTATATATCTAAAATAACTTATGATAGAGCGGGCGAGGTGGTATCACTAGAAGATCTTTTGGGTCTAGGATGTAGAAGTGATAAGATGAGAGATGATATATATAAAGACTTAAAAACTATTTACAATGACCCTGAAACTACTGAAATTAATGTCTCTGAGTATATACAATGTAATAAAGTTTTATTGAAACATTTTGAACATTTTGGTCGTAAGAATGAAGTTAGGAAACTTATTAAACTATTAGAGCGGGGCGAGAGGAGACTGGAAGAACTAAACAAAGCAAAAGGCGTAAACCCTGACGAGTAATAGACTGGTCAATAGACCGGTCTTTTTGTTGCTCTAGTACGAATAGCGTTATAATATTCTTAGAGATATTTAATACGATTGACTTTTATGTTAAATTTCATCTATAATATATCCAATAGAAAGATTAAATTAGGAGCATACAATGAAAAATTACAATTCTATTAGAGGAACATATGATTATTTGCCTAGACAGGCAAAACTAAGGGAGACAGTTAGGCAAATTATATTAAATTCGTATCAGTCCAATGGATTTAATCTGATAGATACGCCCATACTTGAACATTTAGAATATCTCAATACTAGTGATACGGGAGATAATCAGAAATTGATGTTCAAGACTATCAAGCGTGGAGATAAATTAGATTTGACGAAATCCGATTTGACCGAAGCTGACTTAGTCGCAGAAGGGCTTAGATATGACCTGACTGTGCCACTTGCTAGGTTTTATTCGAACAATAGAGACAAATTGCCTACTCCTTTCAAATCAATTCAGATAGGCTCGGCCTTCAGAGCAGAACGCCCACAGCGTGGCAGGAATAGACAGTTCATTCAGTGCGATATAGATATATTTGGCGATGAGACTATCAAAGCAGAGTTGGAACTTCTCTATACGAGCATTGAGACTTTGAATAAACTTGGCTTTGATAAACTGACAGTCCGTATTAATAATCGTCAGATCTTGAATGCGGTGTGTCTATATGCTGGATTCTTAGATAGTGAAATCAATGATGTTTGTATCACTCTTGATAAGATTGATAAGATTTCAGTCACTGGTGTCATGATGGAGCTTATTGAGAAAGGCTATGCCACGGAGAAAATCAATAAACTAATAGACGCGATTAATCATATCATTAATGGAGACTTAAATAGTTTATATAGTTACAATGTACAGGCGAAAGTCGTTGACGAGATGCGATATCTTATTGACACGCTTAACGCACTAACGAATAATAAATATGATATCAGATTTGACATCTCTATCGTGCGTGGGCAGGGTTATTATACTGGCACAGTCTATGAGATGTATACGGAAGGTTTTAATGGAGCGATAGTTGGTGGTGGCAGGTACGATAAGATGGTGGGTAAAATCACAGGAATAGATACGCATGCAGTTGGCTGTAGTATAGGATTTGAGCCTGTGTGCATGTTGCTCTTAGAGCGTGGGGCTAAATTTGACACATTAGATAATTTAGCTTTGCTTTATGATGAGAATGACGACTTGACTATTGTATATAAAGTAAAGCAAGAACTGAAATCGAAATACAATGTCTCGCTATTCTTGAGACCAAAGAATATGAAAAGTTTTTATGAAAGAATTATAGAAGTTGCAGATTATGTGACTAGTGTACATGATTATAGTACTAATGGTAAAGTGAAAAAATTATAGCTTTAGTTTACTAAGGAGAAAATATGGATAAATACGCAGAAATTCGTGTGCCTATTGCGCATGATAATCCCAGTATCAAAAGACGAGAGAATAAGTGTGTACTATGCGGTAAATGTAAGGATGTATGCAAAAATAAGATAGGAGTCGCATGTAAATGGACATACGATAGCGAGAATATCATCTGTATTAACTGTGGACAATGTGTGAATGTTTGTCCAGTGGGGTCATTAGAAGAGAAAGACGACACCAATCCAGTGATGGAACTTATCAATAACCAGAATAAAATAGTGGTATTTATCACTTCTCCTGCAGTTAGAGTGTCATTGGGCGAGATGTTCGGTTATTCATCTGGGCAGGTGGTTACTGGTCAGATGGTATCAGCTCTAAAAAAACTCGGTGCAGATTATGTATACGATGTGACCTTTGGTGCAGATTTGACTATTATGGAGGAAGCAAGTGAGTTAATTGAGCGTATAAAGAATGGTGGTACTTTACCTCAATTTACTAGTTGCTGTCCTGCATGGGTCAAATTCGTAGAGACATTCTATCCAGAATATATCCCCAATCTTTCTACTTGTCGTAGTCCCATCTCAATGCAGGCGAGTGTTATTAAACATTTTTTAGCAAAGAAACTAGATAAAAAAGCAGAGAATATATCAGTTGTAGCTGTCACTCCATGTGTGGCTAAAAAATTTGAAATTACTAGACCCGAGTTGTCTGATATTTATGGACGAGATACTGACTATGTGATTTCAGTAAGAGAACTTGGTAAATTATTGAAAAGGAAAAAAATCAATTTAAAAGTTTTAGAAGATAGTAAATTTGACTCGGCTCTTCCACTAGGCACTGGGGCAGGTGTAATATTTGGTGCTAGCGGTGGAGTGATGGAAGCTGCTGTGCGTACGGCATACTATTTGACTACTGGTGAAATGCCGACTAAAAATCTTTTAGAGTTTAAAGCACTTCGTGGCTACAAGAATGTTAAGACTGCGACTATGAAACTTTTAGGGCAAGATGTTAAATTGTTAGTCATCTTTGGAACTGCTACAGCACGAGAAGTCTTGGCTAAGCTAAATAAAACTAAATATCACATGATAGAGGTAATGGCGTGTCCGAATGGTTGTGTTGGTGGCGGTGGTCAGCCACTTCAAAATGATATGGATATCGCTGTTATAAATAGAGCGGAAGGACTATATAATTGTGATAGAAATATGAAACTAAAAAATAGCTTTGAGAATGCGGAAGTGAAGAAACTATACGATGAATTCCTGACGGCGCCTCTTAGTGAAAAAGCGAAGAAGTATTTACATACGACTTATAATAAAAGATAGGAGTTAATATGGATAAAGGTATAGAAGAATATCGTTTAGAATTCACACAAATATTTAAGTCAAATATCAAACGAGAAGGTGCGGAAAAGCTATTAGACTATTTAACTAATTCATCTGATTTCTTTACTGCTCCAGCTTCAGGAAGGAGACATTCTAATTTTGAAGGAGGTCTAGTCTTTCATTCGCTGAATGTATATAAGAGATTAAAAGCGAATATTATCTTGGAGTTTGGCGAGAAATATTTAGATAAAATTTCAGACGAAAGCATTGCAATCATAGCTCTTTTACACGATGTCTGCAAAGTTAATACATATACAGTTGATTATCGTAATCAAAAGATAGACGGACAGTGGGTGCAAGTGCCTTATTTCGCCTATAATAATCCATTGCCGTACGGACATGGAGAGAAATCAGTGTATATCATTAGCGGTTTCATGAAGTTAACGCGTGAAGAAGCAATGGCTATCAACTGGCATATGGGTGCATTCGACCCACGCAATCAGGGGTCGACTGATTTATACGAAGCGATGAAGCGATATCCAATAGTGGTGCTGACACATGTGTCCGATTTGGAAGCTAGTTACCTAGACGAGAAAGAGAGTTAAATTGCACTTTTAATAGATTACTTGCATACATACTATAGAGGTATAGAATGGCGAATGCAAGTAATTTTTTAATCGGAGCGAATGATGAACATGGTATGAATCCACCCACAGTTGGCAAGCGTACTCCGATAATGCCTTTTATAGGGCGTAGTTTTTATGAGAATGAATTTAATAGACAGGCGAAACTAGACTTTATCTATGCGTGTTTACGATGCGGATTTAATGTTTACGATGTTCATCCAGAGATAACGGATACTAGTATTTCGACTCGTGTAGTGCGAGCTAATAGAGCAGGGCTTAGTCTAGTAGTCACTTTCGCGTACAATGCGTTTGGTACGGGGAATACTTTTAATTCGGCTCAAGGTATAGAGGTTTATTATAGTCCGTACAATCGTTATCCTACTCGAAGTAGAGAATTAAGTGAAGAAGTCTATGATGCGGTCGAAGACTTTACGGGTAGACGCGGTAGGTTCGTGGGTACAATATCTATAGGAATGTTATCAAATGTCAACTGTCCTGCTACGCTAATCGAGGCTGGTTTTATGACGAACTTTGCAGAGGCAAAACTAATGCTCAATCCGAAATTTACGACAAATGTCGGCGAAGGTGC
>CBFGBH010000012.1:0-28176 GCA_965646995.1 Candidatus Onthoplasma sp.
CTACTACTCTTGGTCGTATCTCACTTCCTGTGTATACTATGTCCTCTATGCTTGCTACGCTACTTCCTACTATACTCTTTGGGGTTATGCTGAATTCTTTAGTGATACTGCCTGCATAGTCTCCTATACCGCCGATGATGACACTAGCAGTACCCGCATTTATATTATTTTCATAGGTTAATATATAATCTGTATTTTTCACTAAATCGGCGCTATTATATCTCACTATTGCTGTAGGTGTTTTAGCTGTACCATCAAAAGTATATGTGATAGTAGATAAATTCACTGTAGCTTTAGTAATATCTCTAGCAAAAACTATATACTCACCTTCATCGCGCTGAGCAAAATTGGTCTCTAAATATGTATTAGTATTATTCTCTACTATAGTCTTAGGTACTCGGATTTGTTTAGCATATTTTAATAAAGCCCCTGTGTGTGTGTTGCTAGTACCTGTAGCTGCTGTGTGAATATCTGGGCTGTTGATGGTTACTCTGGTTAGTCTACTACAATTTTGGAACGCTGCGTTTCCTATACTAGTAACTCCTGCTGGAATAGTTATATTTGTGAGTTTGCTACATTGATTGAAAGCCCAGCCTCCTATACTAGTGAGAGTACTTGGTAGCACTATACTGGTAAGGCTAAAACAGTTTTGGAATGTTTGACTGGCAATACTGGACACTCCCTCTGGTATGACTATACTAGTGAGGCCGCTACAGCTAGCGAATGCATAGTTTCCTATACTGGTAAGTGTACTTGGTAATTCTATACTGGTTAGACCGCTAAGGCTAGAGAACGCATTGTCTCCTATACTAATAACTCCATCTGGGATTTCTGTATTTTGACATCCTTGTATTAGCTTATTGGTTGCAGTTTTGATAATAGCATTACAGTTATTTTTACTATTATAGACCATGTTTCCTTCTGCAACTTTTATACTAGTGAGGCCTATACAATAACGGAATGCATTGTCTCCTATACTGGTCACACTCTCTGGAATAACTATACTAGTGAGTCCTCTACAGCTATAGAATGACATCCATCCTATACTGGTCACACTCTCTGGAATTACCAGACTTCCTGTGAGACCACTACAATATTGAAATGCAGCGTCTGATATACAAGTGAGTGAATTTGGGAGCGTTATACCCGTAAGGCTATTACAACTCTCAAATGCTCTATCTGCAATACTGGTGACAGGGATGCCGTAAGTTGGGGAGACATCTGGGATGACTATGTCGCCTGTCATTTGTGTCTTATCTTTTGGCTTCACTTCACAGCCTGTGTCTGTGAAAGTATAGATAAAGAGGTCGTCTTCTTCACTCGTGACTGATGTAGATAAGAATGTAGTATAGCCATCTGAGCCATCTGTTCGTTTAAAATTCGAATTTTGACTATTAAGGTATTGATTATCATTATTATTTACAATAGATGTAGGTACTCGGACAATTTTAGCATTGGCTAATAAACCACCTGCATCGGAATCAATATAAGCAATTTGTTTATAAATATCAGCATTTTCAATAGTAACAGCTTTTAAATCAGAACAACTCATAAAAGCCCACATGCCAATGCTAGTAACACTATTTGGGATTCTGATACTCGTGAGTCCAGAAGCAGAAAATGCACTTTCGCCTATGCTGGTAATTCCTTCTGGCATTATGATACTCGTTAATGCAGTACAACCGCTAAAAACTGATTGTTCTATAGTAGTTATTCCATTAGGGAGTGTGATACTTGTTAGTGCGGTACAATAAGAAAATGCGTATTGTCCTATATTTGAAACATTGTCTGGAATAGTAATATTTGTTAGGTTTTCACAACTATCGAATGCGCTTACACCTATGCTTGTAACACCATTTGGAATATTGATACTAGTGAGACTACGACAAGTTGCAAATGTACCATCTTCAATGATTTTAATATTGTCTGGAATATTAATATTTTTTAAACTAATGCAATACATAAATGCATTAGCACCGATAGTGGTAACTGAATTTGGAATCGCAAAACTTGTAATTGAAGAACATTGCTGGAAAGCACCCGCACCTATAGTTATTACTCCATCTGGTATTGTAATGTTTGTTAGATTTTCACTACAGGCGAAAGCACCTTCTCCTATAATCTTAACTCCATTGGGAATTTCAATACCAGTTAGATTATAACAACTACCAAATGCGTTATCAAGGACACTCACGACGATATCCCCATCTGGCGATCTAGCAGGTATTGTAAGGTTTCCTGAAATGCTTTCATTAAGAGCCTTAACTGAGCAAGTACCGTCGCCATTGGATGTATATGTGAAATATGTGTCACTGCATGTACTACCTGCTGTGGTGGCTGCCTGAACTCCTGTCGGTGTGTAGCTATTAGGTATCAGACTGACTGATATCACACTAAGTGTGGCGACAGAAAGACACGACAATATTCCTATAATTAGTTTCTTCTTCAAACTCATAATTTACCCCTTTTCTTTAGTTTGTAATATGCTCGCCTTTATATGCGAAAATTGTCTAGAATTATCAATATAATAACTCTATACCCCCCCCCTTGTCAAATTATTTTCGTAAAATGTATGGAGAAATTTTAAAAAAAGTACTCGGAAATCGCTTGCTCCGTTTCGTATCGCAAGGCTCAAAGCATTCGCAATCGATATCCTAGCACCTTCGTTAAAGCGGAATAAAAAATATATTCTCACATCGTATAACCCCACTGCGAAGCCAGTCCTTGTGATAGTATCGCTCAAACAAGAGAACAGGCCTTTATAGAAAGATATATAATAAGGAATATATATAATAAATATTACAATATAATAAAAAAATCTCGTGTCATACGAGATAATATGTGGTGCGTCAAGAGGGATTCGAACCCCCGACCCCCGCCTTAGAAGGGCGATGCTCTATCCAACTGAGCTATTGACGCATGCGGGCGATTTGCCCGTTATTATCGTTTCAACAAGTGTGTTGAAACTTCTTTTTTGGGCAATCGCCCACATTTATGAGAAGGCACCATGGCAATCCATACGGATTGCTTAATGTTTCCCTCTCATTACTCACCCTCCATTTGAAAAGGTAATAGATTTTAAGACCTATCAGGTCTGTCGCACCTCGTATGAGGGGACCCACATGTTCCCCCCTCATTACTCCTTTTCCATTTTGAATAAGGAATGTGGTTTTAAATTTTGCCCGTTATTATCGTTTCAACAAGTGTGTTGAAACTTCTTTTTTGGGCAATCGCCCACATTTATGAGAAGGCACCATGGCAATCCATACGGATTGCTTAATGTTTCCCTCTCATTACTCACCCTCCATTTGAAAAGGTAATAGATTTTAAGACCTATCAGGTCTGTCGCACCTCGTATGAGGGGACCCACATGTTCCCCCCTCATTACTCCTTTTCCATTTTGAATAAGGAATGTGGTTTTAAATTTTGCCCGTTATTATCGTTTCAACAAGTGTGTTGAAACTTCTTTTTTGGGCAATCGCCCACATTTATGAGAGACAATGTCGCAATTCAACCTATAGCCAACTTACATTCGTAAGTATTGTCTTGTTGGTCGATTGTTCCTTATTCCCATTTCGACATTTGTCTCATGGGAACTCTATAGTTGTTTTCCTTCATTACTCCTTCCCCATAACAATAAGGAATTTTTATTTTTAATAAGTGATTATAATTAACTAGCAGTTGCTATTTACTGACGCTTCTCCCCCTCTCAGTGTTCGATTCCATTTGGGTATAACAAAGGCTTTGGAGCGGGTGAAGGGAATCGAACCCTCGTAACTAGCTTGGAAGGCTAGCGCTCTACCATTGAGCTACACCCGCATATTAGCCACTGACAGAACAAATAATACCACATAAAAAAACGAATTGTCAAGATTATTTAATAAATTTTATGATGAAAAATAAAATTTCTTTAAAAATTTTTTGAAATTCACTTGTATTTTTATTTTGCATAGTGTATAATACAAAAGTCTATATTGCAATTTATACCCTTTTCCAAACGGAAAATAAGAATGGGAAAAGTATGTTTACCCTTTCTTAAATAAGGAATAAAAGAGCATCAGGTCATAATTGCGGTAAACAATTTGACGTAAGAGAGTTATGACATGGTTCATTAGCTCAGTTGGCGAAGTAGCGTTAAGCAATATGCCCTTTGGTATATTGTAGCGGTGCAATAGCAACGAGTGAGCGATAGCGAGGGAAGAGCTCGCTCTACCAAATGGTAGAAAATTAAATAATATGGTTCATTAGCTCAGTTGGTAGAGCACATGACTTTTAATCATGGTGTCCCGGGTTCAAGTCCCGGATGAGCCACCAAGTCTTGTCCATTGCATTAGGACATTAAACCAATGCACCCAATCTTTATGCGGATGTGGCGAAATTGGCAGACGCGCTAGACTTAGGATCTAGTGGGTGACCGTGGGGGTTCAAGTCCCTTCATCCGCACCATAATAGTGGGGTATCGCCAAGCGGTAAGGCACAAGACTTTGACTCTTGCATACGGTAGTTCGAATCTACCTACCCCAGCCAAAGCGTCTATGAACGCCTATATACCGAACAAACGGAATTCTTAATAATAGTTACGATTTTGTCGGTACTTCTAACACGAGAACTGGTTTCAAGTGAGAAAAAGAAATATTTATAAAGAATAGAACTACTAAACTTTTGAGCAACATAGTATATTCGTGTGATATGACGTCATGGTGGATATAGTTCAGTCGGTAGAGCGCCAGATTGTGGATCTGGTTGTCGTGGGTTCGAGTCCCTCTATCCACCCCATTTAGCCTGTATAGGCTTTTTTTTCGAGGGACTCAAACCCTTGGTTCGCTCCTGTCGGAGCCAGACCGTGCTAAAGCACTCCCGGTATTACGCTAAAACAACAATTTGTTGTTGTTTCTTCACGCTATACCCCCTCTATCCACCCCCATTTAGCCTGTATAGGCTTTTTTTCGAGGGACTCAAACCTAAAATATTATAGATACACTTCTACTCAAGCCATCAATAGTAATTTTCCTTCATCATTCTCTAAGACCCTTTTGAGTAAAAAGCCAAGTTGATAAATAATAATGCTCTGACATATATAGATAAAATAAAAGAATATCTAGCTGCTCGAAAAATCAAATACGCATTCGGTTTCTATAATAACCATAGTTTTATGATATTTAACAAATGGCAAACAGAACTATACCCTATCCCTGTACTTTTTCATTTAAACGGGATTACTACAACATTGATATAGGAATAGATGCTATACCTTCCACTAGTTATTTGGGGTTTATAGAACTAACCATAGCAAAAGACAATATTCTAGAATTTAATTTCAAAAAACTAACTAAAATTAAGTTTTCTATCTATGGTTATGAAAATTGCTTAAATGATTATTATATTGACAATATTGATACCTGCATTAAAAATATAAAAAAATCTACTGAGACATTATTTCATATTGGAATTGATTTTTCAAATATAGACGAATTGTTTCAACTATTACAAATCGTATAAATTAAAACTAGTCTCATACTAGTTTTTTATTTCTATATGTATTAGTGCAAGTTCATTTGTGTAAATAAAATTATTATGCTAAACTTATGGTATGAATATCAAAAAATGGATTGAATTAAATACAAAAGATTTGACTGGTAAGACTGTAGCTATCACTGGAGCATCTGGCGGATTGGGACGCGAAGTGTGCAAGATATTAGCAAAATTAAACGCACACATTATAATGATAGACCATTATGATTATAAAGGAAAACTCGCACGAGCTGACATTATAGAAAAATATCCGTCTTGCCGAATTGACAATCTGACTACAGATCTGGAGAACTTCGATGATGTGAAAAATCTAGTAGCACATTTATGTAAAATTAAACTTGATTATCTGATTTTAAATGCCGGTGCGTACGCCATACCTAAACGAAAAACCAGCCTTTTATATGATAATGTTTTTCAAATCAATTTTGTTTCTAATTATTATATTGTCAAGTCTCTTTTGTCTAAGATTAAAGCTGATAATATTAAGATAATCGCCACCGGCTCAATAGCCCACAAATACTCCAAAATAGATGAGAAAGATATTGATTTCTTTACACGACAAAAATCAAGTTTGGTATACGGAAATTCTAAACGATTTTTGATGTACGCCTTGCATGAATTGTGCACACGAGAGAATGTAAAATATGCCATTGTTCATCCCGGTATAACCCTCACTAACATCACTTCGCATTATCCTAAAGCCTTATATGCTCTAATAAAATTACCTATGAAAATGACATTTATGAAACCTAAAAAAGCATGTCTCTCTATCATTAAAGGAATATTCGAAAGTACAAAATATCATGAGTGGATTGGCCCTAGATTGAGTGACATTTGGGGATATCCTAAAAAGAAAAAATTAACTACCGTATCAAAAGAAGAGAGTGAGAAAATCTATTTATTAGCTGAAGATATTTTCAATAGCATAAAAAACAAGTAAAATAAAAAGATGATTAAATTTTAATCATCTTTTTCATAATTTAAATAAATTTATTAAAAATTGACATTAAAAAGCTTAAATTTAGTGATTTTTAATAAGATTTTATTAATTTTAAAATTTTTTCTCTACCATTTTCTATTTTTAGATTTTTATAGCTATTAGCATACTTGTCAATATTTTTATGAAAATTTTCTATTGAGTCTAGCATAGTCATTGGGGTCAATTCACTCTCGCGAAGTATTTTAGCCACACCTAATTTTTCATAATATTTTGCATTGAGTAACTGGTCTCCACGACTTGATTTATTTTCAAGAGGTATCAAAATCATAGGAAGATTTTTATAGAAACTTTCTGCTGTCACTCCAGCCCCACTCCTACCAATAACAAAATCTGCAATATTATACATACTGACCATATCATCTGTCTGTTCCAGAGCGTTGTAATTATCGAAAGATTTTATTTTTAAATTGCCCTTTCCGACAATATGAATTACATTAAATTGAATCAATAAATCCTTCACTATAGGATATAGCATTTCATTAATTTTTTGCGAACCGAGCGAACCGCCAACTATCAAAATTGTAGGTTTGTTTGGGTCGATATTTAGATTAAATTTGTTCTTTCTATCACTATCAAAATCTTTACTAAAAATTGGGCCGGTATAGAGAACTTTTTTATGCTTCTTTTCTAAATTCTTGAAGTTCACACACATAGCATTACAAGTCTTTAGAATTAACTTATTAGCCAGTCCAAATGACGAATCACTTTCGTGTGTAATAATTGGAATATGTAAAATCCTGCCAGCGATACAGACAGGCAAAGAAACATAACCACCCTTACTAAAAATGACATCTGGGCGGATCTGCTTTAATTCTTTTTTGGCTCGAAATATTGCTTTAATAAGAACAAAAGGTATTTTAAGATTCGTAAATATTTTACCACGCACAAGTTTAATAGCAGGTATTGTCCTATAATCTGAAATATTCTTTTTTACTCTCTCCTGCTCTACCCCATTACTGCCTATATATGTAATCTCGTATTCTTCTTTTAATTCATCAGCCAGATAAAGATTAGGCATAACATGTCCAAGCGTGCCACCACCTGTAAAAACGATTTTCTTCATATTGTATTATATGTCAACTGATAGATATTTATCATTGATATTTAAAATATACATTGACTATTGATACAATTTGTGTTAATATTTTTATATGAATAAAGTAGACCTATTTCTCGATAAATATTACAAAAGTGAATTGAAAAAAGACTTAGACAAACGCGGTCCATTTATTAGTATGATAATCGAAAGATACATCAAAACCGTGTGTGAAAACTTCTCTGTCAGCAATCAATTCATCAATAACCTACTAAAAATTAAATTTGAGTTCATACATAAAGATAAAGCAAAATGCTCACAACTATGTGAAGATTTTGGTAAACACCTAGATAAAAACGAAATAACTATGTCCATAAGATACCTTGATGAAGACTATTTGAATTATGATTTAAAAGATGGTCTTGATAGAAAATATAAATTGCAAGCGTATAAATTCCTAATTGAGACCATTCACGAATTAAATCACGCTCTAGGCTTTGGAGAATTTTGCAAATTAGAAAATAATGAGTATATCTCTCTCAACAAAAAAGAAATTAAAACACTTTTAGAAAACAAATTTGTATATAGACTGAAATCAGGATTCTCTATTCATCGTTATTCTAAAGAACATAAAGAGACCGCCGTCGAGCATGATTTACTATACGAAGCATACACCGAAGTATTAGCTCATGTTATAGCGAATTCAAAATACTTTAATGATATCAATTATGTAAATATAAACTCCTGGCGTGTAAATTCTTACTCAATCTCTTTTGGATACGAGCCGATAAGTAGTTTAGTGATTATGTTTTCATATATTGACAAGCAAATATTTGCAAACTATTTTTCTACTCCATCTATTACAAAAAATGTAGCTTACTATACCGATATAGAAAAAATGGTTCTACCAATATGTACGATTGATTTTAAATTAGACCACAAAGATGATTTAATCAAAACCGACAAATCATACTCTGAAGCTATCCTTTTAACAGAGTTGGTTGATAAAATCAACAATTTAATTGAATATTTTAAAAACAAACTTTTAGATAGTAGTTTAGATGAAATACAGAAAAAAAGTATACAATTTGAAATAAAGAATAGTTTATTAAATAAAAATTTTTGGTTTAATTGTTATAACAATCTAGATAGCAATCTATTAACTAGCGCTTTTGACAATTTAACTAATCTAACTATTTCAAATAACGATTTTAACATTACATAAAAAAATATTACAAATATTACCTGATACTTAAAAAGACGGCTTAGCCGTCTTTTTTATGCCAAATCTTTATCCGACATACACAACATCACAATTCCCGATATGATATTGCAGAATATTAGTGTACAAATTGCTATTGCTGTCAATTCTGATTTTTTAGTAGCTGAATCTAATTTATTTAATGCAATAATTCCTACTACTAACGGCACTATCATCCAAAAGCCAAATACCATACTCAATATGATAAATACTTTAGCGACTGTTTTCATACTTACCTCCTTCTTTTGTATTGATACTATATTCTACTCTCAGTTTTTGGGAGTGTCAAGTATAATATCTCAAAATTTGAGAAAATAATATTATGTTTGGAACTAATCTTAAAAATATAAGACTGATAAAAAATATCACACAATTACAGTTGGCACAAATGTTAAATGTTAGTTATAAGACTATAAGCCATTGGGAACAGGGATATAGTGAACCATCACTTCAAATGCTCTGTAAAATTAAACAAGTGCTTAATATTTCGTACGAAGAGTTACTTGAAGAGTAAATAATCTATGAAAAATAATAAAACATAAATTAAAACTATTGACAATACGCATTTCTTTTGATAAAATATTAGAGTTTTAATGGTATGGGCGATTAGCTCAGTTGGTAGAGCAACTGACTCTTAATCAGTGGGTCCGGGGTTCGAGTCCCCGATCGCCCACCACATTCAGTTAGACTACCTAGTCTAATTTTTTATTAATACCGCCACTATCTCTATAAAACAAATTAAAAATTTATTATTGGGGTATCGCCAAGCGGTAAGGCACTGGTCTCTGAATCCAGCATTCGCTAGTTCGAATCTAGCTACCCCAGCCAGAAGGCTTAATCGCCTTCCTTTTTTCATTTTTTCTAAGAAAATTTTATTCTAAGTCATCACGAATTCTAAATGCAAAAAAACACCTTAATAGGTGTTCTTTCATTATACGTTTAAATTTTATTCTGGTTTAAAATTAACTTCCAAACCCAGCGATTTTTAGTTAATCTATTTTTAACTCTTCTCTACTCTCTATTTTTGCCAATTGCTCGTCATAGTCTTTCTCTATTCGATTGAGTTCATTATCATATTCTTTTTTAGCCTTATCAATTTTCTCTTCCCGAGCATTTTGGGCATCAATTATAGCTTCTGTTCTCTTCTTCATCAAACTAATTTTCTGTATATCTTTAAATTCATCAAAATGTGCCTGCATGAAATCATACCAAAGTTTAATGTCTGGACAATCGATATATTCAGGAAATTCAGACACTGAATCATCAATTGACGCCCACCACGACAATTCGTCTACCGACACTCTAATGGTACAATCATAACTCTTGAACACTAAAATGAACTCTTTTCATAACCAACCCTCCAAATCAAAACTATAAATATTATATAATAAATACAAAATTTATCAATAGACAAATTGATAATAGTTATTTACGCTATGACCCTTTACAACAAAAAAGACTAGATTGCTCTAGCCTTTTGATTATTTATTAGAATACATAATTCATTAAATTCTATCTAATTAACGATATTATATGTAATGCCTTCATTATTTGTTGTGATTTCGTTTGTACTCTCTTGCGAAACAAAAGAATCAATAGTATTATCGATTGATATGTCGGAATATGATTTTGAAATTATATTTTCATTATCATGTTCGGTAGTAGAAGAAATATTTTTTTCTTCACTATTATTCTTATCATTGATAATTTCGGCTTTTTTAAGTTCACTTATCTTTAGCTCTAAATCTTGAGTTATTTTCTCGAAAATAGCCTTAATATCATTCGAAATAGTGTTAAGAGCAATCTCATTTTCTTTTTCAATGGGTGCGATAATATCATCTGATTTTTCACTGACTTGTGAGTCGGTTTGTTCCTTTTTCCGCTCGGATGAATTCTGCTTCACACTGGTCTTAGTCGGGTCGCTAATAATACCTATCACAACCAAAAGTCCTAATATTGCTGTGACAATTTCACTAATATATGCTACATCAAATTTAAAATTAAAAGCCTGTAATATAAGTAACACCGCACTACATAATGAAATCCAAAAATTATAATT
Source organism: Candidatus Onthoplasma sp. (assembly GCA_965646995.1). Lineage (GTDB taxonomy): Bacteria > Bacillota > Clostridia > Christensenellales > UBA1242 > Onthoplasma. The sequence continues at coordinate 10,889 of CBFGBH010000012.1, forward strand.
CGTTAAGCGATTTTTCCAGTTCATAAATCTCCTTTTTTAAATGGAAAAACTTCAGTAACGAGCCTGCGAGTTGAATTTTTTCCAGTTCATAAATCTCCTTTTTGAAATGGGAAAACATCGTAGCGAGTTTACGAGTAGATATTTTTCCAGTTCATAAATCTCCTTTTTTAATTTAAGAAAAGCGTTATCTCAATTCTTAAATTTTATTAAAAAGCATCAAATTTATTGGAAACTACATTATTTTTTGTGATTTTATTATTGTTTCTCACATTATTTAGAAAATTTTCATTCAGAGTCAACATATATCGATAGTATTTATTAATTCGTCTTAAAAAGCTTAAATCAATATTCATAGTACTCTATCTCCGCATTATCTACTTGTGCATCGGTCAAATCGGATGATAACTCTATACGCAACTGTGTAGCACATATTCTAAAGCAAAATTCATTGATACCATCCGCATATGTAGTAAATGTCGTTTCTCTTTCATCATTAATTAGTTTAATCTTCACACCTGATTTTGCTTTAATTATGAATTTGGTAAACAACTTGGTGTTCATATTATCACATAGTTCATCTGTTCTCCAGCATTTTGGTAATGGCTCATTAAATGCTTTTGACTCGGAAGTAATTTCTCCTAATTTATCACAATCGCCAGTGTTAAATGTCACTAACATTTTCTCACACAAATCAATCTTAACTGGCAGCAACCCACCTATATCTACACCACGTAATATCTGATATGAATAATCTAATGTATCTATTATTATAAGAGCATTATTTACATAGTCAGACTGCTCACAGAGAATCTGTCGCCCATCATCAAATTCGATTCTAAGTGCTAAATAATATTTTTCTTTTAGCGATGATGCCAACGCACTCTCGTCCGCGTGAATTTTATGATTTTTTAATTCCACCGGCATTTTGCTCACTTTTACACCATTGAATATATATATTCCTTCTGCAGTCATGAACATTATGACATTGCCACACACACTGATGGTATTAGGAAAGATTTTCGTATTACTGAGATATACTTGAGTGACTGAAATATTGCCTTTATTATTAGTAATTCTAGATATACCATAATCTCTAAAAACATATACGTCTTCTTTGAAAGTAAGGATTTTTCTAGAATAACCTAATTCATCAGCGAGAGTAATGTAACCTGAATTACTATCGATATTACCTATATGTTCAGCATCCAGATTATTATTAAACCATATCTTAAATGCGGGGTCTGCGACAGTGCAATACAATACTCCTTCATTCATACACATACTGGTAATGATAGGTACATCCTGTATCAAATAAGGCGAATAATTTACTTTCCAGACATACATTTTATTCGAACTCGTGAGTATAACCACATCTTCATCATCTTTCTTATACTCCAATGTGACAGGTGGAGTATCAAATTTCAAGTCATATATATAATGCAGTGCTAAGTCATAGCTAAAAAGTTGATTGATGTACACCTTTTTATCATCGCCATATACTAGTAGCCTATGTTGAGTATATTTCGCCTGTGGGAAATATTGCTTGATATATGATACACCCTTTAACTTCTCAAACTTGCCTGTAGAGGTATCTATCTCTACTTCATGTAAATCTGTCCTTAAGGCAGGAAATTTCGCGCGCCTGATGCCATACGAATTATTTAGTTTTTTACTTGGTGCATAGTTATAAAAAGACTGACATCGTACTTTGGCATTGCTATTAAGAGTATTATCAAACTTATCTATATGTATCGTCTTCTTTACTCTCACTCCCATCTCCTCTCGGGCAGGGAGAATATCTTTAACTCTTTTAAATTTTCTGCTCGTTCAATGTATTTCTCGTAAAATTGTTTGAAATCATCAAACATCCCTTTGCTCAAAGTGTAATACGCACATAGACCAAACACCAAAATATCAGGATTAAATCTATCCAAAAAATCTATATCATCATATAATGATTTAATGTCCGGGTAGCTTAAGTATTCAATAATATATTCGCCCATCTCTGACAGCACAATATTACGATTGATTTGTTTGTAATTAACAGATTTGCCTTCTTTATATATATCTTGTATATGAATACAATTATTTAGATTAGATATTGGATATTTTTCTTCCGCTATTGTAACTTTGCAATCCACTACCATCGGTATATAATTAGTACATAATTCTTGGATAGAGAATTTAGACAGATTATATAACCTACTTATTTCAGTATTATCCATAGCTATACTAACGTCATCAGGCAAAATATTATCTAATACCTCTCGCTCTTCATTCATATCTAATAAATCACAAGCCTGTCTCAATAAGTCTATTATTTTCATGTAGTCTCCTTAAATTTAGTTGATTATTTCATCTAATCTAGAAAAAACGCGTGATTTTTCAGCGTTTTCTAAAATTTTATTGTCATAATCAATCTTTTTAAAAATTTTTTCTATATTTTTTATACTCGTCTGAAGAGCTAAATTAATAGCTCTCTCATCCAACGATTCATATGGCAGAGTCAAGCAATATGAACTGCCAATTTGATTAGAATTATGAAGTTCGTATACCTTTTTTGATGTATCAAATATAAAATAATAATCTCTATCTATAGATTTAATTCGATTCGTGATATCATATACATCATGTGTAACTTTTAACTTCATAAAATCTCCTGTTTGAGATCAAAAATTTTTCTAGTTCAAAAAAATTTTAATCTCTTAATTTATACTAGTTTTTACCACTCTAACTATTAGTACTTACGAATGGATTGGTCACTGTAGATTGAATATTGCTAAACTTAGCCTGTCCATTCGGTTGATCACAGATGAGTTCGGCATATTTCACTAATGTAGCGGTGTATGCTGGATAGCCTGCTTTCTGACGAAGTATTTTGCCACCCTCACCTTCTATCCATTCCCAATCACATAACTGATGAAGAGTGAATTTCGAAGAGTCGAGCATATATAATGTATCATCCGGAATAAATCTATCTGATACAATAGGAATACCATTGAACGAAATCGCCTTGTATCCGCCGTCTAACACAGTCACATCGATATTCCTTCTGTAACACGCTAGATACTGTTGATACGCACGTTTTACTCCAGCTCCACATGTAATAAAGTCGATATTAGAACCTGTATTTTCTTCTAGAAAGTCTACAGCTGTTTGGAGTAAACCATCACTAATCTCTTGACTAGTAGTACTAGAGTATGGAGTAAGCCATTTATTACTAACTCTGTTGAGGCCATATAGTGTAGTGCTATCTGAGAAGATTGCACCCAAACCTGTAATTTCATTATCTTTGCTACCTTGAACATACAATATGTCGTCTGCTGAAAGTTCTGTTGATGGAGATGTAGTGAATGTAATTTTTTTGTTCACTCTATCTACATATGCTATACGTAATCCACTATTAGTTAATCCGGTGTTAGAATAAGTATCAACCACCATGCCTTCCATTAGATTTTTCACGCTGTCCATTGTAGCAACATTTGAAGCATAAGATACTACTTTGCCCACCTGTCCTGAACCATCTCCATATAACATACGACCTAGATTAAATCTAGATGCAGTGAGTAGTCCATCCATTTCAGCATTAAGTAAATCAATAAATGCTCCGCTATTATTCGAACTTGCTCGAATTGCCTTATCACTAATCTCAATAGTGCCATACAAATTCTTGAGTGTGGCTTTGAATTGGACATAAGTATTCTCTTTTGCTGTAGGCAGTTCTCCAGTCTCGGTACCGGCACCTACTCCGCCATTAAGCCCAACTGGAGCCACTTTTATAATCTGTTTGCCATACACATCGCTAGAAGATTGTTTGATTTTTGCTAGCAATGGATTGGTTTTGGTATTTAATTGATTGCACGCTGCTACTAAATAAGCATCTTTTAGTGCATTCTGTGCTGTAGTTAAGTCTATCATATTTGTTATTTCTCCTTAATAATAGATTTCGCGAGTTTACCTGCCTCTTCTATAGTGGTAGGTACTCGTGGTGCGGATAGAAGAATGTTGCCTGATGATTCCACCCTAATAGGAGATGATTGAACTACATTAGATAGATAATCTTTCACGATTTTATCTCGAATATCCTTATTAGAATATATATAGTTATTCAAAAATTCGCTATCAATGGCATAATCCTCTGCTCGCTTGTAATTATTAGTAATAAGACGCACCGCTTCTTCTTCTAGATTTAGATTTTGGTCTTGGTTTAGACTTTCTTTTAGCGCGCTACTAAAAGGTCTAACGCTATCAAATTTTGTTACAAACTCATCTACTCTTCTATCTATATCATTGCGTCTCTCGCTCGCTTGAACTGCCATGGTTCGTTCACGCTCTAGTTCACTTAGACGCTGACTTTTCTTGGTAAATTCGGATTCAAGGCTATTATACGCTTTTAGCAAACTTTCGCCGTCCTTGAATTTACCAAAATTTTCACCGGAGCCTAAACTATTCTGTTTGGGTTGTTCCAATTCTTCCATTTTCTTCTCCTTTTTTCAATAAATCTCTATGCTGTTCAATATGTGCTAGTAATCTTGATGTAATCTCCCGTGATTTCTTCTGTTTTTTAATCTCAGAGCCTAAAACATATGCTATATGCTCGTCAATATGTATCTGGTGGTCATCAATACTCATTGGCTCGTCTAGCTCTTTAGTGAGAGCTAAAATATTCTCTTCTTTTGCATGATTGATATGCAATGTGTCGAGATCTAATGAATTCTCCCACATACCAAAGCCAAGTAAGTCAAGACATTTTTTACGCATATTCGGACTGAACTTGCCATCGCCATCATACATCAAACCCTGCCTAATCAAGTCGAGTAACATTGTTCGCCTTTTGGCAAGCGATTCGCTAGATTCGTCCGAGGTATCAAACACAACATCATCGCTAGAAATCTCATTTTTATCCCAATAATATAATTGTATACTGCTACCCTCTCCATTAATTTTGATTAGGCGTGGCAGAACTGCAAATTGCTTATATAGTCGCAATATAAATTTCGCGACAGTCTTGATAGCTAGTTTTGTCGAGTCGATAGCTGTAGACAAACGAGTATTGTCCTGCTCAGCTAATAATTCGAGTGCAATACCAGACATATTCGTATATTTCGAATAACTCTCGCTCATCATATCGCTCACTCCTGATACAGTCTTGAATTCATTAAGCAACCGCTCTTCTTCAGTATCAAAGTCTATGGTCATCTTTGGATTCTGCATTATCTCGGGAATTTTGCTTCCCTGTCTATATACTAATACTTTTCCCGGAGAAAGACCCTCGTCCTCCAAAGCATCTGTATCTATACTGCCATCTTCGACCGCTAGTACATTCATTACCGAGCGATTGAAATACTCATGCTTCCTGTTCCTAACGGCATTATATGCCCGCTGTATCGGTATCAACCTATCCACCACACTAGTGCCAAAGAAACTGCCCGGCATATAGTTCGAAATCTGTTTAACGAATGGAAAAGTACGCATATTCAATTCATCATTGATATACGGCAAATCTCCATCAAAAAGTAATTTGTCTCCTGCGACTATTGTAAGTCTACCATTCTCATACTCTTGATTCGGTCTAATATAGCGCTCAATTAATATGCAATGATTGTTTAATTCGGTATTAGCTACCCTATTGATATGGGCATTATAACCAAGTCCCCCGACATTTCCAGTCGCGCTATCTAGTGTGAATGCATTAACCTTTTCTTTCTCTACTTCTACACCATATAAGGATTTGATCTCCCCTATATCGACAGCTCGAGCATGAATGATGCTCTTAAGGTCTTCCAATCGCTCAGTAGATAGATTGTCCGGAAATATCTCGAACGGAGAGATGACTTCTACCTCGACATCTCCCTCACGAATGGATTTACCCAATTCGTCAGTTGCTACCATTTTGCCCGTATTAGTATTCCAGATAACTTTATAAAACGACGTACCACATATTTCACTCCACGTGGTAGCATTCTTCTCTATATCTGTCAGATTAAGCCGATTAGCAACTGATGACAAAATCTCTTTACTAAGTGTAGCGCTCTGAATATCCGATTCGTCTGTACTGGCCGGAACAACTGTCACGCTAGGTGTATTGCTACTAATCTTAGAGATTCGAGTCTCTACAATAGGAGCGATGTGATTGAATACTTCCTTTTCTTGCCAAAAATATTGTTTCTCATCTTCTCTTAGATTACCATTTGAAGCAATGTAGCTATACTGATTGCCCATCATGAAATTGATATTTAATTGCCACTGCATCTCTAGAGTATGCCGTTTCTCTCTTCTTGCGTTATAATCCAAACGCACTTCTTCAATTAATTTTTGATTTGATTTACTCACTTTTTGCTCCTTTTCTATATAATGGTAAGATATTTTTCGGTAATATGAATTTTCCTAATTCTGAATATAGCTGATTCATACATTTTTCACATAGATAAAAATTTCCGTCAAATATAAATTTTTTATTCACTATCACATAATCTGACGGATTATTACAACTACTAGCGTCGCATTTCACTCTAACTTTTGCTCTCTCTACTATCATGTACATTCTCCTTTAATTGATTTAATAATCTCAATCTCTCTCTTTCTAATTCTTCGTCTGACAACTTTTCATAATTGGTCTCTCCACTGACTTTGTGATATATCAGTTTGATTATATCGGGATTTGGAGGGACTATCTTTTCTATTCGTTTTTGTTTCACCATGCGCATCTCACCCGTCTCATCATCAAGGGCGTATTCACTCGTGGTCTCTTCTGTCTTCATACCTACGATACATTGTTTTAAGGCTCGCATTGTTTTCTCATCAAATATATTAGTATTCATTCATAGTCGCCTCCTTTTAAGAGTCTTAATTAAGCGTTCTTTTTTAAGTGCTACTTCGCTTAAAATCTCTTTTGGTCGTTTGTTCTCTGGTCGAGACATTATGTAATATCTGAGTTCATCTAAACTATGGTCATCTAGTTTCACTGGCGAGTCCGCCTTGCCCCAACGATATGCTTTCATCTCTCGAATAAGATTAACACAAGTATTGAAAATATATAGTCTCGCCTGACCTAAGCCATTCTTTAGATACGACTTGACACGCTGAATACCTGTGAATACATCCTTATTGACGCGAGTATTCACCAAAATTCCATGTTCATAAAACAAATCAGCCACACTCTTACTAGACGCTAATGTTGTTTGTGTGGCTGCACTGTCTATTAGCGCTTCTAACATTCCATTACTATTTCTGTGCCAAGATAGAGATTCGCTAATCTCATGAATTTTCGTACTATGGTAAGCAATATCTCTCTCACTCTCATAATGCTCTGCCATCACATATATGTTGCCATCATAATCTACAGCATACCAATGACAAGATAGGGGATTTTTAAGTCCCGGATCTATAGAAAGCTTATCCTGCCATTCGTAAGGTATATCAAACGGTTCAATCACATGGATGTTCTCATCAAATTCAGGATAGACTCTGCCACCTAGACTTAAAAATTCGCCATGTTCACGCGTCTTTAATTCTTCGCTAGATAGAGATGCACGCATTGATTTTTTCGCTGATTCCTCGATGAATGGATTGTCAGCCCATGATATAAACTCGTGCCATACATTATCATCATTATATTTATTTAAATAAATCTCATCATACACGAACGTCATACCCTTCAATGGTGTCATCGTAGCAAATATTTCTCCATTTTTATCTAGCACTCGCATACGACATTCTTGATATATATCGTAAGGAGGCTCTTCATCAAACCAGACATAATCTAGACTCGTACCTTGAAACTTCTCTCTACCTTGGTCACAGGATTTGAAACCAATTTTGCTAATTGTCCCGAACACATTTTTGACTAAAATGTAATCAATAACGCCATTAGAGTAATTATCTTTCCTACCAGAGAGCATTACCACATCTTCTATCCAGTCAGGGTTCAAATAGGAGAGAATCTTACTCTGAGCGACATCACGCTGTACCTGTGTAGATAGACTTACCACCCAGCCTGAAGTAGCTCTCTTTATCTCTCTATAAGGATGACATCCCCTAGCGAGATAGACCACTTCCACTGCTCCACATTCGGTCTTGCCTGTACGATTTCCGCCAAATACCCATCTATTCTTTTTTATACATTTATGAAAGGCTAATTGTTTAACATGTATCTTCTCACCAGTATTATATGTAAGTAGTCTATTCTTCTTTTTTCTATCATCAATAATGCGTTCAATTTTTAAAATCTCTTCTACAAGTTCCATTTGCCCCATAATTTACACTAAAAGTCGTCAAACTTTCCTTAAACATGTCAATTTTAATAAAAATTTTTATGTTACAATTTTTTTATGATTTTATTAATGTTATTTTTAATTTGTTTTCAATCTATGAATATTCCGGTATATGCGGCTGACCAATATAAGCCATACGCTCGCATAATGTTTGATAATGTTTATCTATATCGCACACCTAATGAAATTGCCGACTACAGCAATATCTATTTTGAATTGCCGAGAACGTATTTCGTCCAACTCATTGATACTGCTGAAAATGATTTTTTCAAAGTCAGTTATCTCAACTTTGTTGGCTTTGTAAAAAAAGATAATGTGCAAGCGATAATTGGCACACCTATTAAACCATATCTCGAAAATATATCATTTAGAGTATTCTCCGAGCAAAGTAGAGACTTAAGAAGTGAACCAACCACTCAAGGAGGCAGTTCACATCAAGTCGCTTATATTCCGCTCTACTCTAGAAATCTCACTTATTATGGAAGTATACAAGGAGAAAACCTAATCGAAGATAGAACTAATGTTTGGTATTATGTAAAATACACCGCAGATAAAGAATACTTTGGCTATGTATATAGTGATTTCTGTGACAAAATGACCAAGCGAGAATTGAATGAAGAAGAGGTCATTTATACCACATATCCTGAATTTAATAAAAAACCTGAAGACTCAAAAACTCTACCACTAGAGAGCAAAACAACTGGAATTATAATAGGCATTCTATCAATACCTGCATTAATATTCGTATTTATGATACTCAAAAGTTCAAAACTAATATCAAAAGAAAAATCCAATGGCAAAGAAGTCAAAGATTATCAATATTAAGTAGTCAAAACTCCTTCCCTATAAGCTAGTCTTCTATCTCTCACATCTTCTCTAATGTTCATAATCCACTCTTCTTTGTTGAGTATCTTAGTTAGGTCATTCACATATTTTGAATTATTCAATGCAATAGTCAGATTCTCTAATGCACGCTCTATGTGTCTAAAAGCTGTGCGTTGCTTTAACTCCAATATTCCACATATTTCGTTCATCGAAATAGTGTAATTCATCTTGATACATAAAATCTGCCTATCTTTATCGTCTAGAGTTGAAATAGCTTTATCTACAATAACTTTTAGATTAATTAGTTGATTTTTTCGCTCTATTAAGTCTATAATATTATTAAACACATCTAAAGAGCCATATTCTTCTGTATAAGGTCCAAAATAGTAGGCATGATTATTAATAAATCTATCTAACACATCACATCTTTTATTCAATATTCTATAAATCTTGACTATCGCTTCACTATCATAAATTGTAATCATATTCCTCCTAAAAATTCAAAAAAAGTATATATTACCGCCAACTCAAAAGTCAAGTATATGTGTCAGTTTTCATACAAAAATATCTATTTTTTGACAAGAAAAATAGCGAAAAATGACGAATTTATCGAACATATGTTTTATTTTTAATACAATGCAATAAAAAAAGCCCTGTATAAATTTTTCAATTTATAGGGCTGTTTCGTCTTCTATTGAAGCTAGTTTAGATACTGATACTTCGTATGCCACCATTTCGATTGGCGAGTCTTGACCTTCGATGCGTTTATTATATTTTCTACTTTGTATTCTACCTTCCATCTCAAGCTTAGTACCCACCGGCAAACGCGATACGAACTGAGCATTTCTACCCCAAGCAATACAAGGAATATAGTCGGACTTGTCGTAGTTGCGGTTAACAGCTAAAAGTATATCGCTGATTTCTCTATTGAACGGAGTAACACGATAGATTGTAGGCTTACAGATGTAACCATTGAGAGTGATAGTATTTGGATTAGCCATTGCATCATACTCACATATCTCTCTACAAAATACAGATAGTATTAATTTGCTCCTGCCGTCCATCGGTTTATTATAACTTCTAAATTGACCGCGAAGTGCGAAGTCGTCACCTATATTCAGTGTTCTACCACCTAATAATTTTGAAGATATTACTATAGGAAGTCTATCAACCTCTCCGCTTAATCTAGTAACATCTAAATCAAAAGAATAAAATTTTTCATCAATAACCGAATGATTAAATTCGATTGAACTTGCTACCTTACCTTGAAGGTAAACTTTATTGTTGTTTAACATGTCATGATTCATTAGTTTCTCCCCTTATTTTTCGCGTTATTTACGCTTGATTTGTGTACCTTGTGCATTTATCGTAAAGTTGTCATAGTATATTAAATCCCCAATCGGTACGACTTGAGTCTTATTTTGTTTGAAATATTCTAAAATCATTTTTAGACCATCTAGAATGTTGTCTGAATTATTATGACATAGAATAATGCTACCTTTCTCGGATTTGCTCGTCACTCGCCCTGCTAGCTCACTGGCAGTAAGACCTTTCCAATCTAAACTATCCACGCTCCATTCAATACAACTGAGACCTAAATCTTCACACACCTCAATCAGTGTATTGTTATAATATCCGTATGGTGGACGAAATAGTTTTGGTCTGAAATTGGTCAAATCTTCTATGAGTTTAATATTAGTGTTGAGTTCTGACTCTATCTGTTTCCTACTTAGTTTCGTCATATCTGGATGAGTATTTGAATGAATACCTATCTCAAAGCCATTGTTATATATTTCTTTTACCATCTCTGGATATTTCTCTATCCAAAAGCCGACTAAAAAGAATGTCGCTTTAACGTCATACGAATCGCATATAGCCATTATCTCGCGTGTTTTGTCTGCTCCCCATGCAGCGTCGAAAGATATTGCTACTTTATTCTCTTCAGTAGCGACTGAGTAAATAGGCAGTTTCCTACCCACAGTGAAATATGTAGCTCCGACTTCTAATACTGTGGCATTCAGAGTGAATGTCATTAAGCAAATTATTATTCCGAATATTAAGGTTAGAAATGTCTTTTTAACAAAGAGCACTTTCATAGATATCTACCGTCCTATAATACCATATTACATGAAATAATAAAAAATAAAATGACAAAAATTTTCAGCTTATTTTCGAATAAAAAAAGGATTTCTACAGCATTTTGTCGAAACCTTAATTCATTAACTTTCTATTATGATTTATTTTGTAATCTATTATATATTAACTCTATTTTTTATTTCTTTTGGCACCGCACGAGCTACACGCTGTGTCGTCTTTTTTAATCAAACTACCGCAATATTCACAATATGTATCTACTATCTCTTGACTAGATTTTATATCATTAGCGGAATTAATATTTAATTCTTTCCTAATCTGTCTTTTAATAGTAGACTCTATTTCATGCCTGTGCTTTATAGTACGAACCATCATAGTGACAATAAATGCCAGCACAGCTGCAAAAATAATAAAAAATATGATAGAGCTTACAACCATACCCTTGCTAACATTCTCGAACGTATTTTCAAAACCAGAACCAAAATTATCAAATACATCTAATATCATATTGCCATTATACTTTTCTTTATTGATATTGTCAATTAAGATTATTAATTATATAAAAAATAGACCATAAGGTCTATTATAGATTATTAAGTAAATTCTCTACTAGTGCAACTTGTTCATCTCGCTTTTTGTATTCAGTGTTAGACATTATCTGTCTATTGTCAAACGCATTTAATCCAGCTTCATCTCCAAATACTTTAGCTGCTTGGCGAAGGCGTTGTCTATCGAATTTGGTACTAATAGTAGCTAATGTAGAAATATAACCAACATCACATGAATTAATAACGACATCTTCAATTAATTTGATATTTTCTGCTTTGGTAACTTTTTTAGAATAATTTAAAATAAATGGTAAATTATTTGTCCTTATGACATATCTGATATCATCTTCTGTAAGTTGACTCAAATTTTGAAAATAATATGTAGCAAAGGTGCTAGGATATATTCGATAAGTAATATCTTTAGGTAGATACAAATCTTGCAATACTAATCTCGTGACTATCTCTTCCATTATATCAGCGCCGAGTTGTCCTTTATCTACTATCTTATACAAATATTTATTAAAATTATTATCCTGACCATATTTTTTAAAATAAGCGATTACTTCATGCACCAGTTCATCAAATTTAGTTATCATATTTCACCTCTGCTATTATTTTAACACATAAAATATATCTTGTCAATAGTGAAATAAAAATAGGAGCTAATCTCCTATTATAAACTTTTTTTAATATGCTCGAGTGCATTCTTCTCCAGTCTAGATACTTGTGCTTGCGATATACCTACACTATCGCTTACTTCCATCTGTGTCTTGCCGATGAAATAACGAAGGTTTAATATTTCACGCTCACGCTCGTCTAAATTCTTGATGGCTTCTAGTAAATCTGCATGGTCTATCCATTTCTCAATCGAATGCTCGGTATCTGCAATATGCTCGTCTAGTCTCATCTCTTCATCGCCTTCCGTATAGAGTGAATCGTCTAGAGACATGGGCGTAGATATTGCGTCTATAGCATCATAAACATCTCGTATAGTTAAATTTAGGTCGGTAGCTATTTCTTCCAAACCTACTTCTTCTGCACGATTTAGCTGTAATTTTTCTTTGCTTTTCAATACTAGATATGCGGTGTCTCTAAGACTTCTAGACACTCGCATTGCGGATGAATCGCGTAGAAAACGCTTAATCTCGCCTATTATCATAGGTACCGCATAGGTTGAAAATTGAACATTAAGTGTAATGTCAAAGTTATCTATAGCCTTCATTAGTCCCACACAACCTACTTGAAAGATATCATCCATATTTTCTTTGCATGAAACAAATCTCTGAGCGACTGATAGTACTAGTCGCATATTCGAATATATATAATAATCTTTTGCACTCTCATCCCCATCTTTAATTCTGGCTAATAGATTGATGGACTCTTCCCTGGAGAGCTTAGGTAGAGTGCTAGTATCTATACCACAAATATAAACTCTTCTCGCCATAATTACTCCTTAATTTTAGATAGACCAGATTTCCAATCTGAGACTATCAAAAATTCAGTATACTATATGTTGAGGTCTTACCGAAACATATAATTACCTCGTAATTATTGTGACTTACTATAATAAATTTATTCTTAAAAAAAGAAAAAACACAAAAACCAACAAATTAAGACAATAACAAATAAAGTATCTAATTTTATTATTTTGATTTGAGTACTTAGTAAAATTATAATCAAGGCATGGAAATCTATATAGAAAGTTTTTTAATTCAAAACATTTTAATCAATTTTTGCCTACTCAGGCTAGTATATCTAACCACCAAAAATAAGTCTGGTGTATTTAGACTAATACTGGCTTCTATTATCGGTGCTAGTTTCAGTGTATTAGCTAGCATAATACTAAAGCATGCTCTTATTTTAAATATTATTAAAATAATATGTGCGATTAGTATGCTCGTAATTGCATTTAAACAAACTAAAAAACAATTTATATTTAATCTCATCCTACTATTCATCTACACCTATGCTATGGGTGGCGCGATAACTAGTCTAAGTTCTGCTAATTATTTAACTAGTTTTGGCGCAGTGATGATGAGTAAATTCAGTCTCGAGCTAATCACTATCTCAATCATACTACTTACTTATATATTTGAGTTGGTAGTAAAACATATCGGAATTAAGATAAAAACCAAAAATTTCATCTATACGCTCATATTAAAGAGTAATAAACGACAAATATCGATTAATGCTTACTTAGATACAGGCAATCTCTTATCATATAATGGAGAACCTGTCATTATAATGGATTTGGATGTCTATTTAAAATTCTGTAAAAAGAATATAGTTGAGTTTTATCTCGAGCCATGCAAGACCATCTCTCTCTCCACCGTTGCCGGTAGGAATGAATTGAAATTATTCACCATTCCAGAAATCGAAATCAGGCAAGGAAGAGATAAGAAAGTATTACATAACCAATACATAGCAGTTAATTCACATGATACATTCAAAAAGACCAATTATCAGGCATTATTGACGCCGGCTTTAATATAAAGGAGAATTATGAATATTTTAAAAAAATTTTGGTTAAAAATAAGAACTATATTTGCTAAAATATTTAAGATTAACTTACTTGATAGCGAATCAATAGTAAACTATATTTTCACTAACGAAAGTCTACCCGAACCACTTGATAGTGAGCGTGAAGCGTACTTAGTAAATTCATTCCAAGAAGAAAACAATTTATCTGCTAAATCCGAATTGATTGAACACAATTTGCGACTAGTCATGTACATCGCTAAGCGTTTCGAGAGTAAAAAACTTGACTTACAAGATTTAGTATCGGTAGGCTCAATTGGTTTAATTAAAGCAGTGGATAGTTATAAACCTGACAAGAATATCAAACTTGCCACTTATGCAAGTCGCTGTATCGAGAATGAAATATTAATGTATCTAAGGAAAGTAAATAAAAGCATCAACGACTTGAGTCTCGATGATAGTTTATCTGGAGATGATGAAGGAAATAATCTGACACTAGGAGAAATCATTCCTGACACCAAACAGACTTATGACGAGATAGAATCAAAAGACCAAAAGGGCTATCTACTGCAATTAATCTCTAATCTAAACGAGCGCGAAAAAACTATCATGAGCATGCGTTATGGACTGAATGGCTATGACGAGTTGACTCAAAAAGAAGTGGCTGATAGCATGAACATATCGCAAAGTTATATCTCTAGATTAGAGAAAAAGATACTGCACCGATTGAAAGTCGATATGTCAAAAAATATGTAAAACGACACTTAATGTGTCGTTTTATAATGCGTATTTATTCTCTAACTCTTCTACTCTAACTTTAAAATTATTGATGACTTCATCTTGAATGGCAGACCATGTATTATGAACTTTTTTATCTACTGTATTTTTATTAAACCACCAATATATTTCTAATGCACGATTGACATATTCATTATCTGTGCGATATTCATGTTTGGGAATATTTGAAAATTCGCCAAAAGCTTGTAGTATGGCTATTATCTCGCTCTTATCTATCATGCGTTTCTTTGGATTTTTATGTAGATTTAAGCGAGTATTAATTCTGCCCAAGTCTACATCTCGAATAAATTGCTCTTTATACCTATTCTCTATTAATATCTCCACCATGCGATTAAATTCTCTATCAATATTAAAATCATGCTCGAGAATAATTGTAATGTCAGTGCTTATATTACTAGGTAAAATATAAATTAAATCTACAAATTCAACTGCACTTATATTGAGTGCATTGATTCGTCTAGTTAAATCAATAATAATCTCATCAAGTTTTAAATTTTTCAAATCAAATAGTGCGTTTCTATAGCAATATTCATTCAAATTTTTATCCATATAATTATTATAACGAACAAAAATGATTTGTCAATACAAAAAATCTCGCAATACGCGAGATTAATTTAAAGTACATGTACCTCGTCTATTAAATCGTATAAGTCATGTTTGTCTGTCAAAACCACTCCATCTGTTTGTATTATTGGTTCTGTTCCGTCGTCATATATCTTATTGTATCTATAAAAATAGCAATTAGATGAATTAATTAATCTTAATCTATATGAAGTAGCGTGGTCGAATTTAGTGCGTTTGCTATCTTTATATTGAATAATATCTAGACTGAAAATCATATTCTTAGTACCATCTTTTGCTTCAGAATCATCTATATCTAGACGAGATGGTAGATAATCTATCCATTCTTTATTAATATCTAGTATGTTAATACGATATTCAACATTACCAGATAAAAATATTAAAATATTATTAGTAAGTTCAACACCATATGATTTAACTGCATTATTATAGTAAGTAAAAGTTTCGTTCATAATATTTTTACTATCAAGGCAACACTTCATCTCTCTTTCGTTAAGTTTAGAGGCAATTAAATTTAACTGCATTTTCAAATTCGCATCTCTTTCTGTGAATAATGAAATTATCTTATTATATTTATCCTTAAAAAACATATTTTCTCCTAATAAATTCAGTATAATCTAAATATAACTTATTGTCAATACCAAATGTAAAATTAACTAAAAGAAATTGGATGAATAATATTATAGAAATCAGTTTCTTTTAAAATTCTATCTTCCATTCTAACTGCTCTCAATATTGATTTATCATATTTATCCGCTACTGATTCTAACATAATAAGATGATAACCATTCTCTAAATTAAACAACTCAAAACTATATTCATATAATGAATGGTCATATTTATCTAGCAATGTAAACGACGCCACCTCCCACATCTCTTCGCCATCTTCATGAACTGGAATTTGATGACGTGGAATTTCCTTTAATTGCTCTTCATCAAATAAATTAATAGCTATCAATAGACCTATCTCCTTGGTTTTATTGAAACACTCCAGCTCAACTGAGTTGATGTTGTTGTATCTGCTATCTCTAAAGAAATTCAATGAAAAGCGATAGTTTTCATTCTCTAAATTCACACTTTTATATTTATCACAATACTCTTTAAATACTTTAGGAATGAAAGCAAGCATTTTCTCTAAATCTTTATGAAACTTAGTATCCAATATCTCTAGATAATTTAATGTGATTTCAAACTTGCCTTTAAACATACTAAACCTCTAATTAATTATAACATATTTAACAAATCAAGTCAATATAGGATAAATATAATAATATATAAGGCTTGTCAGCAAATAATATAAAAAAATCTCGGTGGGTTATCGCCACAATTCGCCTTATAGACACCACAATTAAAGATTTAATCGCAATGTGTCCTGTCAGTCGATTGTTTCTCTTCCCCACTGCGAAGCTACTTCTTGCGGAGACTCTCAAAAAGAAAAAATCTCGGTGGGTTAAACCGAGATTTTTTGTATTTATATCTTATTGAGCCCCATTGCGACATTTGTCTTATGGGGACCCCACTTATTAGGCACTTTACCAGTCTCTTAACTGAATTGTTTTATTTGAGAGTGTTTTCTCACTCTATACACTCATTGATAACCTAGATTATCAAAGTCGACTTTAAAGATTACTCTTTAAAAGGAGGTGATCCAGCCGCACCTTCCGATACGGCTACCTTGTTACGACTTCAC
>CBFGBH010000013.1:0-10025 GCA_965646995.1 Candidatus Onthoplasma sp.
AAAATACATGATATTTATCTTCATTTTTTATTGTTAAATAATTTACTTCTCCACAATTAAATACAGATTTTAATAGAAAAGCTGCAAACACATCATTTTCCTGAAGTTTTCCACAAAGTGAAATCATCTTAGTCTTTAATGCTTTTTTATGAATATTTTTATTTTTTTTATATTCTTCAAATGAAGATGGAAAACAATTTAAACATGCAAGCATGAGGTTTCCGATGCCATCACCAACGCCACCCATAACCTTATATATCATATCTTCTTTAAATCTCTTTTCAGAATAAAGAAAAATTTGCCACCTTTTATCTCCACTTTTTAAAGAATGTGTGTCTCCGTTTTGATCTACTACATCTTTTTTATCAATTGCGCCATTTTGATAATCATCTTCCATTCCTATAAGACGAGCAAATTCTTTGGCATCAGCATGTCCTTTAGCCCTTACGTTTCGTGCTTGGTCTGAAGTCATAGCTCTTTTCTTTTTGTTAATTACTTCTGTCATATTAATTTACTCCTTTAAACATTTCTTCAAAAATGGCTTGTATAACATTTACAATTATAGAGTTGCCAGCCAATTTTATCATCTGTCTATAGCTAAATCCTAATTTTTTAACTCTTTCGTATTCTTTTTCTGTAAAACCCATTAGCATGAACGCCTCTCTTGCAGTTGGTAATCTGTAAGAGTCACCCTTTATTCCATTATATAAAATCATACCAGCATTGTTCTGTCTATCCATATTAGTAGTTATTGTGTAGAAATAATTCATATTGTTTAAATCTCGTTTATTAATTTCCCACATTTCTTCTCTAGATGGAGTTCTATTAAGTTGGGCCTCGTCTGCTTCTTGTTTATAAGTCTTATTATTATAATTTAGTTTCAAGAATTTCAGCGTTTCTTCTTTTGAAATTCTGTTCATCTTTTTTTCAATATCGAGTTTTAAGTTTTTATCTAAGCTGCTTACTATGAAGCATCTTTCTCTATCTTGAGGTATTCCAAAATCAATACCACTTAGCACTAAGGGTTTATAATTTTTGTAACCTAAACCTTCTAAAAATTCCAACCAGCAATCTAGGTCTTTTTTATTTGAGTCTGCTAGTATAGCCTTTACGTTTTCCATCAACAAGGATTTAGGAAGCCTATTTTCAGTATTTAAATCAGTTAAAATCCTCTCAATTTCCCACAGCAAACCAGATCTAGTACCAGATCCCTTTTTCATACCCAATGTTTTACCACCTGTAGATAGATCTTGACAAGGGAAACTATATGTGAGCAAATCGTGGTCAGGTATATCCTTTGATTCAATATCTGTAATAGAACCTAAATTGTTACTTAATTTGTTAGCTCTGTATAATTTTTTAATAGTTCTTGCATCTAATTTTGATATATCTTTGATAGGTGTCGCAGAATCTTTACTAAATGTAAATTGCTTAAGATACTCT
Source organism: Candidatus Onthoplasma sp. (assembly GCA_965646995.1). Classification (GTDB taxonomy): domain Bacteria; phylum Bacillota; class Clostridia; order Christensenellales; family UBA1242; genus Onthoplasma. The sequence continues at coordinate 1,444 of CBFGBH010000013.1, forward strand.
ATTTGATCTTCTTTGCTTGGATATTTTATTTTCTTTTTATAATTATGAATTGCATCATATGCAAGTAGAGCATTAATATACCAATCGCTAGTAGCTACTACTTCATAATTTATACCCATCCTGTTAAAAGCAGCAGCTTGAGCACCTATACCAGAAAATGTTTCAAAAATTCTTATTGGTTTATTTATTGCAATCTTTTTATCTAAATCTAAAAGTTCGTTCGCGTCAACTTTATATTTAATTCCGATGGCTTGAAGTTTGTCATAACTTGGCTTACTTTTCCCACTTATCCAATCTGAAACTTGTGCTTGAGTGGAATCTATGCTCTGTGCAAAATCTGTTTGATTAATTTTTCGTTCTGTAATTAAATTATCAATCAATTTACTTATTTCCATATTCTTTTACCTCAATTATAATATGATTGCAAGAGTATTGTAGCATATATTTTATAAAATTGGTAGCGATTTTATAGGTTTTCCGATAAAATTTTTAAAAATGCCTATTTTTTATAAAATAAATGATTTTCAACCAATAAAATAGGGTTTTTCAGTATATTTATCTAATCTTAAACCAGTCATTTTTGTCAATAATCAAAGAAATTTTTACTCTTTCTCAAAAACACTTGCAAAACATTTTTTTTAAGTTAAAACACAAAGCAACTCGAGGAGTGTGTATGAAAGCAAAATTTTTTAGTAATATGCCAAATGCTCGATTGCTAAGGAATAAACTTGACAAAGACGAAGGTCTAGCTGTCGAATATGTTATTGAAAGAGTTGTGTATTTATCCAAGCGAGACTTTATTCCTTTCCGTGAGCATCTTATGAAGAGTACTTCTTTTGTGTCTTGTCACAAGGAAGATATGTTTATTGATAAACAAGGCATTTGGCATGTGCTGATGTTTTGCTGTTTGCAATCAGACATTATATTGCTTGTAAATAGCAATGGCAAAGACTATGCCAAGTATTGTAGCATTATTTCAAATGGAGGTGAGAAAGTTGAACCACGTTTTACAACTAGTCAGAGATATACTAGAAAATGAAAAAAGAACTGCAGAAGAACAACTGCAGTTAAATAAGATCTGTGACCTTGAAGACAAGTTTGTTAAAGACTTTTCAAAAGAAAAATGGAAAGAATACTTTGATTTAGGCATAGAAAAAGGTCAACTTCATAGCCTAGAAATTGACCGAGTAGTTGAGATTACATATAAAATTTGTAAAGAGCTATTTATAAAATGAGGCATTTGTACTTATAGTTATATTTTACTTTTGGGTTGATGTATTTTGCTCAATATTTTTTACTGCTTCTGGGTTACTCGATTCAACAATTCCCTTATTTTCATAATCAAAACGGGAATTATATTTTTTTGAATTATATCTTTGTTGTCCACCAGTCTCAAATTTTCTTCCACAGTTTGGACAGAAATAATAAAAACCATACTTACTTTTGCCCTGAGACATATTTTTATGACATTTAAAACATTGCATCTTTATCTTTTTCTCCTTTTAATGGATTATATCATAATTGTTTTGAATTTGTATCAATTAATTTCAATTTTTAACAAATTATGATATAATTTATTTATGGATATAAGCGATAAATTAATTTTATTTAAGAAGCAGTCAGATACTGAATTCAAAGATATAACAGAAAGAATAAAATCTTTTATAAAAGAGGACAAATCTTACTGCGTTACTTTTAATGATGGAAAATCATTCCATGCAAAACTTGAAAATGTAATTGTAATGAAGAGACAAGGCTATGTTGATATTGCTAACTATAAAGTTAAATATCAAGGAAACATCAAATCAGATATTACAAAAATAGAAGTGTATATTGATGATTGGAAGAATAAGAAATATAAAGTTTTTTGTGAAAATGGATATCATTTTATATGTGAACCAAAAGATATTGATTTTTATAAATTTACCGATAGTGATAAAAATTTGATTAGTTATTGGAAATCTTGCGCATGTGAATCAGATGTTGATACGATACTAAACATGATGTGTCACCAATACGACAGACTTATAATTGATCCTGCTAGTGTACTATATGCTTATATTAATAAATCAAACGATGAAAACAAAAGTGATGGTGGTATAATTTGTCCTTTTGACTTCAACAACTCTCAGTTAAAAGCAATTAGATTCGCTCTTAATAATAAAATAAGCATAATAAAAGGCCCGCCAGGAACAGGAAAAACTCTAACCATATTAAATATCATTTGCAATCTAATTATTAAAGGTAAAAGCATCGCTATTATTTCTGCTAATAATACTGCCATAGAAAATATAGAAGAAAAATTAGAAAAGAATGGATACAAATCACTTTTTGCTTCATTAGGAAACGGAGAAAGAAAAGCAGAGTTTTTCAAGAATAAGGCAGAATTATTTCAAAAATCTGAAGTAGACGATATAAGTATCCCCTCAAAAAAACTATCATCCCTTTCAAAGCTTTTTGAGAGTGAGAATAAATCTAAAAGTCTAAATGAAGAAATTGAAGCAATTAAATTAGAACAGCAATATTATGAAAGATTTAATCACGAATCTTTAATAAACGTTGACAAATATAACTTTCAAAATTCTCAATCATTGATCAATTATGTGACAAGATACCAAGATGATACAAAAGAAAAAAAGTTTACTTTCTTTCTCTGGCTAAAATTGATTTTTAAATATGGATTCAAAAAGTCTTTATTACGAGCACAAAATAGAGACCAGATAATAACATCTCTTGAATATAAGTATTACTCTTTAAAATTGAGTGAATTGTCTAAAGAATTAGAAGAACTAAAAAAACTTTTAAAAGAAAACAAGTTAGCTGAATTAAACTCAGAATACAAAGCTTTATCTAAAAAATTTTTAGATCATTATATTAACAAAAATATCGATTTTAAATTGAAATTTACTCAAAAGGATTACAAAAAAAGATTTTCCGAATTTATCAAGAGATATCCAATTATTACTTCGACAGCAATATCTTTTATGACTTCAATTGAATCAGATTACATGTTTGATTATGTGATAATTGACGAGTCGTCACAGGTTACAATACCATCCACTATCCCTTTACTAAATAAGTGCAAAAACATTGTAATAGTTGGCGATGATAAACAACTCCCACCAATAGAAAAATATAACACTGCTTGCAGTTTCGGTGATGAGTTTGACAGCAACAAGCAAAGCTTAATTACTTCATTCATGAAAATATATCCTAATAAATCAACAACTCTTTTGGAACATTATAGGTGTGATCCAGCGATTATTGGATTCTGTAACTTAAAGTATTACGATAATCAACTAATTCCATTTACTACTGCAGACAAAGAAAATCAATCATTAAATATTTATTTTACTTCCAATGAAAATCATATGCGCAAAAGATATGGGGGAGATCAAACTGGCATTTATAATCAAAGAGAAATTGATACTATTGATGAAATTCTCAACGATAATAAGTTTGCCAATATAAACCACAAAGAAATAGGAATTGTAAGCCCGTACAGACTTCAAGTTGATAAACTGCAAAATAAATATCAAGATATTGAATGTGATACAATACATAAATTTCAAGGACGAGAAAAAGATATTATAATGTTCTCTTCCGTGCTTGATAGTAAAGCCTCAAAAAATGATTTTGCGTTTGTTGACAATCCAAATATGATTAACGTAACAGTGTCCCGAGCTATTAAAAAATTTATTTTAATAGCAAATGAAGAAATCTTTAAAGAAAAAGGGAAAGAAATACATGATTTAATTAACTATATTTCCTATAAATCAATGAATGAAAATCTAGTTAGAAGTAAATGCGTTTCCATTTTTGATTATTTATATAAATCAAAAGAGGTCGAAAGAAACAAATTATTAGAAAATAGTTCAAGTAAAAGTAGTTATGAATCTGAAAAGTTAATGAGGTCATTATTAGATAATCTTATAAAATTAGAAACCTACAAACAATTTATTATTCAAGAACAAGTAAAAGTTAAAGATATTATAGGTACTACAGAGAATTTCAGCGAAGATGAACTTACTTATATTCGAAATAATTGTAGTGTGGATTTTTTAATAAAAGATAAAGTTAACCAAGACATAGTATGTGCAATTGAAGTTGATGGAGTCAAATATCATGAGAACAATAAAAAACAACAAATTAAGGATGCCCTAAAAGACTCTATTCTAAACAAATGTAATATTCCACTAATAAGATTAAAAACAAATGGAAGTAACGAAGATGTTAAAATCAAACAAGTTTTTAATGATTACTTAAACAAATTCAAACCTTAATATACCCAATAGTACCCAAACCTTAAAACCTAGCAAAAAGTCACCATTTCTGTACCGTGGATTTGGCAGATTTTATGTTTATGGTGCAAAAGTTAGAAAAGTTGGTTGAGATTTCGCAAGATAAGTGATATAATGTTTGTGATAATCGTGAAAATGCACGATAAAAAAGTAGAAACGGGCGATGCCCGTTGCTCCTAAGCTCCAGATGTGGGTTCGATTCCCGCCGGGGACACCAAAAGTTCTTTTTAAAGAACTTTTTTTTGCTGATATGTAGTCGAACTGACTTTTTGAAAATCTATCTAATTCTGATTATCCCCATCTACGATTTCTAAAGAACTGGTAAAGACCTCTAAAGCCTGCACTAAATTATCTGTCAATTTATAAGTTTTATACTTGCCATTCTTGCCCACAATAGTCATGGTATTATCCTCTTTTGTTATCAATATCTGTTTCTGCATAGAATCATTTAACAACCAATCCACAGATACTTTGAATAATTTAGCAATTTTTTTTAACTTAGTTATGTCAGGGACTCTTTGATTAGACTCCCACAATGCCACTCCTGTATTCGTCATGCCCATTAATCGAGCAAATTCTGCTTGCGTAAGATTATTCTCTTTACGTAATTCTCTAATCTTTTGTCCAATCATAATCTATTTTCTCCTAAAATATTATATCATAAAAATCGACAATTATCTAACATTTTCTACACATTAATATATAATTCCTTATTTTTATACAAAAGTTTACAATTTGTTAACAATTTTACTTGATTTTAATGAAATAACCGCTTAATATATAACATGGTGTAAACATCCATGCTTTAAGGGGGTAAATAATGGATAAAAAAACTTTAAAAAAAGTATTGAGTGGGTATTGGTATGATAACCAATATTATATTGAGAAATCTAAGGAAATAGAAAAATTAAAATATGAAACGCAAAAAACTATGGATAGATACAAATTACTAAATAATACTAATATCGAAAGTGATGAACTTAATAAAAAACTTTCGGATTTGGTTAAATCGCAGGTGCACGAAGAATCTCTTCTACTAAAAATAATAACAAAAAAACAAATAATTGAAGATTTAATTCAATTAATAGATCAGCCATATAGGACTGTACTTTACTTAAAGTACATATGTTTCAATACAATAGATGAAATAGCCACTAAAACACATTACTCTGCTAAACGAATATATCAACTACATGATGAAGCGTTGATACACTTACTTAAACTGTCTGAAAACAAAAGTATCGACATTAGTAATTTTTAGCAAAACTTAGAAGGCGTTAGAATTTTATAGTGTTATCCTTTTGATGAGCAATCATTAAAAGGAGAATATTATGAAAAAAATTACAATAAACTCAGAATACATTACTCAAAGTAATAACTCACTTCACATATCTCTATCTGAAGTGAAAAAAGACATTAAAATCATCGATGCAATCTTAAAAATCAAAGTAAACACAGTTGACATTCAAAATTCTGAATATAGAGTCTACTATCAACCGGATGAATCTTCGGACTCTTCTAATTGGCAAAATATTGATATTGTCAAGAATGTAGTCAATAATCAAGAGCTCTTAATTAACATTAGTGGAGAATTGCAGACTTCGCTTGAACAGCATGCCACTAAACTTACGCTAAATTTTCAAGGTGGCTCACAAATACATTTTTATAATAATGCGCAGGTGGAAATTACCTACTTATCTTTAGCTGAATATCAAATAAACAATACTAATCATTCTATTGATTTAAAAAAAGCGGGTACAATATCAATTAATATTGCAACGGGCGAGCTATCTCTATGCGTACCTATTGTCCCTGGCAATAGCGCTACATTGCCCTTGTCAATCAATGCAAATTATAATACTTTCTATAGCAATAAGATTTCAAACACAGGTATGCCTGACTATTGGAGCTTAAATGTCCAGCAGTTTCTGATTAAGAATGCTAACGATAAGCACTTGTCTTTTACATATATAGATGGAAACGGGAAAGAACAAATAATCGAAGAAAAGTATTATTATCTAGATGGAGAAAAGAAAATAGATGTAGATATAGACGATTTATCTGTTGACTTAGATGGAAACTTAAAATATGGAGATAAAGACATAAAAACTACACTTGAGGCTCCTTTGGGAGTAAAACTCGTCTCTTCTATTGACCAAATACCCGGTTATACATTGGTAGATTTCGAGCCTGAAGAATTAATAAAATTAAAAAAGACCATTAAAACATATGAAGAAAATATTCATTCATATGACCAAAATATTTTTAATATTAAACGAGATTTATATGTTAAAGCCATAGAAATATTAAAACTAACTCACGGCAATGATGCGTCTTATACAATCACATATGATAATGTCATGAGTAAAATTGCTGAATTTTATACTTACACTTTTGACGGACATAATGATGTCACTATTGAAATTACTGATCAAAATATATTAAACAAATTATTTACATTTGAAGATTTTATTCAAATTTCGCAAGAGCTATCAAGTATCGAAAGTCAATTTAATAACAATACCAAAACTACATCCGATCCGAACGAAGACTTTGAGTGTGGCAACGATCCAAATCATACATCAAAATTCATTAACACCTATGAAGCAAATAAATTTGAAATTTACGCTCCGATTATTTATTCGTTTAATAATCTGAAAATCATGACAGAGAAATTAGATGAACTGATATCAGAAAAGAAAAAGTATGAACATCAAAAGGATTTACTTGAACTACAAGTTCCAGTACATTTCTTGTATGACGAAAACCATCTCGTATACGGCTTCGGAAGAACAAGTAACGAAAATATCTATCGAATGACCTTGATTACAGACCCTTATCAAAATGACATTTTTATTATGTACAATTCACTTAAGACCAATATGATAGACGAAATTTCGGACTCGAGAGGAAATACTATTGTATTCACATACAAAGACGATATCCTATCTTCAATCACTGATACTAGAGATAGAAAAACTATATTCGATTTGACCAACGCTCCACTAAAAAAGATTACAAATAATAGCAACCAAACCAGCTATTACTATTTCAACGCCGAGAATAAACTTATAGGTATTTTTGATTATTCGGGTATCGGCGCTAATATCAATTACGCAAACAATAAAGTGTCAAAGATTAGTCAATTATCTGCCATTACTAGAGTAAAACAAAACGATAAAAATCATTTTATCCCCGAACTCGACTTTAATGCTATCACAGATTTCAGTCAATACGAAATTGACAATGAATTTGTCAAATTTACCTATAATAACTTGCAATCTACTACTTTGACTAATGGTAAAGGAGAAATAATCAATTACATTTTCGATAAGCAGGGACAAGTCCGAACCATATACGATAATAAATTTTCCGAAAATGCAGATGAACGCTGTGTTAATGTGCGTGAATATAGCTATAAAAACAGCAAAATAACTTCAGAGATTAAAAATCTGCCTTACTCCACCAATTATCTCCAAAAAACATTTTTCGGCTCGTCCTCTAATAACGATATGCTTTATTTGAGTGACACTACTTTTTGCGGAGATGATTTAATCCCATATAAATATACTATTCCAGCATCTAGCTATTACACATTGCCGTCATGCACCAACCCAAATCAATATCAAGATTCCGTATCTTTGACTGCTGATATGCTTAATCGTATCAATGACGAAAATACTACTAGTTGCACACATAAAACATTTATAGTATCCGGTTGGGCAAAAGCCGACTCAGCCTTCATTCTATCAGACGAAAACCCTGCCGACTATTTAGATTATATTCAAAAACGAAAATTTGAGATTCGCGTAGAGATCGCCTACACAAATGAAACCGAACCAGCAGTTTTCTGTCGCTCTTTTGATTGGAGAAATACTGAATGGCAGTATTGCGCTGTCCCAGTACAGATCGAATCTGGTAAAACAGTACAAAAAATTGATTGTTTCGTAGATTATTCCGGAAATACGGGTACCATTTCATTCACTGACCTTGAATTCAAAGAAGGCGATTGGGAGACCACCGATTATATTGATAACCTCCCGGTTAAAAAAGATTCCGCTCATTCTGATTGGATTACTACTTACGAATATGACAAATACGACAATCTTATCAAAGAGATTATTACGCGTAAGAGACCACAAAGTGAAAACGAAAAAAATGAATATTCCATAAACTACGAATATAATAGACACGGTCGCTTACTTAGGACGATTGATTACAATGGTATTGTCAAAGAAAATGTGTATAACGACAATGGTACATTAGTAAAAACCATGACTT
>CBFGBH010000014.1:0-9718 GCA_965646995.1 Candidatus Onthoplasma sp.
CTCCCACTCCTCTCCCCAAAAACAAAAAAGACACCACGCATTAGTAGTGTCTTTGAATGTGTGACACCTGCTATTGTATAGTTAGTCACACAAGTTATAAGAGGTAGAAACGATAGCGTTTATAAGTAGTCTTGCCTAACCGAACACCGCACGTCCTCTCCCGAGGTGGTACTCGTACGTGTGACCTATAAACAAAACTATCATGCTACCATAAGTAGTATATCATATTATGAATAATTTATCAATGGTTAGTGAAAAATATAAATATAAAAAATTTGTACATTTTTTCAAATTTTTTGTCAAAATGTGTTGACATATAAAATTTTATGTGCTATTATATTTACGTATCATAAAGGAGGTAGAATATGTTAGAAATGGTACGAGTGAGTGAAAGACCTCACAAAAGATGCTTAGTAGTATGTGAGGGCAGTATGCTCACGAAAGGCGAAAGTATTATCGAGCAGGGTGTCATGTTTGATGAATGCGATAATGCTTATAGGGTGTATTATGACACCGAGAATGATTTATACTTGGCAGTAAAATTGGAGGACAAGTAAATGGTAGTATCAGTTGACCCTAAGACATTAGAAAAAGAGATACAACGTGTATTTAAGAAATTAGGTGGTATATGTTGTGATATAAACTCACATCTATTTATTATACAAGCGCTAGATGATGCTTTTAAGAATTTAACAGGTCGAAATATATCGACTGACTATTAGATATTCATTGAGGTTGCACTATTCAAAGTAGCCTCATACCAGCGGTTGCCTAACCGCAAATATAACATATAAGAGGAGGAATAAAAATTATGTTAGACACAATCAAAGGCGAAATTAGAGTATTTACAAAGGAGGTAGAGGTCACTAAGGGTAAAGGCAAGAGCGCTAAGAAAGAAACACGTACATTATATAATGCCTGCATCGGTGGTACTAAGCAGGATGACGATAGTTATCTTAACGTATATGTACCTGTTAATTTTAGTCGAGATTTAGAAAAAACAATCAAAGACGAAAAACTTAACGAGCAAGAGAGTTTTGACATTCTTATCAAAGAGGCTTGGTTTAGAGCATACAAAGATAGGGACGAAAACGTTAAGCCTGTATTATTTGTAAATTCAGCAAAAATAGTTAAGTAGAACACAATAAAGGGAGTGCTGATGCACTCTCTTTTAATTTAGGAGGGTATATGCAATTAGAGAAAATGACCGCTAAAAACTTGACAAAATGGATATTAAAATTGTATAAATTGTTGAATGATGACGATATTAATAAGCCGTTATATCAAAAGTGGTTGAAAGAGGCAGAGGACGAGAAAGCAAATAGAGAGTATCGTAAGAGGAAATATTTAGAGGAGGTAAAGCGTGAAAGAGATAATCAAAACTAGACGAGGTGTGTACTTAGATTTAGATGCTAGCCCGTATGAGTATAGAGGGTTAAAGTTTTCAAGTGCTAAGAAATTGAAAATGTTTAAGGCTAGATATGGGGCAAAGGTTGAGGCACTAAATAAGATAGAGGACAAGATATATCGAATAGTAGGCGAGGCTAAGGTTTTCGATATATACAAGTTGAGTGACAAGATACTAAAAAAGACATACGCAGAGATGCAGTACAAGTAGGAGGGTATATGAGAATAGATAGAGATTTAGAGCGATTAGCGTACGAGTTTTACTCTAAGATTGACAAGTATATAAATAAAAAGTCAGTTGACGAGGTAGACGTTAAAAACGCCTTATTGAGTTTAATTATTCAAATAATTTTTAGGGGGTAATATGGCAGTATCACATAGGAGATTAAAACGAAATAGTAGAGGGTCTATCATACTACCTAATGGAGAGCGTATAACAATAAGAGAGCAGAGAGCGTTAAAATCAGCCGTAGTTAGTGCTAATCAAAAGCGTAGACGAATGATTGAAAATCTACCGAAAGAGGCAAAAGAAAGGTACAAAGATTTTGGAGTAGAGAGCGATTTTGTGTTGCGTAAAAAGTCATCTAGTTTTAATAGGTTTAGAAATAAAAACGAGTTTAATAGGTACTTGTCGAGCATCAATAAACTAAATACCCGAGATTACATATCAAATAAGGTTGAAACGTACAGGAGCAACTATTTACGCAGTATAGACAAAATGTATAATAGTGCAGGACAACCTATCAAAGATTTTATTAAGTCACTCTCTACCGAGCAATTTAGAGAGTTATCACTTAGCGGAGAGTTAGAGGACATAGGGTATAACTATTATGCTCCTATAAGTGTTAAAAATAAATTAGATAGCTTGATCTCACAAGTAGAGAGGATACGTAGAAAATATGATTAAATATATGTGCGATTTTGAAACAAGTACGGAGGAGTGGTTAGAGCATGATAGCGAGGCGCGCGTATGGGCAGGTTGTATAGTTAGCATCGAGGAAAACCCTAAAATAATATCACTAGATAATAATATAGATGCGTTCATGCAGGCGTTATTTAAGTTAGGAAATATAGAGTGCTATTTTCACAATCTAAAATTTGACGGAGAGTATATTTTAGCGTGGTTATTCGAGCATCACTATAAGTATGATGATAAAGGCAAAAAAGAAAACTCATTTAATTGTGTTATAAGTGATACGGGTCAATGGTATCAAATAACTATAACACATAAGGTATTAAATAAGAGATACGTACGCACTACTATTTATGATAGTTTTAAGAAATTACCATTAAAGGTGGCTAATATAGCAAAGGCGTTTAAGTTGCCTGAGAGTAAGGGAGAGATAGACTATGACCTATATCGTCCTGTCGGTCATGAAATAACCGAGGAGGAGCGAGAGTATATTGTTAACGATTGTGTAATAGTTGCGCGTGCGTTATATATGCAGTTTGAGAAAGGTCTATCAAAGATGACTATCGGGAGCGATGCACTAACTAATTTTAAGTTTGAGGTCGGTGGTAAAAAAGCGTTCAAATATTTGTATCCTGTTCTACCCTTAGAGGTTGATAATGATATTAGAAAAGCGTATCGAGGAGGGTTTACTATGGTTAACCCTGCATATCAAAACAAAGAGGTTAGCGGTATCAGTTTTGACGTAAACTCCCTGTATCCTAGTGTTATGTATGGCAATATGGGTAGTTTGCCGTATGGTCTACCTAAGCGTTTTACAGGTGAATACAAGCCTAATAAGACGTACCCGTTATACATTCAAAAATTGAGTTGCGCGTTTAAGATTAAGCCTAATAAAATACCTACTATACAATTAAAGGGCAATCTATCATTTATACCTACCGAGTACATAACGGATAGTAAAGGCATAGTTGATTTAACTCTAACGAGCGTAGACTTAGAACTGCTATTTGAGCATTACGAGGTCGAGAATATTGAATACGTAGGCGGTTATATGTTTAAGCAGGCGGACAATATATTTAGAGGATATATTGACTATTGGGCAGACGTAAAGGCTAAGAGTACAGGAGGCGCTAGACAACTTGCTAAACTCATGTTAAATAGTCTATACGGCAAATTTGCTACTAACCCTAAGAAACAAAACAAGTACCCTATCAAGCAAGACGGAGAGATTGTATTAAAACTAGGAGAGGAGCAAATAGATGAGCCTGTATATACCGCTCTAGGAGCGTTTATAACCTCACGAGCGAGAGCGTATACTATTAGAAATAGTCAAGCGTTATATCCCTATTGGGTATATAGCGATACTGATAGTATGTATTTAACAGGGATAACGGAGGAGGAGGCTAGCAAGTATATTGATATACACCCTACTAAACTCGGTGCATGGAAATTAGAGCATCACTACACTAGGGGTAAATGGCTAAGACCTAAAACGTATATTATGAAATCAGTTGAGGACGATTTAACTATAACGTGTGCAGGGATGCCTGACAATATTAAAAACGATATACTCTCAAAGGGAGAGGAGGAGAGTTTTAGAGTTTTTACGTATGGTAGTAAATTTGAGGGTAAATTAGTACCTAAGCGTGTTAAAGGTGGGGTTATCCTATTCAAAACTGACTTTACAATAAAGTAGACAGAATTATGAAAAATTTTGTCTATTTTTATTGCTAATTATAAAATAATGTGTTATACTAACAATAGGAGGTAAATATGGTTTGGTTAGACTTTTTGCTCAATTATGGTGTGTCGATACTATCTATTATAGTGACAATCATAATATTAATAGTATCTAGCATTAAAGCACATAAGACAGGCAATACTAAGGGTGTACTCGAAATGTATGCTAAGATACCCTCATTAGTGACAACTGCTGAGCAGTTATTCGGTAAGGGTAATGGAGTTGCTAAATTAAATTATGTGTTAACTGAGTTGAGGGTATATGCGCTCGAACATGGTATAAAAGTTGATAGCAACGAGATTGAAATGCAAGTCAATAGCGTAGTTGACACAACTAAACTTGTAAACTTAAATGCGCCCTCAAAAGCAGATGCCGAAAGTGCATCCAACGCAGATGCTACAAACACTACAAGTAATACTCAAAATACTATCATTGTTTAGGAGGTAAATATGGAAACGATAGAGGAATTAAGAGAACTTAACGCAAAACTAAACGAGGAACTCGCATCGACTAAGGCGATACTCGAGAAAGCAAACGCTACTAATCAGGAAAAAGACAAGAGGATAGACGAGTTAACTACATATAATAACAAGTTATTCTCACGTCTAAGTTTTGAGGAAGACAAGCCTCAAAAAGACAACGAGCCTCAAACGCAAGAGGACGTTATAAATGACATAATTAAAATAATGAGTAAGGAGGAAAAATAAAATTATGGCAAGTAAATATTATGTAAATAATGACATTGACGTCACCACAAAAGAAACTCTCGGTAATGAGATTTTAGTTAAGGTGGTTAAGCAGGTAATAGATAGTCAAGTATTTGACGGACTATTTGGAATTTTCACACGTGATGAACTAGGCGATGCAGGTTTTCAATGGGAGGAGATAGAGGTAGGCAACCTCACTAGCGAGGACTTTGACCCTCAGGGTACTGATGCTCTTAAGAAAGTTGATATGAACTTTAAGAGCCTCTACCACAAAATCAATAGACGTAAAACTTTTACGGCGACCGTATCAAATGCACAGGTTAAAATCTCTATGCTAAGTAAAGAGAATACCGCTAAATTAGCATCAGCAATAGTTGAAGAGATGAACAACTCAAGTGCTATCGAGGACTATGAGGCTATGAAAGACCTACTCGTAGATATTGCAGGCGAAACTAAGAAAATGGTAGTATGTGATATGAACGGAGGCTCTACTAATACCGATAACTTGATTAAGGCTATTCAAACACTAGCAACTAATATGACCATCCCTAGCACATATTACAATTATAGTGGTTTTAAGAAAGCGTTTAATAAGCGTGAGGACTTAGTGCTTATCATCGATAGTGCTACACGTGCTAGATTGAACGTAGACAGCCTCGCAGGTGCTTTTAATATGGATAAGAAAGACCTAGTCGGTAATATCATCGTTATTGATGAGATGCCTACTATCGAATATGCAGGGGAAACTGCTACTCAGGGTAAGTCTATTGATATTGGCACTGATAGCCCTATCGTCACATATAAGATTAATGCAGACGGCGAGGGTAGCGTATCAGGTAAGGCTATTGCTTTCTTAGTAGATAGAAAGGCAATAATTCATGATCCTGTTGAGCGTGAGGTTGAGGATATGCGAAACGGCAAAGGTAGATTTACTAACTATTTCTTGCACGCTACTGACGTATTATCTTATAGCACTCTCAAAAACGCTGTTGTATTTGTTGACTAATATCAAAGAGGCTAGCGTTTGTTAGCCTCTTTTACTTTTAACATGGAGGAATTAATGGATACACCTAGTGAATTATTTTTACTAAATAATGTTGACCTAGACCCTAACTATAACTACACAATAGATTTTGATAACCTGCAAGCACAGGAGAATTATTTTGATGCTAAAATAAGCAACGCTCTAAGCATCAATGATGACTACTCATACATAGTGCCTAACGAGCCTATAAAGGTCTATAAAAATGTTGATGACTTATTCGGTGTCAATTATCTATACTATAACAACGGAGGTAAACGTTATTATGCGTTTATCACTAACAAAGAGTATATCAGCGCAACCTGTACTGCAATCACTTTTAAGATAGACGTATATCAAACGTTTATGTTTGACTATTCACTCGATGAGAGTTTTATAGAGCGTGAGCATCAAGACAGGTATACACAAGAATTAAAGCCTATTTATAATTTAGAGAGTGAGCAGTTAGAGAAAGGTAGTGAGTATATTGTTAAGGATAGAGTTAAGATATATGATAATCTTAATGACGAGTTTTTTAACAAGTACAAAGATAATGTTAACCCTGATGACGCCTCTAATGGTTTTATAATGCTATGGGCAACTATTGTATGCAAGGAACACATAGCGAAACAAAGGTTAAGCGGTACATCTATCTCTACAAATGTAAATGATGCACCTACTAACGTAAACGGAATGATAACAAATTCATATACATACGTAGCACCGCTACCTATATTATTTGGAACGTGGGCAACTAATATATCATATCCTCAATTTTATTTGTCGACTTATGGTAGTGTTATAATGGCATTAGATAATGAAAGTCGAGGCGGTGCTTTTAACCCTACTAAATATGGTTGTATGACTGCATCGCAGTTAATCGAACTATCGCAAGACCCTAATGTTATCTCAATTAATGTGAGCCGATATTGTCCGTTTAATGTATTGTTTGATAAACGTCCATATACTGACGGAATATTTAGAGGTAATCTATATATCTTCTACCCGTCATCTACACAAATATTAGACGGAATAAATGCGACTGCGACTAAGTATGACAACGAACATGATAACTACTATGCAGGTGCGTTTTATATTGCAAGTCCTAACACTACAACTACGCCTACAAAAACATTAGGCATAGGGAAAAAAACTAGCCTAGATAATACACCTAGTATCGCAGACCTAAAAAACGAAAATCTCGAGCCTAAACTATTGACAAGTGATTATACATATTATGAGGTCACGTTTGGTCAGGTCACTAATAAACTTAATGTATGTGACTTTGAGAATATGATAAGTTTTTATCTAATGAGTAGTTATAGTATCAACAATACAACTACTATAATACCACATAACTATCAAGGTGTTGATAAAAGTGTGAAAGACTTAATCTCGTTTGATAGTACACTAAATGAAATACCTCTCAGGACTGATGCGTGGTTGCAATACTTATCTCAAAATAAGGCTCAATTAATTACAGGTTTTATTACAGATACATTAAAAACAGGTGCATCAATAGGTTTAGGTATCGCGACAGGAGGTATGGGTTTAGCAGTAGCAGGCTCACAGGCTATAAACTTTGCAGGAAATATAGCAAACAAGGTCGCGCAAATAAACGATATTAAAAATACACCTGATGAGGTTAAGAAAGCATCGACTGACGTAGTCAATGAGTTTTTAGTAAACGATTTATATATCACAATAACAACTCGCGAAATACGTCCACAATTTAGGCATAAAATTTTTGAATACTTTTATCATTACGGCTACAAGTGTAATGATTTTAAGACACCTAATATACGCTCACGCTATTATTTTAACTATATCAAGACAATAGGAGCAAATATTAAAACTAATATAGATAGTGTATATAGGGATGAACTACAACGCATCTATGATGCAGGTGTGACGATATGGCACTACCGAAACGCTAGCACGTTTAAGGGAGTGAATAACTATAAATACGAAAACGTAGAGATTAATCTAATGGAGGTACAAAATGGCTAAATATGAATTATCACAAGCAGAGTTAGAGTATGATATTATAAAACGAAATCTACTTGACTTTTGGAAAAATATCGCGATTAATATTTTCGAGTGGAAAGGGTTAGAGGAGTTAGACGTAGGACTTAGTAGCGAACTAATAGAGAGTACATTATATGAACAGGGTAAATGCGGTTTTTACAAAGACCCTAAACTAAGTTATGTTGCATTAAAGGTATTAGCAAACGCAGGAGTTAATGTATATGGCAGACCTACCTCATTCACTCTATCAGGGTACGGATACAATAAGACATTAAAGGCAGATGATTTTGTTATCATTAGAAATAACGGACTGATGACACCTACCCTAACTACTATTGATATGTATGTAAGCATCTTAGCAGATATTGAAATGACAAAGGGTCTACAACGTAATAAACATAAGACACCTATCATGATTGAATGTACCGAGGATACGCAGTTAACCGCGCGTAATATATTCAAGAAAATAAGGTCAAATGAACCTGTAATATTAAAGCGTAAAGGTAGGCGAGATATTGATACGCCTATTAATATCATCAATGATAACACTAACTATATCAATGATAAGTTAGAGGATGACTACAACGCATACGTAGCAAAGATATTAACATTCTTAGGTTTAGATAACTTTGTTGAGGATAAGGCAGAACGTGTACAATCTGCCGAGGTTGAAAGTCAGCAAGAGTTTATCATATCAAGTTTTAGGACAATGTTAGAGGCACGTCAAAAAGCGTGTGAGGAAATAAACAAAAAATACGGACTGAATTTATCGGTAGACTATGTGAAAGCCGAGCAGATAGAAACTGACGATCCTACTAATGACGATGAGGAGGGAGATAATGAGTAGATATACCGCAGAACTTAGAACGATTATAAATAATGGTTTTAATATTTTTGATTTTGAATACACTCGCTCCCCCGATGCTATCGCTATCGTTAGTAATGAGGAGTTGCAGAAAGGCTTTATTGATAGATACTATTTTAACGAGATAGGTTTTGAAACGTTAGAACGTTTTAAGCATAAATTAAGAGCGCAATGGTTGGAGAGCATCGAGGTTTTTGATAAATTGCTCGTAGCATATCACAACGAGGTAAATGTAAAATCTAACCTAGGCTCTAATACTAAAAACGTGTCTATATTCAATAACACACCTAAAAATGCGTTAGACTTTGGAGAGGAGGCAACTCACGCTACAAATATAACGGATAACAAGCAGGCATCAAGTGGTTATGCAGGTATAACCGAGATAGAATTATTAGAACTCTACCACGATAAAATCAAAGATATTGTTAGTGAGTTTTATGATAGTTTTGATAACCTATTTATGCAGATTTTCTAGGAGGTACTAAATGATAGAAGACAAAGAATTTAACGAGCAAGACTTATCGAAATTGATAGATATTGTCGAGCGTGACCCTATCCCTACTAATATATTTACTGATGAGCCTGATGACCCTCTCGTATTGCTTGGAAAAATGAACGAAATAGAGGCTAATTTGAAAGGCATAAGGAATGTGTCGAGCGAGGCTAAAACAATCGCACAGAACGCACAGGACGATGCGATTGAGGCAGTTATAATAGCAAATGAAAGCAATAACACAGCAAATAATGCTACTACTATTGCTACTGATGCTAAAAATACAGCAACCGATGCAAAAAATATAGCAGAGAACGCTAAGAGCATCGCAGAAGATGCAAAGAGCGTAGCAGAGAACGCTAAGAGCATCGCAGAAGATGCAAAGAGCGTAGCAGAAATAGTTACTGAAGAGGCTATCAGTACGGCTAACGATGCTAAAAATATTGCTCAAGATGCACTCGAGCAAGTAACGGAGGGTCTAGGTACTAAAGTAAGCAGAGGTACTCAACTATTAAGTGATTACGATATAAAGCCTCTTGAGGA
>CBFGBH010000015.1:0-6030 GCA_965646995.1 Candidatus Onthoplasma sp.
CAAAGAGTATAGTAGGAAGTAGCGTAGCAAGCATAGAGGACATAGTATACACAGGAAGTGAGATACGACCAAGAGTAGTAGTGACAGACTCTACTAGAGAGTACACCTTAGTAGAGGGAGTAGACTATACATTGTCTTATGAGAATAACACCAATGTAGGAATAGCGAAGGTAATCATTACAGGAAAGGGAAACTATGCTGAGACAAAGGAGACCAGTTTTAACATAGTAGCACGAGACATAGGAGCTAGTTACATAGGCATAGACCCAATAGAGAATGTAGTATACACTGGAGGAGAATTAGAGCCAAGCGTAGTAATAAAGGATAGCGAAATCTCGTACACCTTAGTACAAGATAAGGACTATACATTGGTATACACCAATAATGTAAATAGTGGAACAGCTAATATAAGTATTAAAGGAAAAGGAAATTACTCCGGCACCAACAATACAACCTTCTTCATTTCACAGAAGAATATACAAGGCTCAAGTATAACCCTAGACCCATCTAGTCCAGTGATCAGTGATGGACAGGACTATATAACACGAGTAACAGTAACAGTAAGCCAAGAAGGAAAACAGATAGCTAGTTCACAATATAATATAAAATGGTATATAGATAGCGTGTCAGATAGCAATCTAGTAGAGCAAGCAAAAGACTCAGGAACCTATGTAATCCTAATAGAAGGTAAAGGAAACTATTATGGAAGTGTATCTACAACCTTCAAGATAGAAGCAGCCGACCTAGACGGAGCAGTAGTAGACTTAGGAAGTGGTAGACTGGTATATAACCGCGAGATACAGAAACCAACAGTTACTAGTGTAAGCCTAAATGGAAAGACATTATTAGATACCGAGTATGAAGTAAGCTATGAAGAAGATAGTATAGACGCAGGGACATACTATCTAAATATAACTAGTAATGTAGAGAAATACACAGGAAGCAAGCGAGTAGCATACACAATCTACCCAGCGAATATAGATACAGCTACATATAGTAATGTAGTAGGAGTATGGAATAATACAGCACAGCAAAAGCAAGTAACAGGAGTAAGTGCAGGCACACTAACGCTAACAAGAGACGAATACACAGTAGAGTACTATAGATCAGCAACAGGAGTAAGCACAAGTTACGAACTAACAGAGGACTACACCAGTGCAGGATATATCCGAGTACGAGTAATAAGTGCAAGTACAAACTTTGACTCAAGCGTAGAAGAGATATACGAGATCGAGAGAAGAGATATATCTACACTAAACCCAGAGGGCATAAAAGATAAGACATATAATAGCAGGCCACAGACACTAGATATAAGCCTAGTAGATAGTGTACTACCATATACGCTAACAAGTACAGACTATAGAGTAGAATACAAAGGGAATAATATAGATGTAGGCGAAGTAAGCCTAGAGATAATAGGCGAAGGAAATTACCAAGGAAGTATAACAAAGACATTTAATATAGTAGCAGCGACAATAGACGGAATAACACTCGAGAGTAATACCAGTGCGTATAATAGAACAAGCCAGAGGATAGTAATAAGTGGAATCACAGCAGGAGAGATAACACTAAGCAATACGGAGTATAGCGTAAGTTACTATAGAGAAAATGTAGCAAGCCTAGACCTAACGAATGTAGGAACAATAGAGGTACGTATAACAAGTAATAGTGCGAACTTCAAAGGAACAGTAAGTGAGTACTACACCATCAGTCCAGCGGAGATAAACGAAGTAAGCCTAGTAAGTATAGGAGAGACATACAATAACGCGAACCATAATATACAGATAGGGACAGTAAGTACAAAGAACATACTGACGCTAAATGCCAATGAGTATAGCGTAAAGTACTATAGAGATAATAGAATAACAAGCGACTTCAAGAGTGCAGGCGAGATAGTAGTAGAAGTAATAGCGAACCATAATAACTTCACAGGAAGTGCACGAGTAAGTTACGAGATAGCACCAAAGAAGATAAGTGAACTAGATATAGCATACTACTATGTAGATGAGCAAGGAAATTACTTAAAGCAGAATGGAGAGTTAGCAACAGATAAGAGCGAAGCATTACTCACAGGCGACCAGACATATTTGGGACAGCGAGTAAAACCAGAACTATACTATGGAGATATAGCCCTAGTAGAAGGAGTAGATTATACAGTACAGGCAATCAAGCGAGTAAATGGCGAGACGGTAGAGATGTACGACTATAGTACAGTAGGAGAGTTTACACTAACAGTTACAGGAGACAAAAACTACACAGGGCTAATAGCTAAGACATATAAAGTAAGTGCAGCCCCATTCTCGCCAGATACAATCAGGATAGAGTTGGTATCAGGAATGGATAGTAAGTATAGTTATACAGGACAGGCAGTAACAATAGACCCAAGCGTAGACCTAATCGTAACATATATACAGAAGACAGACGGAAGCGAAGAGGGAGTAGAGACCGTATTAAGATATGGAGAAGATTATGTACTATTCACAGGGAACCTAGTAATAGGTACAGACGGAAGCGTAAGAGTAGCAACAGACGAAGATGACATAAGCACAATAACCGAAGTACCAACAGGATACTTAAATAATATAGATAAAGGAACAGCGAACGTATTCTTCACAGGAATACGAAACTTTGAAGAAGGCAAGGGAGTAGTAAGCGTAGTCTTTAATATAAACCAAGCAAGTTCAGGAATGGAGTCAAGGCTAACAAACCCAGAAGAAGAGCATGTATATACCGGAAGCGAGATACGACCAAGCGTGAGAGTAGAATGGGCAGAAAGGACCCTCATAGAAGGAAGCGAGTATACACTAAGTTATGAAGATAATATAAATGCCGGAATAGGAAAGGTGGTCATAACAGGAATAAATAACTTTGCCTTTACTCAAGAGCTAGAGTTTGAGATATCTGCAAAGGACATAGCAGAAATAACGCTAGCAGATATAGAGGATACAGTATATAACGGAAGTATCCAGAGTCCAAGCATAATCTTAAGTTATAACGGCAAGAGTCTAAATAGTGACGAGTATAGCGTAGAGTACTATAGAGGAGAGCTAACGACAAGCGACCTAATAAATGCAGGCGAGATAAAGGTAATATTATACGGAGAAGGTAACTATACAGGAAGTAGAGAAGTAACATACACAATAGCGAGACAAGAAATAGTAGCAATAGACCTAAAGACAGGAAAGATAACCTTCGATAGAGCAACACATAGTCCAAGTTATACAGTAAAAGACAAACTAGGGAATCTAGTAATAGCTAGAGAATACGAAGTAGAATATCTAGTAGGAGAAGAAGAATACGAAGGAGACTGGATAGAAGCAGTAGTAGTAGAGATAGTGGTACGCGCGAAGGGAGAGAACTACACAGGCGAGATCCGAGTAAGCTACGAGATAGAGGCGAAGGCAATAACGGTAGACATGTTGCTAGACCCAGTAGTAAGCGAGTCATATACAGGAAGTGAGATATGTCCGGGAGTAACGCTAAGCTATGAAGGAGTAGTATTAGGAAGCGAAGATTATACATTAAGCTATAGCAATAACATAGACAAAGGTATAGCAAGTATAGAAATAGAAGGACAAGGAAACTTCAAAGGAAGCTACACACATACATTTAGAATAACGGAGCCAACGATAGAGAATCTAAGGATGGAAGGAGTAGAGAACTACACGTACGATGGCAAGGAGCATAAAGCGAGCCCAAGACTATACTTTAATGGAAGAGAGCTCACAAGTGACGAGATAGAGATAGAATACTCAACAGAGGACTACATAAATGCAGGAAGAATAGAGATAACAATAAGAGCGAAGAGTACAAGTAACTTCATAGGAACAAGGAAAGTAATCTACGAGATAGAGAAGCGCGAACTAAGAGAAAGTGAAGTGCAGGTATACATAGAAGGAACATACACCTATACAGGAAAAGCAATCGAGCCAAAGATAACAGGGATAACAATAAGGCATGAGATAGAAGAGAACCTAGGGGAGTACACAGTAAGCTATCTAGATAATATAAATGCCGGAACAGGGAAGCTAGTAATAGAAGCGACAGGAAGGAACTACCAAGGGTCATATATTCATGAGTTTAAGATCAACGCATACACATTAGAGAATACGAAAGAGAATCCAATGTTAAGCGAGATAGCGAACATAGAGTATAGTGGAGAGATAGTAAGCCCAAGTATAGTAGTGAAGAGAGAAGATACTACTTTAGTAGAAGGTACAGACTATACAGTAAGTTATGGAGATGGCGAAAATGTAGACCTAATAAACGTAGGAATAAAGAAAGTAACAATAACAGGAAAAGGGAACTACCAAGGAACAATAGAGAGTGAGTTTAGAATAACAGCATTAAAACTAACAATAGAGAACGTAGTAGAGAAGCCAGCAACAAGATACACATATACAGGGGAGAGTATAGTAAGAGAAGAAGGCGGAGTGACCTACATAGGAGAGAAAGCGCTAGAACTAGAGATAGGAAGAGTTAAACTAATAGAGGGAGTAGACTACATAGTAACAAGACCGGTAGATAGTACAAAGGTAGGCGAAGTAACGCTAACAATAAGTGGCTTAAAGAATGTAGAAGGAAGCATAGGAATAAGCTTTACAATAGAAGCGAAGAACATAGCGGAAATAGAAGTCGAGAGCAAGACATATACATATACAGGAAGTGCAATAGAGCCAAGGCTAGAGATAAGCTATGGGAAGAATAATCTACAATTAAATACCGACTATACAGTAGAGTATGGAGATAACCTAAATGCAGGAACAGGGAAAGCAAGAATAACAGGACGAGGTAACTATACCGGAGAAAAAGAGATAAGCTTCACGATAGCACCAAGAGCAATAACCGAAGTACTAGATAGAAGCGAGAGAAGCTATACTTATACAGGAGAAGCCCAAACACCAAGGATAGAATTAAGCTATAACGGCAATACCCTAGAAGAAGGAGAGGACTACACAGTAAGCTATGGAGAAGACCTAACTAATGTAGGGACAAAGACAGTTATAGTAGAGGGCCAAGGAAACTACAGCGGAAGTAGAGAACTAAGTTACGAGATAACGGCATACGACCTAAATGGAGAAGAGATAGAGGTAGAGATATCTGGAACAGCGATAGAGTATGACGGGACAGCGAAAGAACTAACATACAGAGTACTGTATAAAGGAGAGGAGCTAGAAAAAGACATAGACTATACAGCAGAGTACCGAGATAACATCCATGCAGGTATAGCGACCCTAAGCCTAAGAGGACAAGGGAACTACCAAGAGACACGCGAGATAACGTATAGGATAGATACGAAGAAAGTAAGCGTAAGGATAGAGACAGGGATATTAACAGAGAGTAGACAAGAGATCCGAGTAGAGACCGAGTTAGACCAGAGCAAATGGCACATAGAGTACTACCAAGAAGGGAAAAGAGTAGAGCGAATAGAGCGAGCAGGAAGATACCTAGTAAGAGTAGTGATAGACGATAGCGACTACGAATGGAGCGGAGCGAGCGAGCAAGAGATATACGTAAAAGCGAACAAGATAGAGAAAGAAGGAATAAAAGCAGAGAGCGATATAGGATTTGAAGAAGGCGTAGAATTAGAGGTAAGACGAATAGAGGAAAGAGAAGAGATAGCGCGACTGCTAGGAGCAAGAGAAGAAGAGATAGGGAAGGTAGCGTATATATATGAGGTAAGCTTCAAGCGAGGAGGAGAGGAGTATATACCGAACGGAAGATACAAGATAGAATACGAGATAAGAGGAGAGATACGAGTATATACAAAGATAGGAGAAGAGATAGACGAGGTAACAACAGGTAAAGTGGAATTCGAGAATGAGATAGGACTAATAATAGTAGTAAGAGAAGAAGGAAGCAATTTGGGCTTGATAATAGGACTAGGAGTAAGTGCGGGAGTAATAATGTTAATAGGAGCGATAATAGCGATAAGTATAGTAAGGAAGAAGAGGAAGATGCGCCGCATGATAGAGAGCCTCGCTAAAGATAGCATTAAGGAGTAATTTCTACTCCTTTTTGTTTGTTTTT
>CBFGBH010000016.1:0-3364 GCA_965646995.1 Candidatus Onthoplasma sp.
CGGTATTCTAAGCGGATCTTCGTGTCGCTCTCTGTCTTATAGCGGATTATTACTCTATCTTCTTCTATTCGTATCTCGTAGCCTTCGCCTTCTTTATCTCCTGTTATTAGGTCTAGGATTAGGTGCTTATTCTCATCTATTATCTCTATCTTCGTTAGGTATCTTCCCTCTTGTCTTAGGCTTACTCTTATCTCCGCTATCTCTTCATATATCTGTCCGCTACTCTCTAGGTCTGTCCTTGGGTTTTCCTCTTTCTCTATCTCTGTACCTATCTCCTCTAGCTTCCTATACTCGTATTCCTCTATCTCTACTTTGTATCTCTTCTTCTCGCAGTTCACTTGGATTTCTTTGTCTTCGTCTAGTATTATCTTCCCTTCTACTCTATCTTCGCTTCTCTCTACTTCTTCTCCATTTATTCTTATCGTTATTATATATTTCCCTATCTCTTTTGGTGTATATCTATATCCTATCTCTGTCCCTTTTACATAGTAGCCATTTTCTTCGCTTATGTATCTATCGCTGAAGTTCTTACTATTCGAGTATGTTAACGTTAGTCTATACTTCTCCTCTGTCCTTACTCCATAGTAGATTCTTCCTTCTTTTGCGTTTATTACTCTTTCGCTTGTCACTATCTCTGTATTCTTATCTATTATCTCGCTCTCTACTCTTTGTCCGTCTTCATCTATATAATAGTAATAATATCCTATCGTTCCTTCGGTTTCTATTATACTCTGTTCCCTAAACGTTATCTCTTTGCCTACATACATCCCTTGTATATATATCTCACTTCCATCGCTATTCTGGGTCGTTATTAGTCCGCTACTTGAGATTGTATGTCTATGCTCTTGTTCGTTCCCTATCTGTAGTACCGCTGTATATTTTATCTTCTCTATCGCTACTATATATCTTGTATAACTATCTCTTGCTTCTAAGCTCTCTGTTAATACCAGTCTATTACCTTCGAGTTCTTTTCTCGTATATTCTGTCTCCTGACTTGCCCTATAGCCTACATATCTATATCCTGCATTTAAGTTCAACTCTAAGCTTACCTTACTTCCTTCAAATACCTGTTTCGCATTGAGATTTGTTTGGGCTTCTTCTCCTATATACATCGTAAATGTTCCGTAGTTATCTGTCGGTTTCTCTGTTCCGCCTATTAGTACTATGTCTATTATCACTTCATCATTCGAATGTGACTCTATCTCTACTATGAACTTTAACTCGCCGTATTCATAATCTTCTCTCTGTATCGTGTATATATTGTTCTCACCTAACTTATGTGTCTTGGTATTTACATATATATTCACATTATAGTTTGTATTGTAGTCCGCACTCGCTCCTTCTTTCCTCTCATACCTTACTTCTATCTCTTCTCCTAGGTATAAGTGTGCTCCTGCTCGTAGTACTATCTCGCTATATAGGATGTCTTCTAACTCTTCTACTCCTACTACTCTATTATCTAGTCTATACTCTATCTTACTCTCTAGTTCTTTTGGTATGTATTTTATTACTAGGTTTGCATTCTCTGTTACTGCAAATCTAGTACTATCTAGTCTTAATCCATCTAAATAGTATTCTACTCCTGTATAATATCTTGGGTCATAACTACTACTTAGGCTATTTATTAAGTTATTGTATGTGTATACAGTTTCTATCTCTTGGTAATTTGAGTACTCTTCTTGGGTTAGGGTTACTCTATTTGTTCCTGCGTTGGTTATTGTTGTACTTCTTCTTGAAATATTTGAATCGTACTTCGGCTCTTCTACTCGTACCTCTATTGTATATATCTCTCGTACACTTAACGCAAAATAGAATGTCCTATTATCTTCGTCTAATATCTTTCCCGATGCTGTACTTACCAGATATCCCAGTACTTCTTTATTTACCTTATACTTGCTACCTATATCTTCTATCTTTGTTGGGAACGGATAGGTATGTAAATGTCTAGTCCTTGCTCCCGGCTCGTTTACTTGGTATGCCCAACTCTCTACTACGGCATACTCTTTGCTATTTCCCTTATACCCATAACCTATCGCTATCTCGTCAAATGCCCAGTCTAGTGTTATATCTATATCTCTTAAGCTCCAACTTCCTTCTGCTAGTTTAACGCTATCTAGCCATCTATCTTGACCCGCATCATATATCTTTACTCCGTATCTGAATGCTATCTCTTGTGTGTTTATTACTATCTCGCCTATTCTTGCATCCTCTGTAATATATGTATTGTCTGCTACGCTATAATACTTCTCTCTTAACCATGTCCCATCTAAGATCAGTGTATATGTCTGTAGGGTTTTATCGAAATACCTTATGTCTGGTGTTAGGCTATATCTTACTCCATTCACTATTATACTCATACATGTTTCTTGGTACTCACACCCTATACTTGAAAAGTATTCTATCTGGTATATCTCGCCTACTTGTAAGCCTGTAAGCAGTGTACTTGCTGTATTTGTATAACTATCTATCTTTCCATTATGCTTTATTATGAAGTATCCATGCTCTATATCTCCATTAGACATGGATATCCTTAGCTCATAGTTTATTTTATCATAGTTCACATCTATTACAAAGTCGCTATTATTTGCTAGGTTATCTTGGTCTATCTTCGCTGCCTGTATTTTGGTTTCATAGTCTATTAACTCATAACCTTCTTTATTATCTAGTCCTCTTACTTGTCCTGATGTGTATCTATACCCTATGAAATTGTCTTCTGAATGGTCTATACTCTGGTCGTATACTGTTATGGTTATATTGCACCCTGCGTATAGTCTTTGGTCTGGTGCTTTTGCTTTTAAGCTAGCTGTCACGCTTCCTTTCCATTCATAGCACTCCATATTCTTGGTATCTGGGTTATAGATATACATGTACGAGCCTGTATGTGTATTATCTATTATATCCTCTATATCTAGTCTTACATAGCCATATCTTCCTAACTTATTATTATTTAATGTCTCTACATTTAGGTTATATGACTTCCTAAAATAGTATGGAGTGAGTGTTATACTTCCTACATTTCCTCCATGTGCTAATGCCCAGAATTCATATAGACTTTCGTTTGCACTAATAGAATGTAAGTCATCATTGTATATACTGGTAGGATATACCGCTCTTACCTGTCCTATATTACCTAAATATGTATCTCCATTCTTCCATGCTATTAGGCTATTATATTCTTTCCTAAATACCGGTAAATTACCTATTGCCTGTCCATTCCCTAGATAGATATATAACTGACCACTTGGACTCTCTGTCTCGGCTGTCCAATATATCTGTTTTAACATCGCGTGTGTCCGTGTCGCTACTCCTATCTGGTATCTGCTTGCTATCTCCTTTAACTCGCTTGTGTACTCTTCTATGAAAG
>CBFGBH010000017.1:0-3176 GCA_965646995.1 Candidatus Onthoplasma sp.
TTATCCAGCGATGGAGGACTATGCGCTTGATTTTATAGTTGGTAAAGGGCCTAGTGCTAGGAGTATGAGGCTAAAAGTTCAGCCTTTTACTTTAATTGGTGCTACCACCAAAGCGGGAAATTTATCTAGCCCACTACGAGACCGTTTCGGTATATCGTGTAGACTAGAGATGTATACTGTAGACGAGATAGCGAAGATTGTAACTCGTTCGGCTGATATATTAAAAGTTTATATTGACGAAGATGCGACTATCGAGATAGCGAAGCGTAGTCGTGGTACGCCTCGTATTGCTAATAGAATTCTTCGTCGTGTGCGTGATTATGTGCAGGTAGAAGATAAAGACCGCATTACAGTAGCCGATGCTAAGCGAGCATTAGACTTAATGGATATAGACGATTTAGGTCTTGACTATGTGGACAAGCGAGTATTAATGTCTATGATACAGAAATTCGGCGGTGGGCCAGTGGGACTAGAGACGTTGTCTGCGACAACCAATGAAGAAGTCTCCACTATCGAAGATGTAGTCGAGCCGTATCTATTGCAAATCGGTTTCGTCATGCGTACGAATAGGGGTAGAATGGTGACACGACTCGCATATGAACATTTTGGTCTGCCAGTACCTAAATCATTTCAACTACCAGACGAAAGTACAGGAGATGAAGAATGATAGATTACAAGAAACTATCTACCTATGACTATCATCTTCCAGAGAATTTGATAGCACAGACTCCGCTAGAGAAAAGAGATGAGAGTAGACTGCTAGTTTTTGATAGAAAGACGAAAGATACTTATCATCGTCAGTTCAAAGATATTACCGATTTTCTTAAAAAAGGCGATGTCTTGGTCGTCAATAATACTCGTGTTTTACCTGCTAGATTAATGGCGAAAAAAGATACTGGTGCGAGTGTGGAGATATTGCTACTCAAACGACGAAATCTTACCGATTGGGAAGTATTATTAAAGCCGGGTAAACGAGTTAAAATAGGTAATATTCTCACTGTAAGTGACGAACTAAAGTGTGAATTGTTAGAAATTTTATCAGACGGCAATAGAGTAGTGAGATTTATTTTTAAGGGTGTATTTGAAGATATTTTGAATAGAGTAGGCAGTATGCCATTACCGCATTATATACATGAAAAATTAAAAGATAAAGAACGCTATCAGACAGTGTATAACAAGGTCGAAGGTAGTGCCGCAGCACCTACTGCTGGACTGCATTTTACGCCCGAACTTTTAAAGAAAATACAAGATATGGGAGTAGAAGTACTAGAACTTACCCTTGATGTAGGGTTAGGTACATTCCGTCCGTGCAAAGAAGAAGACATCACTAAACACGATATGCACACCGAACATTATCGCCTAAGTCAAGAGGTCGCAGAGAAAAT
This sequence comes from Candidatus Onthoplasma sp., assembly GCA_965646995.1. Taxonomy (GTDB): domain Bacteria; phylum Bacillota; class Clostridia; order Christensenellales; family UBA1242; genus Onthoplasma. Next base: position 1,386 of record CBFGBH010000017.1, read on the forward strand.
CAATAAGGCGAAACGCGAGAATAGAAGAATTATCGCAGTGGGAACTACCAGTGTGCGTACTCTCGAGACCGTGGCACGAAGTGGCGTACCACTCGAGGCTAGCGAAGGAGATACGAGTATATTCATCTATCCGCCGTATAAATTCAAAGTGGTAGACGCACTTATTACGAATTTTCACCTACCGAAAAGTACATTAATAATGCTAGTCAGTGCATTCGCAGGCTATGAAAATACTATGAATCTATACAAGAACGCAGTAGAGAATAGTTACCGCTTTTTCAGTTTCGGCGACTCAATGTTTATAATGTAGGGGTAAAAAATGGCGAATTGGATAGAGGTTGAATTAAAGATTGCAGGGACTCTAGAAGATAACGAAAAGAATTTGTTATCTCGTGGTTTCATACTTTTCTATAAGCGTCACATTATGACCAATTATTATCTTCCACCGAATGTCAGTCTAGATGAGCCAGACCTTAAGAGCAAGTGTGTGAGACTAAGAAAATCTATTCGTAACGACACAGACGGTACAGATATTGACGGCATATCTCTCATGAATAGAAAAGGTGAGCCTGACGATAAGAAAAATCTAAAGCAAGAGAAGAAATTATTTAAGCAGGGCTATACACTTCTCTTCACAGATGACAAATTAGACTGGGTTTTCAAAGATAAAGATTTTGATAATAATAGAATAGTCTTTCAATTACAGCAGATTGCAGGCATTGGTTTAATAGTAGCATATGATAATAGACATTATTATGATACGCCAGATCAACGCGAACGACTAATCCGAGATATCGAGAACGCAGGAATTAAAATTCTAGACTATGAGAATGTCGATAGATTTAGCATTATCAAAAATGCCGATAGATTAAAACTAACATTTAATCAAGTGATAGATAAATTAAATAACGAAAAACAAGGAAAATAAATGAACGAAAAATTTAGTTATGAAGTATTGCATATAGATAAAAACAGTGGGGCGAGGACAGGGATATTACATACGCCACATGGCGATATTTACACGCCTATTTTCATGCCTGTGGGTACACTTGCGACAGTGAAATCACTCACAAGTGACGACCTATACGAAGTAGGAGCACAGATTATTCTTGCTAATACTTACCACTTACACATTCGTCCGGGCGACGAGTTAGTAAAAAAAGCGGGTGGACTACATAAATTTATGAATTTCAATCGACCAATGTTGACCGACTCTGGTGGCTTTCAAGTTTTTAGTTTGGCAGATATTCGTAAAATTACTGATGACGGAGTGGAGTTTAAAAATCATCTATCTGGAGCAAAAATGTTTTTTAGTCCAGAGAAAGCGATAGAAATAGAGAATAATCTCGGTGCGGATATAATTATGGCGTTCGACGTGTGTAGTGATTATGGTATCAAGTATAGCGAAGCAGAGAAAGCGATGACTAGGACTCTAAACTGGCTTGATAGATGTGTCAAGGCACACAAAAATCCTAATCAAATGCTATTTCCGATAGTGCAGGGTAATTTCTATAAAGATTTGCGTTTAAAAAGTTTGGAAGAAACTAAAAAATATTGCAAGTGCGGTATTGCAATAGGTGGATTGTCTGTCGGCGAACCTAAACCTGTCATGATAGAGATGCTAGACGCTATGAAAGGTCATTACCCAGATAATATGCCTAGATATCTAATGGGAGTGGGTACTCCGGATTATATATTTGAGAGCGTAGAGCGTGGTATTGATATGTTCGACTGTGTATTGCAGACTCGTGTCGCTCGTAATGGTCTCGGCATGACCAGTAGGGGAAAAGT
>CBFGBH010000018.1:0-2062 GCA_965646995.1 Candidatus Onthoplasma sp.
GCTGTAGATACTACACTACCTAATGAAATTACTGAGGCTACTAAGAGAGGTGTAAAGTCTATTGACAACGATTGTAATATATGGGAGTTGGAGGACGGGATATATTATATAAACAAGAATGCTATTAAATTATACTATAATGGTAAAGGATATGTTAGCGAGTATGGTACAGGTACTCTATTTGTAAGCAATAGATATAATGCTAGCGGTGAATATAACAATAAACACTACTACATATTTTATGCTGGTGTTGAAAATGCTCACCCTGTTTATATGGGGTCAAGTAGAGATGCAACTTCGGGAAATTATAAAGTAATAAACCTAGACTTAGAAAATAAGGCTGATAAGTCTAACACATCACAAAATATCACAGCAAACACAATGACAGCAAATACAGGCGACTTTACTAATATAAATAATAGTCTAACTAATATAATGACTAAACTCAATAAAATTAAATTTGATAAATTATATACAGGAAACTTGGGTTATCATGAGAGGGCTACCATACCATTGGGTTATGATATTCTAATATTGTCTACATTCTTAGATAATACTATAACCGCGCATGGTCTAATGATACCCGCAGGCGAGTGCGGAGTGTATAGTTTTATAACGGCTAAAAGACCTGCAAATAACGCTGATCTATGGATAAACGTAGAACTACACAACGGCAATATTTTATATATTCAAAATTGCGGATATAATAACAAAACATCTAATAACCTCGGTAAATTAAAAGAGGTATGGGGGGTAAAACTTGGATAAATTAGAACAGGAATTAATGCTACTCAATTTGTGGTTTAATAACTACTACACAATACATGAGCAAAAGTACCGCAGGCTCTACACACTCAATAAATTAGACGATGACGGAGTGCCTGCATACGATAAACTTATAGCGCTCTATAACGAGGCAGAGAATAACCGAAAACGTATTCAAGAGTTAGAGGAGTTATTGGCTAATGAGTAAATGGTACGATAAAGGTCAGTTGCTATCGCATAAATGTTTTTGGAATATGCTAGTAGGCAACCGAGGTGGAGGTAAGACATACGGGTTTAAGTGTTGGTGTATAGATGACTATATACGCAATAAAAAGCAGTTTGTATGGCTTAGACGATATGGTACTGAAATAGAGTTGATGCGTAGGACATTCTTTGATGATATAGCATCACGCTATCCTAAACATAAGTTTGAAATCAAAGGCTCTAAAAAGTACGGAACACTCTACATAGACGGCGAGGTTATGGGCTACTATTTCGCGCTATCTACAAGCGCAATAGCAAAGTCTAGTGCGTACCCTAACGTAGATAAAATAGTATTCGATGAGTTTTTAATCATGGGTAAAACTTATCACTACCTAGCCGATGAGGTTGTCATGTTGCTAGAATTTACGGAAACAATATTTCGTGACCGAGAAAATGATAAGACGGCAGTACAACCGAGAGGCGTGTATTTACTAGGTAATAATATAACTATTGCTAACCCGTACTACTTGTATTTTAATATCAAGCCGTTTAGTAGTAGATTTTACGTAGATAAGACTAAGGGTATACTATGTGAGCAGTACACTAATAAGACGTTTATCGAGCAAAAGAAAACGTCACGCATCGGTAAACTAACCGAAGGTACAACGTATGCAGAGTATAGTATCGAAAATAAGTCGTACCTAGATAATGACCGCTTTATAGCATCTAAGCCTACTACCTGCAATTTTAATTGTGCTATTGATTATAACGGCAGGACGTATGGGTTTTGGCTTGATTATAAAAACGGCAATATGTACGTAAATTATCAGTTTGACCCGTACTCTCATAATCACTACTCACTCACAAAAGATGACCATACTATAAATACGTTTTTAATCAAAAACTCTAATAGTACCGATATTAAAAATATTGTATGGCTATTTAGAGCAGGTTGTATGTACTTTGAAAATCAGCAAATAAAATCACAATGCTATGAGTTATTATCATACTTTGTTAGATAGTGTCGAAAGATTGCACACGAAATGTGAGCAGTCTTTTTTGTTTTTGGGGAGAGGAGTGGGAGGTCAAAAAG
>CBFGBH010000019.1:0-1827 GCA_965646995.1 Candidatus Onthoplasma sp.
CTACGAGATACGAATAGAAGAAGATAGAGTAATAATCCGCTATAAGACAGAGAGCGACACGAAGATCCGCTTAGAATACCGCAGTGAGAAAGTGATAACAAACTAAAAAAGAAGTAAAAAAAACGAACTAGAAGAATAGTTCGTTTTTTGCCTCTCTCGTGTTTTGGGGGTTGTTAATTATTGATTTTAATTAAATATTTCAAAAGATTATTAATTTTAGTAAAATGTTTGTTAACTTTACTTTGAAATTGCATTGGCAAATTTACACCTAGAGAATAACCCGTGACATCAAACATAGGGATATCATTTTCGCCATTGCCAACTGAAACTACATTTTGTGTTGTTATTCGAAGTTTATTACAGACCTGTCTAATAGTGGTTCCTTTATTTATACCTTTAATTACTATTTCAATGGAATCACTATGACAAAACATCTCTAAGTTAGAATATTTCGATGTATTAAGCATTTTATTGAACCATTTTTTTGCCTCATCTCTAAGTGCGAAATTTTCATTTTTATATGTAAAATTAATGTATCCACTTATGGGCTGAATCCAAGCATCTTTATTTTTAACGAACTTTTGCTTTGATAACTCGAACTTTAGTTCTTGCATATTTTCTTTGTCTATTTTATTAATAGAAATAGGATATATTTCATCAGGCGGAAATTTTCCGCCAAAATAAGTTAAATATCCATTTTCACCGATAATTAAAACATTTTGAAGTCCAGTTTGTCTAACGAATCCATGTATATTATCTGTAGGTTTACCCGAGGCTAAACATAACTGAGTTCCTTGTCTGTTTAATTTATTCAATAAGTGTAAAACTTTTTTGGGTATGGGTTTATTTATCTCTGCAAGAGTATCATCAATATCAAAAACAGCTAATTTAAATTTAGGCATAAATTCCTCCTACTTTAAATTTAGTATAGCATAAACTTTTTTTTATTCAAATAAATATATATTAAAAAAATCAAATATTCATATTAATATGAGTAGAGTTTAGTAAAATAATATCGTAGTATCTTATAACTAAATAATGAGAGCAATATAAATTTACCTAATACATAGTTCAAATTTTGATAACGTGATTGATTCATAATATTCTTAAAAAGATACAAAGAATGTGATTCTATTCTTGGTTAAAAATACTAATATTCCCAAATAGTTTTAACTAGAGATATGGAAACAGCAAAAAAGCGGTTACACGAAAAAGTTAGAGGGACAGAGAGAACTGGCGTTTTAGTAACAAAAGAGTCCGCAAGATACAATCCATTGGGGATACATATGCTACTGTCTGGTGATGAAAATGCAGTACACTGGTTTTTGGAAGATAAAGTAGATACTAGGTCATCAAATTATTTGGAAGACGCAGCGACTGAAATTCAAGTTCAAGGTTTGGAACTTGATTACACTTGTGTATTATGGGATGCAGATATGAGATATGATAACAAAAAAATGGCGTTATTATAAATTTAATGGACAAACTAAATGGGTTGAGCAAATACCAGATACCGAGAATAAGCAAGAGTATATTAAATATATGTTAAATGCATATAGAGTTCTTTTAACACGCGCAAGGGGCAGGGATGGTAATTTGTGTTCCAACTGGAAATCCTAATAAAAATCTAAGTGGATATTGGGAAGATAGTACGCGATTGCCAGAATATTATGATGGAACGTATCAATATTTAAAGAATATCGGTATAGAGGAGATTTATTAAAAACTTCTTTCCTCTTTTTTTGAGATATAAGAAAATGAGTAGTATTTTGGAATATACAGACACAATGAAGAAGTGTTTGAATATATGTATCCTGCAATCGTGCC